>SFOK01000039.1 GCA_004552395.1 Bacteroidales bacterium | reverse complement strand
CGGAGGTGAGGTCTCTTCTGAGTTCTATCCTTTATCAAAAAAGACTCCGTCTCTTTGTCAAGGCGGAGTCCCTTTTATGGGGAATTGAATATTATTGCGCGTATGAATCAAAGGTTGAGCGCCTTGAAAATGGCGTCGCCGGCTGCGGAAAGACCGTCGATATCCTTGCCGCCCGCCTGTGCGAAGAAGGGCTGTCCGCCGCCTCCGCCTTTTATAAACTTGGCACCCTCGCGTATGATCTTGCCGGCGTTGAGTCCGGTCTTCACAAGATCATCAGTGATCATAAGGGTGAGAAGGGGCTTGCTCGCGCCGCTTATTGTTGTGGCGATAAGCACAGTATTCTCGGGAGACTGTGTCCTTACGTTGAATGCTATGTTCTTCACTATCTCGGGAAGTACCGGACCGGTAAGTGTAACTACCTTTACTCCGTTCACTTCCTTGGCGTTGGCAAGTATCTGATTGGTCAGATTTCTGGTGCGCTCTTTCACAAATTCGTCTACCTGAGCCTGAAGGTCGGCGTTCTTGTCTACAACCTTTTCGATGGCGCAGCGTATGTCGCCGCTTGCCTCCACAAGCGTGCAGATATCCTTGATAGTGTCCTGGAGCCGGTCGAGCATCGTCTCCACATTGGCTCCGGTCACAGCCTCGATACGACGTATGCCGGCGGCTATGGAACTCTCGTTCACGATGCGCAGCATACCGATATTGCCGGTGTTGGCTACATGAGTTCCACCGCAGAGTTCTACGCTCGTGCCGTAACGGACCACACGCACCTTGTCACCGTATTTTTCTCCAAACAGAGCCATGGCGCCGAGCTTGCGGGCTTCGGCTATCGGCATCTCGCGCACCTCGTCGAGCGGTATGCTCTGGCGGATCTTCTTATTCACCAGATGTTCCACCTTGCGTATCTCCTCGGGAGTAACCTTTTGGAAATGGGAAAAGTCGAAGCGGAGCGACTCGGGTGTCACGAGCGAGCCTTTCTGTTCCACATGTGTGCCGAGTACTTCGCGCAGAGCTTCGTGGAGAAGGTGAGTGGCGGAGTGGTTGGCCGATGTGGCGGCGCGTTTCTCTGCGTCGATCCTGGCGATAAAACGGGCCGACGGATTCGACGGCACGCGGTCAGAGATGTGCACTCCCACACCGTTCTCTTTCTTGGTATCCATGATCTTGATCGTCTCGCCTGTCTCTTTGTCGGTCAGTGTGCCGGAATCGCCAACCTGGCCGCCCATCTCGGCGTAGAACGGTGTCTCGGTGAGCAGTATCTGGTAGTACTCTTTGTTCTTCTGTTTTATTTTGCGGTAGCGGATTATCGAGGTCTCGCACTCAGCGGAGTCGTAACCCACGAATCGCTCCTCAGCACCTTCGGGAGCCACTTCGGTCCAGTCGCCTGTCTCGGTGGTTGCCGCGTTGCGCGCGCGCTGCTTCTGCTGCTGCATCTCCTTGTCGAACTCTTCGAGATTCACCGTCAGGCCCTGTTCGCGGAGGATAAGCTCGGTGAGGTCGAGAGGAAAGCCGAACGTATCGTAGAGCACGAATGCCTCCTTGCCGGAGATCACTGTGCCGCCTTTCTGCCTGGTTGCCTCTATCATGCTGTCGAGCATGCCGATACCTTTCTCCAGAGTGCGCAGGAACGCTTCCTCCTCCTCGGTTATCACTTTCTCGATCAGCTTCTGCGAAGCCACGAGCTCCGGATACGACGGTCCCATCTGCTCCACAAGCGTAGGCACCAACCGGTACATGAACGCCTCCTTGCGGCCAAGGAACGTATATGCATAGCGCACGGCGCGGCGGAGTATTCGGCGTATCACGTAGCCGGCCTTGGCGTTCGAAGGCATCTGATTGTCGGCTATCGAAAATGAGATGGTACGCACATGGTCGGCTATCACGCGCATGGCTATGTCCACCTTTTCGTCTTCGCCATATTTCTTGCCGGAGAGTTCGCTGATCTTGTTTAAGAGCGGCGTGAACACGTCCGTATCGTAGTTCGACTGCTTTCCCTGAAGAGCCATGCACAGGCGCTCGAAGCCCATGCCGGTGTCTATCACTTTGGCCGGCAGAGGCTCCAGCGAGCCGTCGGCCTTGCGGTTATACTGCATGAACACAAGGTTCCAGATCTCGATCACCTGCGGGTTGTCTTTGTTGACGAGCGAGGCACCGCTCACTGCTGCACGCTCCTCGTCGCTTCGCAGGTCTATGTGTATCTCGGAGCATGGGCCGCAGGGACCCGTCTCGCCCATCTCCCAGAAATTGTCGTGACGGTTACCGTTGATTATGTGGTCCTTGGGCAGGTGCTTCTCCCATATGCCGGCGGCCTCGTTGTCGCGCTCAAGGCCTTCGGGAGCGTAGCCTTCGAACACTGTGGCATAGAGGCGTTTAGGGTCGATTCCAAGCACATCCACGAGATATTCCCAGGCCCAGTCGATTGCTTCCTGCTTGAAATAGTCGCCAAACGACCAGTTGCCGAGCATCTCGAACATGGTGTGGTGATATGTGTCGTGGCCCACCTCTTCGAGGTCGTTGTGCTTGCCGCTTACTCTCAGGCATTTCTGCGAGTCGGTGACGCGGCGCGCCTCGGGAGCCCTCTGTCCAAGTATTATGTCCTTGAACTGATTCATGCCCGCGTTGGTGAACATCAGCGTAGGGTCATCCTTTATTACCATCGGAGCCGACGGTACTACCTTATGCCCTTTCGAGCGGAAAAATTCTTTGAATGAGTCTCTGATCTCGTTTGCTGTCAACTTGCTCATAAAATGTTATGGTATAAACCGATACTGTTTTCGTTTCGGAGAAGACCTTTATTTTGGCCTTAAACGGTGCAAAATTAACGATTTTTGCTTAAATTTGCAAGAAATTTATCGGCGCTGCGGATGCCCGGGCCGTTCCGGTCCGCAGCTTGTTCCGACCCCGCACTCAAGTATGGCCCGCAGAGTCCACTACATATACAACCCGTCAACCGATAACTTCGAGCGGTATTACCCCTCCGCCAAGAGCAAGCTCATGACACTTGGCCGCTACGTGCTCTGGGGGGTCATATTCGCCACTATCTTCGTGTGGATCAGCTACCTTGTTTTCGGCATCAACAACAAGGACTATGCGGCTCAGGAGAACCGCAGCCTGCGCGAGGAGGTGAAGCGCATCAACGCCCGCCTCAGCGAAGCGCTCGCCATCATGGCCGACATACAGAACCGCGACGACAATTTCTATCGCGTCATGCTGCAGATCGACCCTATGGAACTCAACCAGCGTGTGGCGGGCCTGCAGCAGTCCACGGAAGCCGCGAGACTCAATAACCTCTCCAATGCCCAGATGATCAACAGTCTCAACCGCGACATAGAGCTTCTCGAACGCCGAATCTACGCTCAGTCGCTCTCGTTCGACGAGCTGCGCAAGACGGCCATGAACCAGCGCCGGAAAATCGACCATGTGCCGGCCGTACTCCCGATCTCCATCGCGGACTATACCGTCTCTTCGGGCTACGGATATCGAGTCGATCCGGTCTACGGCGGCACAAAATATCATGCCGGCCTCGACTTCGCGGCTCCTTACGGCACGCCGGTCTACGCCACAGCCGACGGTAAAGTCACGGAAGCGGGCCCTTCGGGAGCCTACGGCAACATGATAGATATAGACCACGGATTCAATTACCTGACCCGCTTCGGACATCTGAGCAAGATTTGCGTCAAGCCGGGCGATGAGGTGACACGAGGCGACAAGATAGGCGAGGTAGGCTCCACAGGCAAATCCACAGGTCCGCACCTCCACTATGAAGTACGCTTCAAAAATGTGCCTCAGAATCCCGTCAACTATTATTTCCTCGATATCACCCCGGAAGAATACCGCGAAATGATCAATATGGCCGCCAACGCCGGCAATGTGATGGACTGATACCGACTAAGCGCAGCAAAACCATGGACAGTTTCGACAAAGAATACTACAAGATACGCGAAGTGGCCGAAATCATCGGAGTCACCGCAGCCACTCTTCGTTACTGGGAAGGCGAATTCGACACCTACCTGAAACCGACACGCACGGCCTCCAAGGCGCGGCTTTACCGGCCGGCCGACATCAGGAAACTGCGTATCATCCACTATCTGGTGAAGGAGCGCAAGCTTAAGATCGATGCGGCCAAACAGTATCTGAAGTCAAATCCGCAGAATGTCTCGCGGCGCCTGGAAATTCTCGACGACCTGCGCGACGTCCGCTCGCAGCTTGCCGATATGCTCACCGCTATCGGCGGCCGCAAACTCTGATCTGCCGGCCGCACTCCGCAGCCTCGAACTCTGACCCGACAATTCATAGTCATGAAGAAACAACTTATAGATTTCCGGACTCTCTCCTGTCTGCGTTTTCCGAACAGGACAGCGCTTCTCACTCTCACACCTGCCGACGGCCGGACTCTCCCCGCGATGCTTCCGGGCCAGTTCGTCAATATCCGTATCGACACGGGCAAAGACACGTTCCTGCGCCGCCCCATATCGATCTACGATGTGGACCGCAGCTCCAACTCGCTGATACTCTATGTAAAAGAGGCAGGAGAGGGCACAGGCATACTCTGCGCCTCCCGTGAGGGCGACCGCTACAATATCCTCCTGCCGCTCGGCAACGGCTTCCCCACGGATACCGGCGCACGCAAACCGCTGCTCGTGGGCGGCGGCGTGGGAATAGCTCCGATGCTTTATCTGGGTAAGAAACTGAAGGAGAAGGGCGTGGAGCCCCGCTTCCTGCTCGGCGGCGCTGCGCAGACCGACCTTCTGCTCGCCGACCATTTCTCGCTCTACGGCCGTGTGGATCTCACCACAGCCGACGGCTCTGCGGGTGTGAAAGGGTTCGTCACGGACCACAGCTCTCTGCAGAATCCCGACTGCGACGCCATATTCTGCTGCGGTCCCACGCCGATGATGAAAGCGGTGGTCGAGGTGGCCCGCCGCCACGGCATCGACTGCTGGTTTAGCCTTGAGAATCTCATGGCTTGCGGCCTGGGCGCCTGTCTCTGCTGCGTAGAGGATACTAAAACAGGGCACCGCTGCGTCTGCACCGACGGTCCGGTGTTCAATATCAATGATCTTAAATGGTAACTGACCCCTATGACTACTGATCTTAAGGTTAATATAGGACGAGGACTCGTGCTCGACAACCCCGTGATGACTGCTTCGGGCACTTTCGGCTACGGCACTGAGTTTGCCGATATCTTCGACATAAACCGTCTCGGCGCAATAATAGTGAAGGGCACCACTCTTCATCACCGCGAAGGGAATCCGTACCCGCGTATGGCCGAGACTCCTTCGGGTATGCTCAACGCTGTGGGCCTCCAGAACAAGGGTGTGGATTATTTCGCGGAGAATATCTATCCGCAGGTGAAGGATTTCGGCTGCAAGGTTATAGTGAATGTTTCGGGCGCTTCGCCCGAGGATTACGCCGAGGTATGCCGCCGTCTCCTCCCGCTGGAGAAAGTGGCGGCTGTGGAGGTGAACATATCCTGCCCGAATGTAAAACAGGGAGGCATGGCGTTCGGCACCACTTGCGAAGGCGCGGCCTCGATCTCTGCAGCTGTTCGCCGCGTCTGGGACCGCTGCATGATAGTGAAACTCTCGCCCAATGTCACTGACATAGCCTCGATAGCCCGCGCGGCAGAAGATGCCGGAGCCGATGCAGTCTCGCTCACGAATACGTTTCTGGGCATGGCTGTGGATGTGGAGAGGATGCGTCCGCGCCTGAGCACTGTCACCGGCGGTCTTTCCGGTCCCTGCATACGTCCCATCGCCGTGCGTATGGTCTGGCAGGTGGCCAAGGCTGTCTCTATCCCGGTGATCGGTCTTGGCGGCATCATGACGGCTTCCGACGCTCTCGAGTTTATCATGGCCGGAGCCACGGCCGTGCAGCTCGGCACCGCCAATTTCGTGAACCCTGACGCCTCGGTCCGCGTGCTCGACGGTATTGCCGAGTTCTGCGAGCGCAAGGGGATCAAGTCTCTCTCGGAAATCCGAGGGATCATCTGATGCGCCGGATACTCCTTTATCCAACGCTTTAATATATAGGCGGTAACGTTATGACAGTCTGCACACTTCCATAAGACCTACCACCTAAAGCCTACCACCTAACCTCAAACCTCACCGGTCTCTCTCCCCGCACACAACATCAATGCCAT
This sequence comes from Bacteroidales bacterium, assembly GCA_004552395.1. Lineage (GTDB taxonomy): Bacteria > Bacteroidota > Bacteroidia > Bacteroidales > Muribaculaceae > Lepagella. Next base: position 7,856 of record SFOK01000039.1, on the reverse strand, counting down.
GGAAGAAATCATAGCAATAATAACGCGTGAGCTCGGCATCCCTTCGGTCCATGTCCGCAACACCATAGACCTGCTCGAAGGGGGAGCTACCGTGCCGTTCATATCCCGCTACCGCAAGGAGGCCACCGGATCGCTCGACGAAGTGAAGATAGCCGGTATTCTCGACCGTATGCTGGAACTCAAGGAGATTCAGCGCAGAAAAGAGTATATACTCGGTGTCATCGGCGGTCAGGACCGGCTCACCGACGAGCTCTCGGCCCGGATAGCCGCCACATGGGACCCGGCGGAGTTAGAAGATATATACCTGCCTTACAAGCCGAAACGGCAGACACGCGCCGAGGCTGCCCGCAAGAAGGGCCTTGAGCCGCTCGCCAAGATCATCATGGCGCAGGACAACTCCAGACCGGTCCCGGTGGAGAAATTCATCTCCGAAAATGTAGCCGACGCGCAGGAAGCCCTCAAAGGTGCGAAAGATATTATAGCCGAATGGGTCAATGAGGATACTCATTCCCGAAATTTCGTGCGCAACAGTTTCGCCCGCACGGCCATGATCTCTACGGTCGTGGTCAAGTCGCGTCAGGAGGATGCGCAGAAATACCGAGACCTCTTCGACTGGAAACGGCCGCTATCGAAGGCTCAGGGCCACAGGATACTCGCCGCTCGCCGTGCCGAGGCCGAAGGTCTGCTCAGGGTGGATATATCGCCTTCGGAAACGACTGCGGAACGTATCTCGGCACGCTATGCCAAAGGCTCGGGCGAGAAGTCGCGTCTCGTGGCCGAGGCTGTGGCCGACTCATACGCGCGTCTGCTCAAGCCTTCAATCGAGAATGAGTTTGCGGCACAGAGCAAGAAGGAGGCGGACCTGGAAGCTATTGAGGTATTCGCCAAGAATCTGCGCGGCCTGCTCCTCTCTTCGCCGCTCGGACAGCGGCGCATGATTGCCATCGACCCGGGTTTCCGCACCGGCTGCAAGACGGTGGTTCTCGACGATCAGGGACAGCTCCTCTTCCACACAGTGATCAACCCTCACGGTAAATCCGACGATGTGGTCTATGCCGAGATGCAGCTGCTCAAGCTCATAGATAAATACGACATTCACACCATAGCGATAGGAAGCGGCACGGCCGGACGCGAGACCCGCGAGTTCATAGAGTCGATCGACCCGGGCGATGTGGATATCTTCATGGTCAACGAGGACGGTGCCTCGGTCTATTCGGCCTCCAAGGTGGCACGCGAAGAGTTCCCCGACGAGGATGTGACGGTGCGCGGCGCGGTCTCTATCGGCCGGCGCCTCATGGACCCGCTCTCGGAGCTGGTCAAGATCGACCCCAAGTCGATAGGCGTGGGGCAGTACCAGCACGATGTGGATCAGGCGCTGCTTAAGAAGAAACTCGATGCCGTGACTGAAAGTTGCGTCAACCTCGTGGGCGTAAACCTCAACACGGCCGGCAAACAGATACTCAGCTATGTGTCGGGCCTCGGGCCGGCTCTCGCATCGAATATCGTGGCTTACCGCAACGAGCACGGCGCTTTCCGTTCCCGCCGCGAGCTGCTCAAAGTGCCGCGTCTGGGTGCGAAGGCCTTCGAGCAGTGTGCCGCCTTTCTGCGTATACCCGGAGCTCAGAATCCGCTCGACAACTCGGCTGTGCATCCGGAACGCTACGCGCTTGTGGAACATATGGCCCGCGATCTTGACGCCTCGGTTAGCGATCTGATGCAGTCGGCCGAGCTGCGCAAGAAAATAGAGATAAGCCGCTATATCGACGACACGGTTGGCGAGGAGACTCTGCGCGACATTCTCGCGGAACTTGCCAAGCCGGGCCTGGATCCGCGCAAACATCTGGAGGTGTTCCGTTTCCGCGACGATATAGCCGACATTGAGGACCTGCGGGAAGGTATGGAGTTGCCGGGGATTGTGAGCAACGTCACCAAATTCGGCTGCTTCGTCGACCTGGGTATCAAGGCCAAGGGTCTGGTACATATATCGCAGCTCGAGGTTCCGGCAGGTGCGGACGGGAAACGGCGACGCATCTCGGATCCTTCGGAAGTGGTCAAGGTACAGCAGAGGGTCAATGTCAAGGTGCTGTCGGTTGACACCGAACGCGGCCGCATCGCCCTCACCATGCGCTCAGTACCCCAGCCTCAGTAACCTCCCGGCCCGCCACATGACCGCTGATCTCCAGGCTCCCGAACCGGCTCTGACCCAAATTTTCTTTTTTACTAAGGAGTTTCAGCCGGCTCTTATGAGAATGGTCCGGACCGGTAGGCTTTACAACGAAATAAGGTTGCATCCCGAAGTGGGGTGCAACCTCTAATTTTTGAGTAATAATTTGCTGTATGTCAGTTTATTCCTCGTAGGAAAGGGCCGAGATTTTTTCCAAAAAAGGGAATACCTCCTGAAAGCATATCAGCCTATTTCCCGCTAAAGGGTTTGAGCCTCAGGGCGTTTATCAGAAGTATTTCTGAAGTTCGGTTTCGAGGGCTGCGGCGGGACGAGCTCCTGAATCGCGCCATTTGAGGTCGCCGTTCTTGAAGATCATCAGGGTTGGCACGGACTGGATACCGTACTGCGATGCGAGATCGCGGTTCTTGTCTATGTCGATGGTCACGATCTTGGCCTTGTCGCCTACGCTCTTTTTGACTTCCTCCAATACTGGGTGCATCATGCGGCAGGGACCGCACCATGTTGCAAAAAAGTCTACCAATACAGGCACATCGCTATTAATGATATCTTTGAACTGTTCCATATCTGTGTAAGAAATTAAGATTTGTTTTATGTATAGAACGTTCAAAGTGCGGAATTGTTCATGCCGGTCGGGGCCTGCCGGTCTCTAATTCTTCAGGGCGTCCATGCGGCGCAGCTCCTCGGCCAGATAGCGGCCCGTGGGTGTGTCGGTGAGTGCCACCTCCTCGGGTGTCCCTTGTGCTATGATCTGTCCGCCCTCGCGACCACCTTCGGGACCGAGGTCCACGATCCAGTCGGCGCATTTGATCACGTCGAGGTTATGCTCGATCACCACCACGGTGTTGCCTCTGTCGGCCAGACGGCCTATGACCCGCATCAGCATACGTATATCCTCGAAGTGCAGGCCGGTGGTCGGCTCGTCGAGCAGGAAGAGTGTCTTGCCGGTGTCGCGTTTGGCAAGCTCGGCCGCGAGTTTCACTCGCTGATTCTCGCCGCCGCTGAGTGTCGATGAGGGTTGACCGAGCCGCAGATAGCCCAGACCCACATCCTGGAGCATCTTCACCTTGCGCAGGATAGGAGCCTGTGCTGCGAAGAACTCAACAGCCTGATCCACAGTCATGTCAAGCACATCGGATATCGACTTGCCCTTGAAACGGACCTCTAAGGTCTCGCGGTTATAGCGACGTCCCTGGCACTCCTCGCACGGCACGAGCACATCGGGGAGAAAGTTCATCTCGATGGTGCGGTAGCCGTTGCCCTTGCAGGTCTCGCAGCGTCCGCCGCTTACATTGAAGGAGAAGCGGCCGGGCTTGTAACCGCGTATCTTCGCCTCGGGAAGGCCGACGAACAGTTTGCGTATGTCGGCGAATATGCCTGTATATGTGGCGGGGTTGGAGCGGGGTGTTCGGCCGAGCGGCGACTGATCCACTGTCACGAGTTTGTCGACATGTTCCAGGCCTTCCACGCTCTCGTAGGGCAGTGGCTCCTGAGTGGAGCGGTAGAGCTTGCAGCTGAGCATCGGCTGCAGTGTGCCGTTGATGAGCGACGACTTGCCCGAACCGCTCACACCGGTGATGCACACGAACTTGCCTAACGGCAGATGCAGGTCCACATTCTTGAGGTTATGGCCCGAGGCTCCGCGTATCACGAGCTCGCGGCCGTTGCCCGCGCGGTGAGAGGAGGGTAGTTCTATCCGTCTTGTTCCGTTGAGATAGGAGGCTGTCAGTGTGCCGGTGCGCAGCATTTCGGCCGGTGTGCCCTGAAACATGACCTTGCCGCCGTTGTCGCCCGCGCCGGGACCTACATCCACAATATAGTCGGCGCTCTCCATGATCTCCTTGTCGTGCTCCACCACAATCACCGAATTGCCGGCGTCGCGCAGCTGTTTGAGCGAATTGATCAGGCGGGTGTTGTCGCGCTGATGCAGTCCGATGGAGGGCTCGTCGAGGATATAGAGCACATTGACGAGCTGCGAACCGATCTGTGTGGCGAGTCTGATACGCTGACTCTCGCCGCCGCTCAGCGAGGCGGAGGCTCTGTTGAGCTGCAGATAGTTGAGGCCCACATCGAGCAGGAACTGCAGGCGGGAGTTGATCTCTTTGAGGATCTCGGCTGCTATGGTGCGCTGCTTGGGAGTGAGGCGCTCGGGCAGCGAGCGGGTCCACTCGAGCAGCTGCGATAGGTCGAGCGAGGCGGCGTCGGCTATCGTCTTGCCGTCGATGAAGTAATGCAGCGCCTCGATGTTGAGACGGCGGCCGCCGCACTCGGGGCAGACGCACCGGCTGTAGAAACGGCCGCTCCATTTGTTGGCCGCATGGCCTGCATCTTCCTGCGCCTGCATCTCGATATACTTCACCAGACCGTCGTAGCTGCTGCCGTAGTTGGATGTGGCGAGTGTGGAGTTAGCCAGCGAGAGGCGGGCGTCGGTACCGTTGAGTATATCGTCGACAGCCTCCTCGGGAAGGTCGCTCACCGGTGTCTTGATTGTATGGCCATAGAGCTTGCAGATAGCCTCTATCTGCCAGAATATCAATGAATTTTTATACTTGCCGAGCGGCTCTATGGCGCCTTCGTAGATCGATTTGGCCGGGTTGGGTATGATCTTCTCGCGGTCTATGAGGTTCACCTCGCCGATGCCTTTGCAGCGACGGCAGGCTCCCTGAGGCGAGTTGAACGAGAAATTGTGAGGCGCCGGTTCGGCATAGGCGAGGCCGTTCTCCGGGTCCATGAGGAGCTGACTGAAATAGCGAACGCTGTCGGACTCCACGTCGAGCACCATCATCTGTTTCTCGCCCTGTTTAAGCGCCTGGGCACACGCTTCGTCGAGACGCTGACGGTCGCCGGAACCCACGCGCAGACGGTCCACCACAAGCTCTATGCTGTGGTTCTTGTAGCGCTCCAGCTTCAGTCCGAAGGTCAGCTCGGTGACTACGCCGTCGATACGCACATGAAGGTAACCTTTGCGGCGCACGTTCTCGAAGAGCTCCTTGTAGTGGCCCTTGCGGTTCTTCACAAGCGGCGCGAGCAGATAGATCTTGCGACCGGAATACTGCTCCAGTATCATGTCCACGATCTTCTCCTGGGTGTATTTTACCATAGGCTTGCCGGAGATATAGCTGTGGGGCTCGCCTATGCGGGCGTAGAGCAGACGGAGAAAGTCGTAAATCTCTGTGGTGGTGCCGATTGTGGAACGCGGGTTCTTGTTGGTTGTCTTCTGCTCTATGCTGATCACGGGCGACAGGCCGGTGATACGGTCCACATCGGGACGCTCCAGATTACCGAGCAGATTGCGGGCATAGGCCGAGAAGGTCTCTATGTAGCGGCGCTGCCCCTCGGCAAAGATGGTATCGAAAGCGAGCGACGACTTGCCGGAACCGCTCAGGCCGGTGATAACGGTGAGTTTGTTGCGCGGGATACTCACATCTATGTTCTTGAGATTGTGGACCCGCGCGCCGACCACATCCACACTCTCGTCTGTGCGGTCAGTGGGGTCATCGCTCAGTGGCTGAGCCACAGGTATATTTATCTTGCTGTCTGTTTTTGAAGTCATTATTTTTCAAGCTGTAAGCCCGGGCAGGGCGTCCGGGCGTAGGGGAGAGTTAGTAAAAGGGTGCGGCCGGGATTGCGGCAACTGTCGAAAGAGGGCGGGGAAGGAGTGCAGCGGCCGAAGAGAAGAGGAGAGTACCTTTGGGAAGCGAACCGAAGAGTTAAGGCCGGGACAGGTGAGGACTTATTCGGGATTCACGACCGAAGAACCGGCCTTCACCACATGGCGGAGGATATTGATGCCACCAGCGAGTTTATATTTCTTGCCGTCGGCTCCGAGCGCCTCGATCACATAATAGTAGACGCCGGGCTTCACGAATTTGCCGCGCCGTTTGCCGTCCCAGCCGCCGGCGGGATCGTTGAAGGAACAGATCTCCGAGCCGCGGCCGTCGAAGATGTGACATTCGAACTCCACGATGGAACGGTAGCTGACCTTCCAGATATCGTTGACGCCCTCGGAAGCACCGGGAGAGAACGCATTGGGGACCTTCAGCTCCGAGGCTCCGATATGCACTGTGTACGTCTCGCCGTAGGTCTCGCAGGATCCGTCGTCGTTGCTGCCCACGAACCTCACGTATGTGGTCCCTTCTTCGCGGAACACGTAGTTTATATTCTTGTCGTTGAAGCGGTAGGTGAGGTTGGTGAATTCGGGATCCGAGGCAAATTGCCACTCGTAGTGGATCACGGCGTCCGTTGTCACGGAACAGAAGGTGATGTCGGCCGGAGCGGAGCCTCCGAGGCCTTCCTCATCGGAGGAACCGATCTCGTTGGACGGATCGTCGCCCGAGGTGTGAGGCACCTGCTCGGCGTAGGTCATACACTCCACGGCGGGAGTCTTCCAGGAATCGGTGCGGGCCTGGTTGTAAGAGCCCCACTGCTTCTGGAAACAGTCGCCCGTGACGGTGAAACGTGTGTCGCAGAGCGGTGCAGGGGAGATGTAGATATTCTCGGAGAGCGACTCGGAGGTGTGTGTGGCCTCTATCTGATTGTATGTCTTGGAATTGTCGTCGTACTGCAGAGTATAGTAGGTCGTCTCGATATGCTGGTCGAGGGTCTTCTGCTGTCCGTTGATGGTGTAGTAATGGATTGGATCGCCGGAGCCGTTCACATTGACCACAGCCATGGAGCAGTCCGATTCGGCCGAGACGGAGGCCGAACGGAGCATGAGTGCGTGCTTGCTGTAGTCTGTGATCCAGAAAAATGTGCGCTGCGTGCCCTCGTCGATGATATAGCCCATATCGCCGTAAACCTGCTGCAGTGTCGTCACGCGACCGTTGCGCTCGATACCTGATATCTCCTCGGCAAAACCGCCGCCGAGCGAGCTGTAGCGGTACCACGTCACAGTCGCATCTGAGGTAGCAGTGTACGAAGCAGCCACACCTTCGGTATTGTAGACCACATAGATGCGGTCGAGGCCGGTGGATTTCTCAGGCTGCACTTCGATGATCTTCTGCGAAGAACCGGACAGCTGCACATTGCCGGCATGAAGCGCCGAGGCTCCTGCCAGACATAGCAGCAATGTGCTGAGGTGTCGGAATATAGGTGATATAGTCATGATAATATGATAGTCATAATTATAAGCGACATGCAAAAGTTCGGCTTCGTTTCCCGCGCAAGAGAGCGGCTTCGTTTCCCGCGCGAAAGATCTGCTTCGCTTCCCGCGCAAGGATGCGGACCATCGCTTCAATATATAACGGATTCAGCGCACTCTATATTGTGAAGCCAAAGTAAATGATTTCCAACCCCAGCCACTTCAATATCCGCTTCAATATCCGGTCAGCCATCTGATTTCAGAAAGCGGTTATTTTGGTCAGACACAGAAGCCGTTATGATTCCAGGCTGTCATGATGAGCGGCGATTGAATCGTACTGGCTGCGCAGCTCCCGGCGAAGTTCCTCTTCGGTCGGCAGATTGATCATATATTTTGCCGCCATGATATTTGATGAGCTGTCGCCGAGGGTATAGCGCACTATCTCGTCGTTTTTGTCGGCGCATAGCAAAAGGCCGATCGTAGGATTGTCGCCCTCGGGACGGATATTGGCATTGTAGTAATTGACATACATCTGCATCTGGCCGAGATCCTGATGCGTGAGGTCGCCTAATTTCAGGTCGATGAGGACGAAGC
>SFOK01000145.1 GCA_004552395.1 Bacteroidales bacterium | reverse complement strand
GCATCGCGCGAAAAAATCAAGACATCGGGCGAAGAAATCGAATCGGCTGCTTACTGTAAGACCAAGCCGGCAAGTGAAAAGGGCAAGCCGCGGTCAGAGAAAAAAACAAGCCGGAGGGCGGGAACCCTTCGGCTCGATTCGATTATTATCTCATCTACTTTCTCAACTTGACGCCGCAAGGGACTGAGTCCCGGGCGGCCGCCGCGCTGAGGTGGAGGCGAGTATTATCAGATGTTCTGGCTGGGATCGTAGTCGCGACGGACTATGAACTTGGTGATCACGGGGAGTTTCTGAGCGGCGAGACGGAGTGCCTCTTTAGCCACATCGAAGCTCACGCCCTCTACCTCGATAAGGATACGGCCCGGAGTGACAGGCGCAACGAATCCCTCGGGATTACCTTTACCTTTACCCATACGAACCTCGGCAGGCTTCTTGGTGATGGGTTTGTCGGGGAAGATGCGGATCCAGATCTGACCCTGACGCTGCATGTAGCGGGTCACGGCGATACGGGCGGCCTCAATCTGACGGCCGGTGATCCATTTCGACTCAAGAGTCTTGATGCCGAAAGAGCCGAACGCGAGCTGGTTGCCACGCTGAGCCTCACCTTTCATGCGGCCCTTTTGTGAACGGCGATATTTGGTTTTTTTCGGTTGTAACATTTCTGTCGATTAGTTTATTTGCCGGCGGCGACCCGCTTCTTCGCCGCTCCGGACAGGAGACGGGAGCCGGGACTCCGCCAGGCTGTGATAACTAAAGATTGCTTTGTCAATTGCGGTTGTTGTTGCCGCCGCGCTCCTTGCGTCCGCCGCGGAATCCACCGCGACGACGGTCGCCTAAGCCTTCGCCGCCGCGACGGTTGCCTTCGCGTCCGCCGGGGGTGTTGGTCAGCTGGGGAGCCAGATCACGTTTGCCGTAAACCTCGCCGCGGCAGATCCACACCTTGATACCGACGATACCCACCTTGGTGAGCGCCTCTACGAGAGCGTAGTCGATATCGGCACGGAGTGTGTGGAGAGGTGTGCGGCCCTCTTTGAACATCTCGCTGCGGGCCATCTCGGCGCCGTTGAGGCGGCCGGCTACCTGCACCTTGATGCCCTCGGCGCCCATGCGCATGGTGGATGCCACAGCCATCTTGACGGCACGGCGGTAAGCCACCTTGTTCTCGATCTGACGGGCTATGGTCTGAGCCACGAGCTCGGCGTCGAGTTCGGGGCGCTTGATCTCGAAGATGTTGACCTGCACTTCCTTGCCGGTGAGCTTCTTGAGCTCTTCCTTGAGGGTATCCACATCCTTGCCGCCCTTGCCTATGATCATGCCGGGACGGTTGGTGCAGATGGTCACTGTCACCATCTTGAGCGTACGCTCGATTACTATACGCGAAACACTTGCTTTGGCAAGACGGGTGCGGAGATATTTACGGATCTTGGAATCCTCCAGAAGGATCTCACCGTATTTCTTGCCTCCGTACCAATTGGAATCCCAGCCGCGGATCACACCGAGGCGGTTGCTAATCGGATTTACTTTCTGTCCCATCTTAATTATGCTTTAGCGGTGTTATCTTTAGTGTCGACATAGATTGTCACATGGTTGGAACGCTTGCGGATGCGGTAGCCGCGGCCCTGAGGCGCAGGACGCAGACGCTTGAGTGTGGTGGCGCAGCCTACGAAGATTGTGGTGATGTAGAGCTCGCCGGCCTCAGCCTTGCGTTCGTTTTTCTGCTCCCAGTTCGCGATAGCGCTGCGCAGGAGCTTCTCAACCCGGATAGCGGCCTCCTTGTTGGAGAATTTCAGGATACCGAGAGCTTTGAAGACCTCCTGACCGCGAACCATATCTGCCACGAGACGCATCTTGCGGGGAGATGTCGGCACGTTGCGCAGGTGGGCGAAGCTTTGGGTCTTACGGGCATCCTTGAGGTTGTCCGCATATAATTTTTTTCTTTTACCCATTGTATTTTGATTCTTTCTTTTTCAATTGTGAATTGATTGGCAGGACGCCTTATTTTTTCTTGTTGCCGGCGTGGCCGCGGAAGGTGCGTGTGGGGGCGAACTCGCCCAGCTTGTGGCCGACCATATTCTCAGTGACGTAGACGGGGATGAACTTGTTGCCGTTGTGCACTGCGAATGTGTGGCCTACGAAATCGGGGGAGATCATGGAAGCGCGGCTCCAGGTCTTGATGACCGATTTCTTGCCGGATTCCTCCATGGCTGCCACCTTCTTCTCGAGCTTGACGCTGATGAAGGGTCCTTTTTTTAATGAACGACTCATAACTGCTTATTTATCAAATTATTTTTTCCTTCTTTCAATGATGTACTTGTTGGAGTGCTTCTTGGGCGAGCGAGTCTTCAGACCCTTGGCATAGAGACCCGTGCGGCTACGCGGGTGACCGCCGGACTGACGGCCCTCGCCACCACCCATGGGGTGATCCACAGGGTTCATGACAACACCACGGTTGTGAGGACGGCGGCCGAGCCAGCGGCTGCGACCGGCCTTGCCGCTCTGCTCCAGAGCGTGGTCGGAGTTGCCGACTACACCTACTGTAGCTTTGCAGCTGAGAAGCACCTTACGGGTCTCACCCGAAGGCAATTTGATAATGGCGTAATCGCCCTCGCGCGAAACGAGCTGGGCGAATGTACCGGCCGAGCGAGCCATCGAAGCTCCCTGACCGGGGCGCAGTTCAATACAATGGATCAAGGTACCTACAGGTATCTTGGAAAGGGGAAGGGCGTTGCCGACCTCAGGTGCTGCGTCGGCGCCGCTGATTACAGTCTGTCCTACCTGAAGGCCATTGGGGGCGATCATGTAGGCTTTAGTACCGTCGGTGTAGTAAAGAAGGGCGATACGGGCCGAACGGTTGGGATCGTACTCGATAGTCTTCACTACGGCAGGTACTCCGTCTTTTGTTCTCTTGAAGTCGATCAGACGGAGAAGGCGCTTGTGGCCTCCGCCGCGATAGCGGACTGTGAGCTGGCCGCGTGAGTTACGACCGCCTGTGGCACGCTTGCCGACGGTAAGGGATTTCTCTGGTGTAGTAGCAGTGATTGTTCCTTTGAATACACCAATAACTTTGTG
>SFOK01000038.1 GCA_004552395.1 Bacteroidales bacterium | reverse complement strand
GGAAAGAATTTTCGGTGATTAGCGAGAGGCCGCTCGCCGACATGCCCACTTCCGGAATAGAAAGCGTCGGAAGCACCGGGGCCGTACTTCACCACTGCGGCCCCTTTTCTGTTCAGCGGGCAGGCTCAATTTGTGGCAGGGGAGCAATGCCTCGGGGCGAAGTATCCGTCCGATATGGTTAGAGATAAGGTTGGCGTAAGGTTGATGGTAAAGTTGAAGAGAGGTTGGGGAAGGGTTTTTCGCTTTTTAGGGTGTAAACTTCTTGCTCTATGCAAATTTTTTACTAACTTCGCTGCCAAAGATAAACCTCGCCCCGAAGAGGCTAACCCCGCAGGGGCTACAAAACAGCAAACTACCCATGACGACACAGATCTTTCGCCGGCTTCCGGCTTCTATCCTGGTGTTCCTGTTCACGATCCTATGCTCGCTCACGGCTGCGGCCGACGATGTGAGCTGGTCATACAAGATCCTCAATCAGGGCACAGACCATCCATCGCTGCAAATCACAGCCACCGTCCCGGCCGGTGCGCATCTCTACGCCCAGGACAATCCGCAGCAGGGCTACGAGGGCGCCACACCGCTCGAGATAAAAGTATCGGCCACCGGCTGCAAGCTCCAGGGCCAGCCCGTCCCCTCGAAGAAACCTGTCACTCAGTATGACCAGATGTTCGAGATGGACCAGAAATATTTCACCGGCTCTGTGACATTCACTCAGAAAATCACTCCCACCGCCGAGAACATAAAGCTCGACATAAAGATACGCGGACAGATCTGCACCGACTCCTTCTGCCAGCCTATCAGGGCCGAGCACTCCCTGACCGCCAAGGCCAAAGTGCCGGGCGGCGACAAGGAGGCCGACAAGGATGCCGAAGCTGAGGAGGAAGCCGCAGTCGAGACACCCGCAGAGGAGGTGGCCGACTCGGCCGCACTCGCCGTGGATTCAGTGGCAGCGGCACTCCCCGCAGTGGCAGCCGGCGACACATGGAAGAATGTGGAACCGGAGCTGAAAGCGTATGCCGAAGCGAAAGGCAAAGGGTCGTCGAACGCCACTTCGAAGGGCCTCTGGGCCATCTTCCTGGCCGGTTTCCTGGCCGGTTTCCTGGCGCTTCTCACTCCCTGCGTATGGCCTATGATACCAATGACAGTGAGTCTCTTCCTCAAGCAGAACAAATCGCGCGCCAAGGGTATAAGGATGGCCGTCTTCTACGGCATATCGATCATAGTGATCTACGTAGCCCTGGGTCTGCTCGTCACGGCCATATTCGGAGCCACGGCGCTCAACAGCCTCTCCACCAACCCGATATTCAATGTGGTGTTCTTCCTGCTCTTGGTGGTGTTCGCCATCTCCTTCTTAGGCGGATTCGAGCTCACGCTCCCCTCCTCCTGGACAAACAAGATGGACTCGAAGGTCGACAAATCGTCGGGTCTTCTGAGCGTCTTCTTCATGGCCTTCACCCTCTCGCTGGTATCCTTCTCCTGCACCGGCCCGATCATCGGCACACTCCTTGTGGAGGCCGCATCCACGGGCAGCTACCTCTCGCCTGCCGCCGGCATGTTCGGCTTCGCGCTGGCTCTGGCACTCCCCTTCTCCCTCTTCGCCATGTTCCCTACCATGCTCAAGAGCATGCCCAAGTCGGGCGGATGGCTCAACAGCGTCAAGGTGGTGCTCGGTTTCCTGGAGCTGGCTCTTGCTCTCAAGTTCCTCTCCGTGGCCGACATGGTGACCGGATGGCGTATTCTGGACCGCGAGGTGTTCATAGCCCTCTGGATAGTGATCTTCGCCCTGCTGGGCTTCTATCTGCTCGGCAAACTGCGTTTCCCGCACGACTCGGAGAAGAAGCACACCGGAGTGCTCGGCTTCATGCTGGCACTCATATCGCTCAGCTTTGCCGTCTATATGGTGCCCGGTCTGTGGGGCGCTCCGCTTAAAGCCATCAGCGCCTTCGCACCGCCCATGAACACACAGGACTTCAACCTCTACGACGGCGAGGTGGAAGCCACAGCCAACGACTACGACATAGCCCTGCAGATGGCATCGCAGCAGAACAAGCCGATTCTTCTCGACTTCTCCGGCTACGGCTGCGTGAACTGCCGCAAGCTCGAAGCAGCCGTCTGGACCAACGACACGATCCGCGACATGATCGAAAAGAACTTCGTGCTCGCCACACTCTATGTGGACGACAAACGCGCCCTCCCCAAACCGATCGTCAAGACCGACAACAAAGGCAACAAGGTAGAGCTCGAGACTGTAGGCGACCTCTGGGGCTTCCTGCAGACAAACAAATTCGGCACTGCCCAGCAGCCGTTCCATGTGATTATAGACGCTCAGGGCAATCCCCTCACCTACTCGCAGGACTTCACCGAGAGCGTGGGAGTCTACAAAGAGTTCCTCGAATCGGGACTCGAAGGCGCCCGCAAATAAAAATTCCGCAAAATTTCCGGTAAAATTTCGCAGAAGGATTTGGCTGTTTAAACAAAAATGCCTACCTTTGTGTTGTAAAAGCAAAGACCCTGGAAAAGGGCGGAGTCTGAGCCGCAGAGGCGGCTTCGAAAGGCGTTTCCAAATCATGCTAAAGCTCCACATCAAAGCAGAATGGGAAACTCATCAAATTTAAGTGAAATACCGAGACAAGCTTACTTTCTCGATGGCGGGCCGCACCTCGCAAGAGGCAAGTCTACTCCGGTAGACCCGGCGGATTACAAAGAGGAGGAGCACTCAAACCCTGTCAGTCGGAGTTTCATCACATCCCTTTGATGTGGCATTTATAAAGGGTCGGTAGTGGCAGCATTATCGACCCTTATTTTTTACCCGCCCCCGCGGACAACCGGAACCTCAGCAAGTGTCCGAAGCACCGCAGCTTCGGCGAAAGCAAGTGGCCGGAGCTTCGGAGGCTGTCTGTGGACAGTGCTTCGGCGGCAGCCCGTGGCCGGAACCCGGGGACTCAACAGATAACCGATAGTATAACCTCTGATCAAACCATAGAAGAAGAAGAATGAAAGACGTGAAAGAAAGCCTGCTCGGCCGCACAAGCGTGCGCCGCTACGAGCGCGAAGCCATACCACAGGAGACCATGGACTTTATCTACGAAGCCGTGCGCAACACTCCCACAAGCTACAACGGACAGCAATACAGTGTGATCGACATATCCGACCAGACACTGAAAGAGAAGCTCTACGAGCTCACCAACCAGAAGCAGCTCAAGACCTGCAACCGTCTGTTGATTTTTCTGGCCGACTACAACAAGATCGAGCTTCTGGCCCGCCGCAAAGGTATCGACGTGCCCCCGCTGCGCAATAATCTCGACAGCATCTTCCTGGGAATCATCGACGCCTCGCTGGCCATGATGAGCGCCGTGGTAGCCGCACAGGCCTGCGGACTTGGCTCCAACTGCGTGGGATATCTGCGCACGGTTGATCCCGCCAAGGTAGCCGAACTGCTCAAGCTGCCGAAGGGCGTGTTTGTGGTCTGCGGTCTCGCTTTAGGCATACCCCGCGAGCAGCCCGACCTCAAGCCGAAAGAGCCGAAAGAGTGCCTCTTCTTCCCCAACGAATACCCGGCCGATACCGAACGACTCACCGACGACATGGCCGCTTACGACGAGACGGTGAGCCACTATAACCGCAACCGAGCCGGCGGCACAAACGACAACGACTGGTGCGGACATATCCTGGACTATTACCACCACGCCTGCGACTACCGTCTGCTCGACTATCTCAAGGCCCAGGGCTTCGATATCAGCAAGTAACCTGCCCGCCGCAAGGCAAGCGTCAGCTTACCCGCTGACTCAACGCGGGAGGCATCTTCGGGCTTTCCCGACGGCTCAACGCGGGCGGCTTATTCCGGGCTACCGGACGGCGGAGAGTCCGTCCGGGCAATCTCTATCCATACAGCTAAGCAATGACACGCTTCAGAACATATCTCACACTTGCGGGCGCCCTCCTACTCCCGGCAGCCGCAATGGCCGATGCCGTGGCCGACGCACGCGCCCTGCTCGAACAGGGCGAATACACCCAGGCGCTCGAGAATGTGCGCCACGAACTGACGCTCAAGGCGAACCGGTCGCGCAGCGGCGCACTGTCGCAGATAGCCGGCGAAGCGGCCTATTACCTCGGTCTGGACAACGAGGCCGAGGAATATTTCGGCAAAGCCCGCAGCGCAGGCGTGGCTGACGCATATCTCTTCTCCGGCCGCATGGCCTTCTCCGACTACGATTTCCCGCAGGCGGCGCAGTATTTCTCGCGCTATCTGGAGCTGAAGGAGAAGGCGTCGAAGGAGGCCGACCCCGCGGCCGAGAAGCTGAAAGAGCGTTCCGTAGAGGCCCAGGATATGCTCGAGCGCGTGGAACAGATCCAGGTCTTCGACCGCATCGACACAGACCGCGACAGCTTCTTCGCCCACTACCGTCTGTCGCCCGAGTCGGGGCGTCTCATCCCCGCCGAGAAGATAGAGAAAGATTATCCCGGCGATGCCGACATAACCTCAGCCGCCTCGCCCGTCTTTGAGAACGAGGGACGCGATTTCCGTCTCTGGTCGCAGATCGAAGGCGATGAAGGGACGCAATATATCTACGAATCGTCGAAGCTGATAGGCGGCGACTGGAGCGCGCCGCAGCAGGCCGACACCGTGCTCAACATGAACGGCGACGCAGCCTTCCCCTTCATGATGGCCGACGGCACCACACTCTACTTCGCCTCCAACGGCGACGGATCGATCGGCGGTTACGACATTTTCCGCTCGAACCGCGACTCCGAGACCGCCGAATATCAGGCGCCCGTGAATATGGGTATGCCGTACAACTCGCCCGCCAACGATTATCTGCTCGCCATCGACGAGTCGACAGGTATAGGCTGGTGGGCCACCGACCGCAACCGCCTCAGCGACGACAAGATAACCATCTACCTCTTTGTGCCCAACGACCTAAGGCGCAACTACAACACCGACGAGACAGAGAACCTCGCCTCGCTCGCCCGCATCGACAATATCGAAGAGACGTGGGACACTCCCGACGCTGATTTCTCCTCCCTTAAAACGGCTCTCGAGGAGCTGTCCGCAGCCGCCACAGACACCGATGCAGAGCAACCCGACTTCATATTCCCGATGGGCGGCGGCAAGGCGTACCGCTTCCTTTCCGACTTCCGCAACCCACAGGCCCGTTCGCTCATGGAGCGCTATCTCCGGGCCGAGAAAGAGCTCGCCTCACTGAACAGCGACCTTGCGGCACTTCGCCGCGAGTGGCATCCCGGCTCGGCCGACTCTCAGCGTATCCTGCAGCTCGAGGCGCAGGCAGCCGACAAGTCAGCCGCCCTCAAAGAGCTCCGCAACGCAGTGATAAAAGCCGAAAAATAACCCTCTCCGGCCCACCTCAGCCCTCTCCGGCTCCTACTCAGGCCTCCCCGGCCTCTTCATCGCCTACTCAGGCTTTCCCGGCCTCTCCTTCCATCCTCCTATCCACGGTCCGCGCAGGCGGCAACAAGAGAACTCACCCCCACAGAAATTAACCGATCTGTATCATGCTTTCATTCTTCATAGCCCTGGCACTACTCATAGGAGGCTATTTCATCTACGGCAAATTCGTAAGCCGCGTCTTCGGAACCGATCCCAAGCGCGTCACACCCGTGCACACACATGCCGACGGCGTGGACTATGTGCCCCTCCCCTCGTGGAAAATCTTCCTGATCCAGTTCCTCAACATAGCCGGTCTGGGACCTATCTTCGGCGCTATCATGGGCGTGATGTTCGGCCCGGCAGCCTTCCTCTGGATAGTCTTCGGCACCATATTCGCCGGCGCAGTCCACGATTACCTGTCGGGCATGCTCTCGCTGCGGCAGAACGGCGCCTCGCTCCCCGAGATTGTGGGCAAGCAGCTCGGCGGCGGACTTAAACAGACCATGCGAGTCTTCTCCTTAGTGCTCATGATACTTGTGGGCGCCGTGTTTGTGATCAACCCGGCCGACCTGCTCGCATCGCTCACGCCCAAGAGCCTCGACGCCACCTTCTGGGTAGCCGTGATCTTCGTTTACTACATGGCCGCCACACTCCTGCCTGTCGACAAGCTGATAGGACGTCTCTACCCTATCTTCGGCTTTGCGCTCCTGTTCATGGCCGTGGGGATAGCCGTGATGCTCTGTGTCCACGGCGACGCCCTCCCCGAGTTCTGGGAGAACTTCCATAACCACACAGCCTACCCCGAAGCCACACCGATATTCCCCATGATGTTCGTCTCCATAGCCTGCGGAGCCATCTCCGGCTTCCACGCCACACAGTCGCCCATGATGGCCCGGTGCCTCAAGAACGAGAAACATGCGCGGCCGATCTTCTACGGCGCCATGGTGGCCGAAGGTATCGTGGCGCTCATCTGGGCAGCCGCAGCCGTAGCCTTCACCTCAGGCTTCAACGGCGCCGGTCCCTACGACGGAGTGCGCGAATATGTGGGCACCGGCACACCGGCCACGATGGTCAACAATATCTCCACCTCATGGCTCGGCGCTTTCGGCGGCATACTCGCCATACTCGGTGTGATAGCCGCACCCGTGACATCAGGCGACACGGCGCTTCGCAGCGCACGTCTGATCGCGGCCGACTTCATGGGCATCAAGCAAGACAAGATAGCGAAACGACTCCTCATCTCGCTGCCGATATTCGCCGTCTGCTTCGCCATCATGATACTCCCCTATGAGGTGCTCTGGCGCTATTTCGCATGGTGCAATCAGGTGCTGGCAGTATTCACCCTCTGGGCCCTCACCGTATGGCTGGCCCGTCACCGCAAGCTCTATATCATCACACTGATACCGGCGCTCTTCATGACCTGCGTCACAGTGACCTATATCTTCTTCGCGCCCGAAGGGTTCTCGCAGATAGTGCTTCACGTCTCCGACGAACCTATCCCCTACCGGATGGCCCTCGGCATCGGACTCACCGTCTCGGCCGTCCTGCTGGCCCTCTTCACCCGTTTCCTGCGACGCGCACCCCAAACAACCCTTGCAGAGTAAAAGTCGGCCCTTTACATCGAAATTCGCGACCGCCTCTTCATCAGGCAGCCGCGAATTTCGCTTTTATGTTCGGTCCGGATTTCGGTTTATTTGCCATCGAGATGCTGCTGCCAGCGCCATGTGTTGGCGAGGGTCTCGGCTACGGGCACCACGGCTTTCCAACCCAGAACCTCGTTGGCTTTCCTCGGCTCGGCCCAAATTTTCTCTATGTCGCCTTCGCGGCGCGGGCCTATGCGGTGAGGCACCTTCACACCGTTCACCTTCTCAAACGTATCTATCAGCTCGAGCACCGAGACACCGCGACCCGTGCCGAGGTTGAACACCTCCACAGCGTCGGTATCCTTGCAGAGCATACGCTGCATGGCCACCACATGAGCCTTGGCAAGATCCACCACATCGATGAAGTCGCGGATACAGCTGCCGTCGGGAGTGTCGTAGTCGTCGCCGAAGACGGTCAGCTCCTTGCGTATTCCGGCCGCTGTCTGCGTGATATAAGGCACGAGGTTGTTGGGTACGCCGTTGGGCAGTTCGCCGATCAGAGCCGACGGATGAGCGCCTACGGGGTTGAAATAGCGCAGCAGTATACTCTTCACACCCTTGACGGCATGGATATAGTCGCGGATTATCTCCTCGCAGATCTGCTTCGTGTTGCCGTAAGGCGACGTGGCCGGCTTTATGGGTGCCGTCTCGTCGATAGGATTCGTGTCGGGCTCGCCGTAGACTGTGCATGAGCTTGAGAACACGATGCCTTTGACACCGAATTCCGGCATAAGCTCGAGCAGATTCATGAGCGAGTTGAGATTGTTGCGGTAATAGAGGATCGGCTTCTCCACACTCTCGCCCACAGCCTTGGAGGCCGCGAAATGGATGATACCCTCGATGCCGGGATTATCCTCGAAGAGCTTGCGGAGCGCGGCACGGTCCGTGACATCGGCCTCCACAAAGACAGGCCGCCGGCCCGTGATACCCTCAATGCCGTCCAGCACGGACGCATTGGAGTTGGAGAGATTGTCGATGATCACCACCTCGTAGCCTGCCTGCTGCAGCTCCACCGTGGTGTGGCTGCCTATATAGCCGGTTCCGCCGGTCACAAGTATTTTCTTTGCCATAATAAACTTAGATTTAACAGTTGACGCCGCGGGGTCACTTAAAAAGCGGCGATGGATAGACACCCTCCCTCACCAGCCGGGCAAACTGATCAACCGTAGCCTGACGGTCAGCGGCATAAGTGACACCGAACCATTTCGACTTGCAGGGGATCACCTTGAGCTTCACTTCGCCAGAGGCAAGCATATTGTTCACGACTGTGGGGATATAGAATTCGCTCTTGAGCTCCCGGCCTGAGACACTCAGGAAGTCGGCGAAATCCTTCTCAGTGCGCACGAAGTAGCTCGGTGTGAAGCCCCACATATTCATGGAGACCACTCCGTCGGAAGGGAAAGGCACGCGCTTGCCCTCGGGGCCGTCGTAGAGCAGCTCGCCGTTCTCGTAGCCTACGCCGTGACATTCGCGCACATCCTTGAGGTAGCCGTCGGAGTCGACATGGCAGAGACCGCGCGAGACAGTGCCGTTCTCGCTGAGCGTGTTGGCTATATGGAAACCGATCATGCAGTAGCAATGATCTTCGTCGCGGGCATCCTTGAGGAAGTCGGAGAGCGCGCGGAAGCTCTCGCGGCCGTAGAAATCGTCGGCATTGATCACAGCAAACGGCTCGCGGATAGCGTCCTTGCCCATGAGCACGGCATGGCCCGTGCCCCACGGCTTTGTGCGTCCTTCCGGCACAGTGAAGCCTTCCGGCAGAGCGTCGGGACTCTGGAACACTATCTCCACAGGCACATGGCCCTCATATTTCGAAGCCACTTTGGCACGGAATTCATCCTCGAAATCCTTGCGGATCACGAACACGATCTTGCCGAAGCCGGCCTGCAGGGCATCGTAGACGGAATAATCCATAATCGTCTCGCCCGAAGGTCCGAGCGTGTCGAGCTGTTTGAGTCCGCCGTAGCGTGAGCCCATTCCGGCGGCGAGTATAAAAAGTGTAGGTTTCATATTTTCAGTCGGTTACTTTTACAGTCAATTTTTCTTGCGGAGCCACTGTCCTCATCCGCGAGGATTCTCAGCGCGGCTTTATGAAGAGCCTCAGCGCGGCTTTATGAGCACTATCAGCTGAAGCGACATATCGAACATCACCACCTTGGCGTTGGCGTTGCGCGAGATATCGAAGTCGGCATGCGAGAAGAGCGCGAGTATGCGGTCGGCGTTGGAGGCGTTGATAAAAGGCGCGAAACGGCTCGAGAACCTTTCCTCGTCGCCCGACATATTGTTGAGTTCCGGCCGGTGGAGATTGTAGATGAAATTCTCGCGCACCTGAGCCGAAAAGTAAGCCAGCATGCGGCGGATAGTCTCGCGTCCGAGCGAGGCCATGCGTTCGCTCAGGTCCTTCATCTCTCGGAGACGGCGGGCGTAAGCGTTGCGCATCATCTCCTGGAAGATCTCAAGGAAGTCCTGCGTCTCTCCCTGCGCCTCCACAAGGGCGAGAGCGCGGTTGAGATTGCCGTCGGCCAGACGGGCCACCGAGGCGGCGTCGTGCGGCTCCAGAGGGGTTTCCTCGCAGAGTATACGGGCCACAGTCTCGTCGGAGGGGCGCTTCACATTCACTCTCTGAGTGCGCGAAAAGATAGTGGGGAGTATAGCGCCGGGCTCGTTGCTAACCAGTATGAACCGGGTGTCGCCCCATGGCTCCTCGATCAGTTTGAGCAGCTTGTTGGCTGCCTCCTCCTTGAGTTTTTCCGGCAGCCAGATGAGAGTCACCTTATAGCGCGAACGGTAAGCCGAGAGCGACATCTTCTCGATGATGGCGTTGGCCTCGTCCACATAGATGAGCGGCTGCGAATTGCCGGCGTTGAGAGCCTCGAGCCACCCCTCGTAGGGGTTGTACCTGTACCGGCCCAGGAAATCCTTCCACTGGTCGATGCTGGCGTCGGAAGTCTTGCCGGCGGCCGCGGTCACCGGGTAGACGAAGTGCATGTCGGGATTGTTGAAGCTGCGGTGTTGCAGACAGGCCGGGCAGCGGCCGCACGAATCGCCGTCGTGGCGGTTCTCGCAGTGGATATACTGCGCCAGGGCACGGGCCAGAGCCAGCTTGCCGGCACCGGCCGGCCCGCTTATCAGCAGAGCGTGAGGCAGCCTGTCGCGGTCTACGAGACTCACGAGGCGGTCTTTCACATCCCGGCTGCAGGGCACTTCTGAAAATCTCATCTGTCAGATTCGGTTTAGAGACGCAAAGATAGCGATTTTTCGCGAGATAGAAAAGAGCCGGACTCCCGCTGCAGGAATCCGGCCCTTGTCCTTATTAAAAAGTGTTATTTCACTATCAGCTTCACTGCTTTGCTGCCTGTCACAACGATATAGACACCCGGAGCCACACGGTCAGCTGCCACTCGGCGGCCTTGAAGGTCGTAGACGCGGGCGCCCTGCGGAGCCATGAGGCGTCCGCCGCTGATGCAGATGCGGTCTGTCTCTATGGCGTCGGCCGATGTCACCGCACCCTCGCCAGGGATAGTGTATGTGAACACCGGAGTGACGGCCATGCCATCGGGGTAAGGGGCTTTCACACTTAAAGGCACCTGTTGGCCGGCTTGGTAGCCTGTCAGTGTCACTGTGAAGACACCCGAAGCGGTGCATGTCATCTTCGTCTCTGCTATACCGTTGGTGCGGTCCTGGAAATATCCCAGGTCGAGTTTGCCGCCGGGATAGTTCTCTGGATTGTCGAACGTTGCCGTAATAGTCAGCTTCGAGTCGGCCCATTTCACAGTCACTGTGCCGCCGCCGCAGAGCTTGCCTTCCGGCACCTGATCGTCGGCCGTGAAAGTGAATGTGGCTCCCTGCGCGCCGCCCTGGTCGCCGTCGCCGCCCTGGTCACCGTCGGAGATTGTGGCGGGATCCACGAAGCCCCACTGCTGAGTGTCAGTGCCGTTGTTGGTATAGACGGACACCTGTTTGTTCTGCTCGGTAGAGGAGCCGGCCACCTCGACGGGCTTGCCTGAGTTGCGGGCCACGAGCTGATAATACTCGTTGTCCTTATGGATGAGGATGAACTGCTCGTGGTTCTTGCCGCCGTGTTCCCAGATCTGTACCGGCGAGTCGTTCGCAGTGGCGCGGTCTTTCACGTTGAGGGTCTTGGAGTCGGAAGAAGATGCGGCCACTTTGTAGACACCGTTGCCCAGGTGAGTGAAGCGCCAGATCTGCGAGGCGTCCTTACCCTCGTCGGCATACTGCACGGCAGCCGTACCGTCTTCGGTGGAGTTCTGCGCCAGGTCAAGATAGAGACCTGAGTTGCGGTTACGCAGCTTCCAGTCGCCGGCTTTGTCTGTGACGCCGGCGGGGAGGATCTTCAGCGAAGACATTTTGTCGTTCCATTTGTCGCCGACCCATGATGTGTCGGCCGTATACTCTTTGCTGTTGCCCGAGAAGTTGTCGCCGTCGTAGACCACTACCTTGAAGCCGGGAGTCACCTTCAGCGCCGTCATGTCATTGTCTTTAATGCCGCAGAGGCCCATGCGCCGGGTGTTGTAGTCGCCTTCGGGGAGAGCTACCGAATAGCCGCCGTAGTTGACGTTCTGATAGACGGTAGCCATGGCCACACCGGCGGGAACATACTTCTCCAGTTTCCACTGCTGAGTATTGGTGCCGTTGTTGGACCATATCTTCACCCACTCGCCGTTGCCGGTCTTTGACTCCGGCACTTCCACTGCCTTGCCGGAGTTGGTGTCGATGAGCTGATAGAATCCGTCTCCTTTGTCGTAGAGCACGAACTTCTGGTTGGCGCCGTCGGAGAAATCGTAGAGCTGCACAATGGCTCTGTCGTCCGTCGAGTGGTCAGCTATGTCGAGCACACGGGCCTGATTGTTGTAGGCGGCCACTTTGTAGATACCCGAAGAGAGCTCGGTGAGCACCCAGAACTGGGCGCCGTCCTCCCCTTCGTTCTCATACTGCACCACATGAGTATTGTTCTCGGTGGAGTTGCCGTCGAGGTCGAGATACTTGCCCGAGTTGCGGTTGACGATCTTGTAGGTACCGGCCATGCCGCTCTTGCCGGCCGGGAGAGTGACCTGCTGGCTCCTGCGGAAGTAAATATTGTCAAGATAGAGGGTCTTGTTGCCTCCTCCGTTGTCGAGCTTGATCTGGAAGATGCGGGCCTTGTTCACTGCGGGCAGCTCGCTCATGGCTATGTCGATGCTGTTCCACTGTCCGGCTGTGAGCGCTATCTCTTTGATCTGCTTGTCATCATAGGCGGGGTCGCCATCCTTATGATATACGGGAGCTATCTTCAGTGTGAACGCCTCTTTGGGATAGACGTCGAGATGAAGTGTCTCCATATCGGAAAAGTCCACGTCATTGTTGCCGTTGAGCTCCAGACCGAGGTAGTTGAAGCTTGTGAGCTTATAGGCGTCGTTGCCGCCCAGGTTTACGGTTGTGGTCTGTGTGGATTGTTTCCAGGAGCCGATGCCGTGTGTGGTGAAGGCTGTGTATTTGCCCGAATAGATCGACTTCACAAGGCTTGCGTCGTAAGTGGGGTCGGGAGCCGCGGCGGGATCTGTACCGGTATCGCCTTGATCGCCCCCTGTATTACCGCCGCCCTGGCCGCCGCCCGAGTCGGGCTTGTTCACGAAGCCGCCGATGGTAAGTGTGATGCTGGCCGGATAGCTTGTGGCGCATGTGGCGCTCTGGTCAAATGTATCGTCGTATGCGAATGCGTAGGTATAGCCTGCGTAGCTGAGGTCTTTCTGATGGAAGAACTTCACGTACGGATTGTAGGTGTCGATCTTGAAGAACTTCGAGGTGTCGCCCCAGTCCTGCTCCTGCCCGTCGCCCAGATTCACGTTAATCATACCGCGGTTCATGGCGCCGCAGAACATTGCCTGTACCGGAAGGTCGGCATCGCTGTTGTGGTACCTGGCAAACTCACCGGCACCCTCTATCACATCCACTGTCGTCGGACGGCCCACTGTCGCAGTCTGTCCCCTGCGATCGCCTTCTACACAGGTGAGCACGAAGTTGCTGCCGTTCACTCGGCCTGTCCATGTGCCCAGCACACCCATCTTCACGCGTATCGTCTTGCTTGAGAAAGTGCTCCAGATACGGTTGATATAGTCGTCGAAGAGTCCTTTGTCTTTCACTGCCTTCACTTTGGAGGGCTGCATTATGATCGGACCCACGCCGTCCTTGGTCACATTAGTTTGCAGACATTCATAGAAGCCGCTGCCGGCGTTGTCGCTCTTCCACCGGTTGATCACTTCGTTGTAGCTCACCGTCTCGCCTCGCTTCATGTAGGGATTGTTGGCGCCTGCGCCGCCCCACAGCTCCACACCCATAGGATACTGGAAAGCGTCCACACGTGTGGTGTTCACGAACATCACATTGTTATTATCATAGGTAAACTCTGCGAGTTCCCAACGTATATGATAGTTGGGATCGTCGGGATTCTGCATGTCGGCACCGGCATATCCACCGGTATCATGCACATGAAGATACATCGGCGATTTGAAACCGATAAACAATCGGCAGGCGTGTGTATGACCCACGTAGATAGTCCTGTCAGGGATTCTGTCAAGGGTCGTAAAGATATTGGCATACCCCCAGTCATCGGCTTTCACATGCATGGTGTTGAGCGATGTTGTAAGGGGTTTCGTACCCGTATTGCCTGAGTTGTTGGCACTCAGGTCATAATAGATGTCGCTGTCGCCGACCTTGCCGATTATGGCTATGTAAATCTCGTTGTCGGCAAACACTGTGTTGTTCACCAGTTTCATCGGCACACGTTCGAGTGCCTGCGGAGCGGCAGCCGCTGTGAGAGCCGCCGTCAGCATTACGACAGGCAATAGTAGCCGTCGGAGTTTTCGGGTCTCACGAGCACTTTCACGGCCTGTGAGCCGATGCGGACTATATAGATGCCGGGCGTGAGCTCTACGCCGCGGGCCACTCTACGGCCCTGTGCGTCGTAGATCTCCGAGCCTTCGGGTGCCTCGATGCGGCCGCCGTTCACTCTGATGCCGCTGCCGTCGGCTCCGATAAGATCGGCGCTTACGGTGCTCTCGGGGTTCACGAGGTTCCACTGCTGTGTGTCGGTGTCGTTGTGGGACCAGGTGGCTGCCTGAACGCCTGTATCTGTGCTCGACCTGGGTATCTCGAGCGCTTTGCCTGAGTGACGTGTCACGAGCTTATAGTTGTCGCCGCTCTGCAGGAGGATGAACTGCTGATGCTTGCCGCCGTTGCTTGCGTAGAGCTGTGCTCCGACGCCGTCGCCCGTGGCTGCTTCGGGGATGTCGATGACACGCGAATTGTCGGCCGAGGCCGCTATGGTGTAGACGCCCTCCTCTACTTCGCTCAGGCGCCATACCTGCGAGGGATCATTGCCTTCATTGGTCCACTGTATCACTTTGGCACCGTTCACGGGATCGTTGTTTTCTATGTCGAGGAACTGGCCGCTGTTGCGGTTGCGGAATTTCCAGTCGCCGCCTTTGCCTGTGGCGCCGTTGGGCACGATGCGCAGCGAACCGATCTGGTCGTTGAAGTCCGCGCCTACGAATCCGGCATCGGATGTGAAGGTCTTGGAATCGCCGTTGAAATCGGTACCCTTGTAGGCTATTATCTTGAAGCCGGGAGTCACTTTGAGAGAGGTGACGGCCTTCAGGTCGTAGTTGTAGCGCTCCAGGCGGGATGCGCTCCAGTCACCCTCCGAAATGCCTATCGAGGCCTCCTTGTAGTCTATGTCCTTATAGAGAGTGCCTATGGCCACACCCTCCATACGGTTCTCCTCTATTCCCCACTGCTGGGTCTTCGAGCCGTTGTTGTCGTAGATCTTTATCCACTCGCCCAGATTCTTGGACGACTCGGGTATCTCCACAGCCTTGCCTGAATTGCGGTCTATGAGCTGATAGTAGCCGTCGGTGCCGTCCACTACTATGAACTGCTGAGAGGCGAGTCCGGAGTAGTCATGCAGGTTCACCTGGGTCTTGTTGTCGCGTGAAGCGTTGAGCACGTTAAGGCTGCGGCTCTTGTTGTTGAAGGCCACGATCTTGTAGACACCTTTGCCAAGATGGGTGAAGTTCCAGGTCTGCGAGGCGTCGTCGCCTTCGTCGTTATACTGCACCACTGCTGCGTCGTTGGCTGTGCTGTTGTCGGCTGTGTCGAGATACTGGCCTGAGTTGCGGTTACGTATCTTGAGGTTGCCTGAGATGCTCTCCACACCGGCGGGCTCTATGCGTATCGAGTGTGTCTTGTCGTTGAAAGCGTCGCCGAAGGTATGTGCGTCGGCTGTGTAAGCCTTCGATTCGCCGTCGCAGTTGTCCCCTTTGAAGAGGGTGATCTTAAATCCTTTGAAGACTTTCAGCGATGAGAGCACGTTGCCTGCGAGGTTGTAGCGCTCCAGACGGGAGAGGTTCCAGTCGCCCTCGGAGAGCTGCACCGATGTGCCTTTATAGTCGGCGTCGGTATAGACGGTGGCTATCGGAGCGCCGGGACACTTGTTGGCTTCTATGGCCCACTGCTGGGTCTCGGTGCCGTTGTTGCCGTGGATCTTGATCCACTCGCCAAGGGTTGTCGATGACCTCGGTATCTCCACAGCTTTGCCGGAGTTGCGGTCTATGAGCTGGTACCAGCCGCTCCCTTTGTCATAGAGGATGAACTGCTGACACCACTCGCCGCTGTAGTCGTAGAGGTTCACCTGAGTGTCGTCATCGCGTGAGCCTTTGAGCACGTTCAGACCGCGGTTCTTATTGTTGAAGGCGCATATCTTGTAGACACCGGCCTGCACTTCGGTGAGCGTCCAGGTCTGCGAGGCGTCGTCTCCTTCGTCGTTATATTGCATCACGGCGGTGTTGTTATCGGTCTTGTTGTCGGCTGTGTCCAGATACT
>SFOK01000002.1 GCA_004552395.1 Bacteroidales bacterium | reverse complement strand
AATCGGATAATGGCCGATATTATCCCAGGGGGGGGGGTCAATATTTCTCTTTTTCAGCCGATAACCATAAAGCTGATTGCGGATATGAGGTTATCGATTATCGTGTACCCTACTTTATGATAGGCAAGGGCCCTTATGATATCACTCTGGATCTGAATGCTCTCAAAGTGAGCGTCACAGCCGCTCAGCCCGCCGAGATCAACGACCTCTTCCTGATCGGCAGCGTTAACGGTGAGGATTGGAAATCCCTTTACCCCGGCACAAAGGTGGGCAATACTTATGTGTTCTCCGGCCTTAAAGTAAACGGCACTTTCCAGTTCCTTATCAACGGTTCCACAAGCGACTGGAACTGGAGCAATCGCCTCACTCCCGACTTTTACGGAGGCCAGGACATGAAACTCACTCCCGGCGTTCCTGCCAACTACACCCACATCGCAGAATCCTTCAAGCCCTCTGCGGGCGGCGAGCCAAGCTACTCGCTCGATGACGGCACATACAACATCTATGTCGACCTCGACGCCCGCACAGTCTACGCCGAGAAATTTGTGAAGCTCGAGAACGTGGAGAGCGTTTCGCTGCTCGGCCATGTCTTATCCAACTCCTACTCCGGCAAGAACTTAAGCAACGGCTGGAACCCCGATCAGGCTTATCCCGGCAAGAAGGTCAGAGACAATGTCTTCGAATTCTCCAACATCGGCGTGCAGAACGGCGATAACGAGCGCGGCTGGTTCCGCTTCCTCGTCAACGGCAAAGTAATCAATGTGGTGCCCACAGACCACGACAGCGACTACGCTTTCAATCTCAACGTCGGCCTCACCGCTCCCTTCCTCACCACGGATGCCACCGAGAACCTGAAGAGCTTCTCCACTCCCTGCGGCTTCTACGACATGACTGTGGACTTCAACACCTACACGGTGACCCTCAAGCCCAGGAGCGGCAACTTCTTTGACGGTACTCTCTATCTGCACCTCTGGGAAGGCCCCGCTTTCAAGAAACTCAAGGAGCACCGCGACGACTCCGGCTTATACTATTTCAACTACCGCGGCGAGAACGACAAGTACTTCGTCTTCGAGCTCCCCACGGTGCTCAATGACCAGGAGCAGATCGACGCTGTGGAATACGCTTCGCAGGTGGACCTCAAGGCCAACGTCACCATGCTGACCAACTCCACCTGGAACGCCGACACCAAGTCCTTCACCAACGTAAGGACCAACTTCATCGATGAGAAAGCTACCCCCGAGGCTGTCTTCAACGCACGCAATGAGAACCTCCTTATCCAAGTGGATCAGAAGTCATGGTGCGCCAACTCCCGCATGGAGGTGCGTCTCACACCGCGCGCGTTCTTCTTCTACATAGACAAGGACGCTTTCGACCTCACCACTGACGACAAAGGCATCAACAAGACCTACACCGTGAAGTCCGACTGGCGCAGCGCCAACGGCGACAATGCCCGTCCCTACAAGATAATGGTCTCCAACAAGCTCAATCCCGAGGAGTATCCGGCCAACGATGTGCCCCTCAACTCCGACACTTATTCGCTCACTCTGACCGGCGGTACTGTCTATGAGGCCCTCCGCGGCACTCAGACCGGCCCGATCACCATACCCTTCACCCGCCACGATATCGCCGAACAGGGCTATTACATCAACCTGGGCCGCAACATCTCCACCCAAGATGCCGAGAGCTTCACATTCAATGTGAACGGCCGGGCTTACACCGGCGAGAACCTCCACCTCAACGACACGAAAGACTTCGTAGTCAATGAGAACAAGTTCGCCGCCCATACGCCCTTGTTCAACAGAATCGTGCTTATCGTCCGCAACTCCGACAAGGAGCACGGTAAGATGTACGACAAATACGACCTCTATCTGATCGACGATACCGAGACAGGCCCCGCCGAGTTCCACGCTTACGAGCAGAACCCGATGCTGAAGGTCTGGGGCGGCGAGTCCAATGCCAAATGGAGCGAGCTCTACGACTCCAAAGTCGAACATACAGTCTTGGACGGCTCTGTGAAATACTATGAGTTCAAGCCCGTGGTCTTCGAGGGCAAAGAGAACCAGCGCATGCTCTATTATCTGGACCTCTCCAACGGCGGCCAGGGCGTCAAGATCCGCTCCATCAGGGACGGCCTCTACGCTCAGTTCAACATCCTCGATCCGAACGGCTACGATATCTCGACCCCCTATCACGGCTCGCAGCTCTTCTACGCCAACAAGTGGTGGTGCGCCAACCCCAACATGCTCGTGGGCGAAGGATCTGCCGACGGCTACGCCAACTATGACGGCAAGCACTTCTACAATATCCGCGAGACAAGCTCCCGTGTGGACCTCTGCTGGGACGAGGACGCTACCATCTACGGTATCACCCTCTTCAAGATCATGGGCAAAGGCTACGATGTATACGCCGGCAAAGTGATCGAGCGCCCCATGTATTATCTCTACGCCACAACCAATAAGTGGGGCTACGAGAAGACCGCACCGCTCATGCTCTCCCTGAAAGAGGGCACAAGGGTCTCCTACAGTGTCGTTGAATACCCCGCGACCACCGATGTCGGGATGCCCAAAATTGATCTCACAGGCTATTCCTGTATATACAAAGAAACAAAGAAATATACCGGGGAGAACAATACTCTTGCCAATTGCTACGTGAAGAATCCGAACTCGTACAAATTCGCGTTCTTCAGATCCTCGAAAATGCTGCCCGGCAACCATGACCTGAACTATCTGGTAGCTGAGAATTTGCAGTTCAATGCAATGAACCACGATCAGGCCTGGTTCGAGATTGTGGATGTCACCGGCACTCAGCGTTGGTCGTCGGCCGACAACGACGACAAGCTCCGTCCCAATATCTGGAGCAACTATTATGCTTCTCAAAGCTCCGACAACGGCATCTTGCTCAACAACAGCTCGAAGGATACCGAATACTTCAAACTGGTGCTGGCCGCCAACTCCGACCAGCTGCGCTATCAGGCCATGTCGCACACTCCCTCACTCACCGTGGAGAACCATCTGGCCTACAAGAAGCACAGCGAAGGCAAATCCGACCAGACTCTGATCTACCCCCACACCAGCGTGACGGGCAAGTTCATCTGGAACAAGAATATGGCCGCTGACTCCAAGATCACTGTCGGACTCGACTTCTACGCCAGAAACGCAGACAGTAGGGGCGGCTCGCTCGACAACATCATGACCTTCGACAAGACATTTGCCGAACGCTACAAGGATACTTCCGCTTCCGAAGCCTTCCTCGAGGCCGGCGAGTTCTTCTTCAATGTCCCGCTCGGCGACTTCTTCGTCAACCGCGACTGGGAGATGGCCGGCAACGTCACCGTCAAGAACAACAGCGGCGCCGCCGAGAAGAACTACATCACAGGCCGCAACATCCTCGGCGACTGGCACGCTGTGAAAGCCGAAAACCTCGCTGTCTCCGATGAGTCCAAATACTTCAACTGCGACGCTCAGGAGTACGGTGCCGACTTCAACTGGCACAACTACGAGGAGATTGCTTATCCCGAACTCCCCCGCACTTACTCCATCAACGCTTGGGACGCCACAGCCTACGGCAACGAACTCCTCGATTACACATACAATAACTACGTGGTGCTCCACGACTCCTCTAAGAGAGCTAATCAGACAGAGGCCGGCCATGACTACAATCACGGCACTATCACTCTGAAAAAGTTCCTCACTAACCTCGGCGATGCTAATGTCAACGAAGCCAAAATGGGCGTTCAGCTCCAGTCGGTATTCCACTACTGCGTGCCCGGCGAGGTTTCCAAAGTGAAAGCTTACGAGGCCCTCTCCGATGCCGATTATGTCTACAATCCCGCTGAG
This sequence comes from Bacteroidales bacterium, assembly GCA_004552395.1. Classification (GTDB taxonomy): domain Bacteria; phylum Bacteroidota; class Bacteroidia; order Bacteroidales; family Muribaculaceae; genus Lepagella. The sequence continues at coordinate 40,231 of SFOK01000002.1, read as the reverse complement.
ACTTCCGCTTCCGGCGCTCCCCGCCGCGCCCGCAGCGAGAAATACGCAGACTTCACCGTCAAGTCGATCGCTACCGATCCCGCCACCACATTCGTCACCTTCCATAAGGAGAATGTCACAGGCGTTGATAGCGTCCTCGGCGACGACACCGACTCCGAAGCAATCTACTTCAACCTGCAGGGCGTCCGCGTCATCAACCCCGAACCGGGCCAGATCCTGATCCGCAAGCAGGGTGCGAAAGTAGAGAAAGTGATCGTCCGCTAAGACCTCAGAATAAGCAAGTCTCAGAACCTTCTGAGTTAGCCTTTGAACTTTCTTCGGCTTGCTTCAGAAACTGACTTTAGAGTTACATTTCATACTATTACCCGAAGGGGGCGGTTCCGCGCCGAGCGGCACCGCCCTTTTTTTGAGCTTCAAAAACTGAAATCCGCCCTTTTGCGACTTACCGAAATTTTTTGAGCTACCTCTGATTATCAGCCGGTTACACAAAATTCAAAATACCAAATGTTTTTACCCCTGAAATTTTGGCTCTTTATTGCCTAATTTTGTAATTGAAAAAAAGCAGTCAATAACGCATATCCAACAATCTGAAATCATCATTCTCTCTTTTATTTCATCCTGAAATCTAAACCTCAACCCAAAACTCATCAAGCCAAAAAATCGACAATGAAGCGCCTGTTACTAAATACAATCCTTACGGCCCTCGGAGCCGCATCGGCTTTCGCCGCGCCCGACTTATATTTTACCGGCGCGCAGACAGCTGTCAACGGCGACTGGAAGTTCTACGAATCCTACAAATTCTCCCAAAGCGGCAACACATACACCCTGAACCTGAAGATTCAGCCGGGCAAGAATTTCAAGCTCGCCGCAAACAACTGGGATCCGCAGTTCGGCTCCAAAGAGACGTTCGGCTATTGCAAGGCGATGAACTGCATTAATGCCGGCGGTAACGATTTCAATATTCCGACCGTCGCTGGCAATGATGTGAACAACGACAGAGGTTGCTCCACCACCATTACTATCAATTATAACGCTTCCGGCACCACTACCGCCACTTTCGTTCCCGACATCTACATAGCCGGCAATGTCAACGACTGGGCCTCCGACAACAATGCCTGGAAACTCAGCTATACGGCCAACGGCGTTTATTCGGGCGTGTTCTCTAATCTTTCCGGCGATTTCAAACTCGTGAGCAACGACTGGAGCATCCAGTTTGGCACCCCTACGAACAATCTCGGCTACGGCTCCTACAGCGCCGTAGAGACCCGCAATGGCAACAATATCTCACTGGCCTCCGACCTGCAGTCCGGCAAAGTGAAAATCACTTTCGACTATCTCAACAGGACCGTCACCTTCGCCGAGCCGGGCACCGCACCCGATAATCCCGACGTTCCCGACAACCCCGACGAAGGACTCATCACCAACGGCCCCTCCACTTTCAAACTCGAAGGTGTCGACGACTCCTGGGGCGTGCAGCAGAAATATGAGTTCGCCAAGGACGGTGGCACTTACACTCTCCATGTGCGCGGCTTCAAAGAGACAAACGGTGTGAAGATATCAGCTGACTGGAACCCGCAGTTCGGCTGCACTCAGACCGTGAACTTCTGCCGGTATATGCCCACTGTCACCGGTGACGGCAACAACATAAAGATTCCGCGTGTGTCCCTCTCGGAGGCAGACGCCCGCAAAGGTCTCAACTGCACCTGGATACTGAAATACCGCGGCACCTCCGGCTCCTCATTCCTTGTGGCTCCGCACCTCTATATCTCAGGCAAAGAGCTCAACGACTGGGCGTCCGATATTGATAAGTACCGCATGGCTTTCTACCCCTCCGACCGTAAATATCGCTATCGCTTCACATCTTTCCCCGGCGCCATTAAACTCGTCACCAACGACTGGTCTTATCAGTTCGGCGGCCAAAGCACCACTTCGCTCAATTTCGGCGGCGATGCGATAGCAACCTCCTCTCAGTCCTACGGCGGCGACATAACGCTGCAGAATGTGCCTCAGTTTAACGACCGCGAATGTGGCGTCCTCATCTTCGACTGGGTAAACGGCACTCTCAAGGCTGAGAAGGAGACCCTGCCCGACCTCTATCTGGCCGGCACATTCAACAGCTGGAACGCTTCGGCCAATCCGATGACCCGCGAAGGCAATATCTACAAGATCACCCTCCCCGCCGTCAGCGGCGAGTACAAGATCACTACCTCCGACTGGAGCGAGCAGATAGGCTGCGCAAGCCTCTTCATGGCCTACAACGCCGACTGCGGAGCCTTCATCACCGGATCGGGCCACAATATCAAGTTCCCCGTCATCGAAGAGCCCGTCAAGAATGTCACCCTCATCTACGACCGCGTAGCCAACACGCTCCGCGCCGAGGTCAACATCCGCGAAGCCCTCTACCTCGTCGGCGACATGAACAACTGGAACGTATCGGAGAAATACCGCTTCACCTACGATGAGGCCAACGACCGCTACGTGCTCGACACCGACGCCTTCTCAGGCCATTTCCGCGTCAGCAACTACGACGGCTCCCGCATTTTCGCTCCCTTAGTCGACGACCGCCGGATCGAGACCGGTAAACAGCACGACGCCTCGGGCGACGCCGCCAACAGCTTCAAGTATACCCACCCCTCGTCGGCCATGCACCGCGCCGCCTCCTCAGGCCGTGTACGTGTGATCTTCCGAGGCGAAGGTACCCCCAACGAGACTCCCACATCCGTGAACGGTATCGAGATATCCGATGAAGAGGGCGAGACCGTCTACTACGACCTCAACGGCCTCCGCCTTCAGGAGCCCGTCCGCGGCATCGTGATCAAAAAGACCGGCAGCAAAGCCGAGAAAGTCATCAAGTAATTCACCGCTCTCCCCGCCTCCCTTATCACTCAGCAATGAAAACCTCACCACTCATCATAGCATCTCTCTTCTTAGCCTCTTCGGCCGCCGCCCAGACCTACGAGCACCCCACCGTCGAGGTCAACCCTCAGAACGGCTCCCCGGCCAACGTCAGCGGCTATATCGTGTCCAACAACGGCTCCAACTGCATGACCCCGCAGTGCATCGCTTTCGGCAACGGAGGCTCAGCCGACGGCACAATCAATATCAACACCTCCGACCGCAAACAGCGCATGGACGGCTTCGGCTACGGCATCACCGGCTCGGCCTCCTATAACCTCATGCATATGTCAGCCGCCGACCGCCACCGTTTCCTCGTGAAGACTTTCTCACCCACCGAAGGGTACGGAGCCTCATATATCCGCGTCCCCATAGGCTGCAGCGACTACTCCCTGAGCGAGTATACCTGCCGCGATGACCGGAGCAAGCCTTTCGCCCTCACCTACGAGGAGACGGAATATATAATACCGGTAGTGAAGGAGATTCTCGAGATCAATCCGAATGTGAAGGTAATGGGCTCCCCCTGGACCGCCCCCCGCTGGATGAAAAAATCCAACGACTGGACCTCCGCCGAGCTTAGCACCTCGTACTATCAGGAATATGCCGACTACTTCGTGAGCTGGATCAAAGCCATGCAAGCCGAAGGTATCAGGATCTACGCTATCACACAGCAGAACGAGCCTCTCAACAAAGGCAACTCGGCTTCCATGTATATGCCCGCCGATCAGGCCGCAGCTTTCGCAAAGACCCTCGGTCCCACGCTCAACAACAACGGCCTCGCCGACGTGAAGGTCTATTGCTACGACCATAACTACGATCATTACGAATATCCCATAAACGTCTACAACGACCAGACAGCCCGTCAGTATATCGACGGCGCAGGCTTCCACAACTACGGCGGCTCCGCAAGCAACATGTCCACGGTCCACAATCAGTACCCCGACAAGGAACTTATCTTTACCGAGTGGACAGCCGGAACCTGGTCGCACGGCGTCGATATCTCTGAGACAACTTCCGATGTGAAGAGTCTCGTATTCGATGTGGTCAAGAACTGGGGTCAGGGCGCCATGGTATGGAACCTGATGCTCGACGACGACCGCGGCCCTTACCGTCCCAAAGGCTGCTGCACAGGCAACGGCGCTGTCGACATTAGCCGCAGCGACTACAAGACGATCGTCTACAACTCGTTCTACTACACGATGTCGCTCGCTTCGTCGGTGATCAAACCCGGCGCCAACTATATCGGTACTTCCGACCCGACCTCCGGCGTGGAATATGTGGCCTTCGACAACAACGACGGCACCCACTCAATGGTCATCACCAACACCAACGGCTCCGAGAAAAAGATCCGCGTCAACGACGGCGGCAACTCATTCGTGGTGACTCTCCCCGCCAATACCGCCGGTGCCTTCATCTGGTAATCCCGGCCCCGAAAGGGCAGCTCCTCCCCTCTGCGTAGAACTCTTCTCTCCCTTCTTCGCGAAGAGCTTCTCTCTTCAAAGCAAGATAAAGCAACAAGATAAAGCAACAATAAGTATTCTTTTGAGAACAGTAAAACTCTGGAAAGGCAGAATTTCTATTTGGTAAATAATTATGAATTAATTTGGCAGAACCGGAGGATAATTTAAGTGCAAGGCAAGAGACCTCCGGTTATTTAGATTGGCAAAAAGGCGCTGCCGTGATTGGCAGTGCCTTTTTACTTTCCCCTCCGGAAACTTCATCAATTATACAGACTTCCCCTTCATAATGCTCCTACTTTTTATGTCCGGGCAATGGGAGCTTCTCGCGCTTCACGATCACGGCGAGGAAGAGCACGAGCAGAACTGTGCGCGAAAGATACATGAGCCAGGCATGGCCGGGGAATGCCAACAGCTTCTCGCCTACGCCCCACAGAATCGCCGTGAGGGCCAGATAGAAGCCCATAGTCTTGAGATCGTAGTCGACCGGATAGTAATACTGTCCCAGGAAATAAGAGGCCATCATCATCAGGAAATAGCTTATCAGAGCGGCCCACGCGCAGCCCATATAGCCGCGAGGTATACCGATAGCCGGCACAAAGATCAGGTTGAGCGCCAGCATCACTATGAAACAGCCCACCGAGAGGTACATGCCCCATTGCGTGCGGTCGGTCAGCTTATACCAGAGCGAGAGGTTGAACGCCACACCGAAGCAGAGCTCGGCCGCCATCATGATAGGCACCACATCGAGGCCTCCCCAGTAGCTGCGGCTCACAAAATATTTCAGCAGCGGCAGATAGAGCATCACAGCCAGGAAGATGAACAGGCCGAGTATGACGAAGAATTTCATGGCGTCGCAGTAGGCCTGACGCGAGTTGGGACCGTTCTTGCCGCCGGCCTGGGCGAAGATGAACGGCTCGAAGGCGTAGCGGAACGCCTGAGTGAACATCACCATCAGGATAGCTATCTTGATGTTGGCGCCGTAGATACCCACCATGCTGCGGGCCGCTTCCTGATCGCTGAAGAGGTACGGTATGATCATCTGGCCCATGTTCTGGCTCATGATGCCGGCCACACCGAGGATAAGCAGTGGCCAAGAATAGCGCAGCATCTTGCGGAGCAGCGGGCCGTCGAAACGGTAGCGGCGGCCGGTCAGCTCCGGCAGCAGCAGGATCAGTATCGAGACGGTCGAAATGAGGTTGGCCACAAAGATCCAGCCTATGCCGAAGGCCTCGCCGCCAAGCGGCGCGTAGAACCAGTCGATGGCCGCGGGACAATGCCTGGCGAGAATAGGGCAGAGAAGCAGGAAGAAGAGGTTGAAGGCTATGTTCAGACCTATGTTCACAAACTTGAGCACCGCGAATCGGACGGCTCTCTTCTTATAGCGCAGATAGGCGAACGGTATGTTGCTGAACGCGTCGAGAGCCACTATGAAGCCGAGCATCCACACGTAAGAGGCGTGGCCCGGCAGCTTCATGGCCGTGCTCACCGGGCCTATAAAGGCTGTCAGGAGCGCTATGAACGCCAGCGAGGTGGTACCCACCGAGAGGAGCGCCGTGGTGTAGACCGTGCCGGGGCTCTCGTGCTTGTTGGCGAATCGGAAGAAGCCTGTCTCCATGCCGTAGTTCAGTATCACGAGCGCCACGGCTGTGAAAGAGTACAGATACGAGACGATACCGTATTCGTAGGTGGGGAAGAGATAGACGTACAGGGGCACCAGGCACCAGTTGAGAAAACGTCCTATAATCGAGCTGAGGCCATAGATCGCGGTCTCCTTCGCAAGAGCTTCTATACCTGCCATTGTATTGTCGTAGGGTTCCGGAGGTTAGATAGTCCGGACCGGGTTAAACTGTGCAAAGTTACGAAAATTTCAGTTTATGGACTAAGTTTATTAACTTTGCAGTGTGGAAAAGGTTGAAAAAGAGTATAATCAGGCCGAAGAAACGGTTTCCCCGGCACCGGGTGAGTTCCGCTTCCGTAAAGGCGAGAGGCTTCACCACAAGGCGTTTGTGAGCCGTCTGTTCGCCCTCGGCAAATCGGAATACGCCTACCCGCTCCGCATGATATACCTTGTGGAGAGCGCTGCCTTGAAGGCGTCGGCCGTCAAGTCGCGCCATGTGGAAGGCTCCTCGCCCGAGGAGGTGCTTCGCCTCATGCGCACCGACCGCGTGCAGTTCATGGTCACTGTGCCCAAGAAGAAGCAACACAAGGCCGTGGACCGCGTGCTGCTGCGCCGCCGTATCCGCGAAGCGTGGCGCCTGAACCGCAACCCGCTCCGCCGCCTGCTGGCCTCCGCACCGGAGCCACTCACACTCACTGTGGCAGTGAACTATGTGAGCAGCGAAATAAAGCCTTACTCCAAAATCGAGGAGAAGATGCGCAAACTCCTTGACAGCCTCTCCGAAAAGGTCGACGAAGCTATGCAAACCCGGCCCAAAAGCGATGACAAAGAATCCTGACACAACCCCTCTGCGCCACCTGGTCCTCTGCATAAGCAAAGGGGCCGGATGGCTGCTCATCCTCCCCATACGCTTCTACCAGAAGTGCATCTCGCCCCTGCTGCCGAGCGCCTGCCGCTTCACTCCCACCTGCAGCCAGTATGCCGTGGAGGCTATCCGAAAGCACGGCCCCGCGAAAGGACTGTGGCTCGCAGTGAAACGCATAAGCCGCTGCCACCCCTGGGGAGGCTCCGGCTACGATCCCGTGCCCTGAAAAACATACCTCCTCTTATGATTCTCGACATACACACCCACCGCTCCGGCCTTTACCCGCTCGGCATCGAGCAGGCTCTGCCCGACAGCTTCGCTCCCGAGCCCGGACAGCTCTACTCGCTCGGCATACACCCCTGGCATATCCCCGGCGACCCCACAGACCTGCTTGCGCGGCTCACAGAGCTCGCCGCTCATCCGCAGGTTGCCATGATAGGGGAGACCGGCATCGACGAGCTCAAAGGCGCGCCTATGTTCCTGCAGAACCAGGTCTTTGCCGCCCATATAGCCCTCAGCGAACAGCTCGGCAAACCGCTCATTATCCACTGCGTGAAGGCATACAACTCGATAGTGCAGTTCCGCAAGGAGACCCGCGCTCAGCAGCCCTGGATCATACACGGCTTCCGCGGCCGTCCGTCGGTGGCACAGATGCTTCTCCGCGCCGGGTGCTACCTCAGCTTCGGCGAGAAGTTCAACGCCGAGACACTCCGTGCCGTCCCCCGGGAGGCTATCTTCGCCGAGACCGACGAGTCGGCCCTCTCAATCGAGGAGATCATAGCCCGGCTCTCCGAAGCCCGCGGCGAAGGGGACCTCACCCCGCTGCTCGAACAGAACTACACCTCTCTCGTCATCCTCGATTCCTGACTGCTGACTCCTCGCCATTTCCCCGAAGCAATGAAGATAATAGCCGATTCCCACATTCCTTTCCTGAAAGGACGACTTGAGCCGCTGGCTCGGATCGAATATATCGAGCCGTCGGAGTTCGTACCCGAGAGGGTGAAGGATGCCGACGCTCTGCTTATCCGTACACGAACCCGCTGCGATGCGCCGCTGCTCGAAGGCTCCCACGTACGGCTCATAGCCACAGCCACCATAGGGATGGACCAGTTCAATCTCCCCTGGTGTCGCAGCCACGGCATTGAGTGCCTCAACTCCCCGGGATGCAACGCTCCCGGTGTGGCGCAGTATGTCTGGAGCTCGCTTCTCCGGCTCGGCATGGAGCCGGGACGCCACCGTGTGGGTGTGGTAGGCTACGGCAATGTGGGCTCTATTGTGGCCGAATGGGGTGCCCGCATGGGCTTCGAGATCTTAGTCAACGACCCGCCCAAAGCCGCTATATCGCCTGACGGGGAGCTCCATCCGGCCTACGGCCGCGAAGTCCCGCTCGACGAGCTGCTGCGCCTCTCCGATGCCGTGACGCTCCACACGCCGCTCACCCGCGACGGCGACCACCCTTCGTACCACCTCATCTCCGAGAGCGAGACAGCGCTTATGAAGCCCGGTGCCGTGCTTGTGAACGCCGCCCGCGGACCCGTCACCGACACTCAGGCGCTCATAGCCGCCCGCGCCGACAAAGGGTTGCGCCTCGTCATCGACACTTGGGAAGGGGAGCCGCAGATCAGCGAAGAACTGTTGCGCCGCACCGACATAGCCTCATACCATATTGCCGGCTACTCCTTAGAGGGGAAACAGCGCGCCACACGCGCCGTAGTGGAGCACGTCTGCCACTTCTTCGGTCTCGGTCTGCCCGGCCTCTCCGACCTCGCCACGGCCTATAAACCACTGGCGGCCACAATGAAGCCCGACGAAATTCGCCGGGCTATAACAGATTCTTTCGATCCTTTGGAGATCATGCGGCAGCTGCGGGCCGCTCCCGGCCGCTTCGAGCCTCTGCGCGAGGCTTATATATACCGTCCCGAACCTCGTTTTATATGACACATCGTGACAAGTGGTCAGGTAGCGACGAGGCATCCGCATAGCGACGTCAGAACTGCGTTAGCGGTGATTTAGATCATCCAATGGAGACCTGATGAGTGGCCTCTATTTTGTGTCGCGAGCTCCAATTTCTTCTGTGGACGTATCAAAATACATGAGATATGCCATGAATAAAATCAATCAATTTCATGGCAAAATAAAAAAAATACTTTAAAATAATCTGTAATTGTAAAATACGGGGGAAGGCTTTTCGGTCCTCCCCCGTAAGTTTTTATTGCGGATCATCGGCGCAGGGTCAGTAATTGAACGAGGAGCCGCCAAGAAACTCGCGCAGCAGCGAGGTGCCGGGGATGCCTTCCTCGCGGAGCGGACGTATGCACTCCAGAAAACGGAGCAGACGTGACGCCTCGGCGTATTGGGGCAGGTCGTGAGGCACGGAGCGCAGCAGCGGTTCGGCATACGGTTTCATCACCGCCAGCTCGAAGAGCAGCGACGAGTTGAATGTGGCGTCGGCATTCTCCTGGTACGGGAATATCCAACGGTTCTCGCCGCGGGCCACTGAATCCCAGCGGCGTATCGTCTCCACAGCCGAGGTCTTGCGGTATTTGTGGTCGCGGACTATACGGCGCAGCAGACGGTTGTCCGATGTCGGTATCCAGTTGTGGTCGTCGATGGAAAGAGTGGTCAGCGCCGAAACATAGACTTTGAATATCTTGGCGGGGTCCACACCGGGCACAAGGGCCGGATTCAGGCCGTGGATACCCTCGATCACGAGCACTTCGCGCGGAAGCAGCCGCATGGGGCGGTCGCGCTCCACACGCCGACCAAGCTCGAAACTGTAGGTGGGCAGGTTCACCTCTCCACCGGCAAGAAGCGTCGTGAGGTCGGCCGAGAGCTTCGGCAGATCGAGGGCATAGAGCGACTCGTAGTCGTAGTCGCCCGAGGCGTCGCGCGGCGTCAGCTCGCGGTCCACGAAGTAATCGTCGAGCGAAATCATCTTAGGCTTGAGCAGGTTGGTGAGCAGCTCCACACCGATGCGTTTTCCCGTGGTGGTCTTGCCCGACGACGACGGGCCGGCTATGAGCACAATCCGCGCCTCGCGCTTCGATATCTCGTCAGCTATCTGAGCCAGCTGCTTGGAGTGAAGCGCCTCGCAGAGGTTGATCAGCATAGGCGCGTGGCCCGCGTCGATAGCCTTGTTCAGCTCGCCCACATCGCTGACACCCACAATACGGTTGAACTGCAGGTGACGGTCGAAAGCCGCCTGCATCTTGGGCTGATCCTCGGGCACCGCCGCGTGCTCGGGGTGCTCGCTGTCAGGCGGAAGCAGCAGGAAACCGCCTCGCACCGGCTTGAGGTCGAACACCTGCAGAGCGCCTGTGGAGGGTGCCAGAGGACCGTGGTAGACGTCGGCCAGGCCGTCGAGGGTGTAGTAGACCGTGTAGAGCTGGCGCAACGTCTCAAGCAGACAGACCGTGGAATGCAATCCCTGGCTACGCAGCTGAGGTATCACCTCGGAGGTCGGCTTCTCGTGGCGTTCGAACGGCAGATCCATCGCCACAAGCCTTCTCATCTCCTCTAAGAGCTTTTCGAGGTCCGGGTGGAGATCTGCTTCATTTTCACCCTCAGAGGCCGTCAGACGGCAAATATAGCCGTGAGAGAGGGAATGTTCGATCACGAGGCGCGCGCCGGGATAGACGGCCGACACCGCCTTGTAGAGGAGCATGCAGAGCGAGCGGGCAAGCACACGCCGCGAGCTGCGCCCTTCGGGACGCAGAAACTCCACCATCTTGGGCATGAAGAGCGGGTATGCGAGCGACTCGGTGCGGTTGTTGACCAGCGCGCAGATAGGCGCGAAGCCGAGCGGAGAGGCCAGGCGCGGCAACAGCTCGGCGAGGGTGGTGCCTCCTTCGACCTGAAGGCGCTCTCCAGTGTTGACTATTGTGATTTCAAGTAGCTGACTCATAGGAGGTTTACTATTTTTCCGTCTACCGTTATTTTTAGTCGCGCTCTTTGTTCTCCATCTGCTTCCACACGTAAGCTATGTAGGCGATCACGAACGGCACCACAATAGAGACGTAAGCCATGGTGCGGAGGGTGAACGGTGTGGAGCTGGCGTTGCGGATCGTGAGCGAGCTGGCGGGATCGTCGAGCGAGGGGAGGAACGGCGTGTCGTTGAAGCCGGCCACGCAGAAGAGGGCGAGCACCACAAGGAAGGTGCCGATGCCGCTGAACCAGATTCCGGCGTAGAAACGCGTGTCGAAGGCGCTGCGTATCAGCGCGTATAGCACGAACGCCACACCGAGGATGAAGGCTGCGAGCACCCAGGGCATCGCCAGGAAGTTGCTCAGATATTTGCCGGCGACACTTTCGAAGCTGCCCGGGAAGCCGAACATACGCTCGCCCTCGGTCACTGTCTCCAGACCTGTGTAAGTGAGGAGCACGGCGGCAAAGGCCAGGAAGAGGACCGTGAATATGGCGCCGTTCACGAGCACGCGGTGGCGGTTGGCGGCCACGAAGTCAGCCGTCTGCCGCTCGTTGTGTATGAAGTAGAGCGCGGCGTTGCTGCGGGCCAGGAAGAGGACCGTGAAGCCGAGCAGAAGGTTGCGCCAGTCGAAGATCGACTCGAAGCCGTGGGAGGAAGCCCACTGCGATATCACGGGGTTGCCGGGAGTGAGCATATTGCCCATAGTCACTGTGAAGCGGCCTCCGAAGAAGAACATGGCCACTGCCACACCGAGAAGCATACACCCCACGCTGCCGTTGATAAAGAGGAACGCGTCGTAGGTGCGCTGTCCCAGCAGGTTGCCGGGCTTGGAGCGGAACTCGTAGCTGACGGCCTGGAGCACGAAGCTGAAGAGGATCAGTATCCAGAGCCAGTAAGCGCCGCCGAAGCTGGTGGAATAGAACAGGGGGAATGAGGCGAACATGGCGCCGCCGAACACCACGAGAGTGGTGAAGGTGAGCTCCCATTTGCGACCGAGCATACCCACTGTCATGGTCTTGTGGGAAGCCTCCCGCTGAGAGAACAGATATGTCTGTCCGCCCTGCACGAAAAGAAGCACCACGAGGACTGCTCCGAGCACACCGTTGAGCAGCCACCAATAATTCTGAAGATTAATAAGTTCTTCCATTGCTTTTCTCTGTTTTTATAGGGTGGATTATCTGTTGTTGCCTTTCTTGTCGGCCTCAGCCTCGGCTGCGGCCCCGGTCTTGTCGCTCTTAGCCTCGGCTTTGCCGGCTGCGGCCTCAGGCTCTGCGGCGAGCTCCTTGCGCTGATTGCGGATGGAGCGGGTCATGATCATGGCCTCGGCTGCGAGCAGTATGGTGAACACGGCCGCGAAGAGCCAGAAGGTGACCTTCACACTCGATGCGCCGATGCAGGAGATAGCAGCCTTGGTGGGGAGCGCGTTCTGCACTATCCAGGGCTGACGGCCCACCTCGGCGGTGATCCATCCGCACTCGGAGCAGATCCATACCAGAGGCACGGATATGATGCCTACCCAGATCACCAGGCGCGAGTTGAGCCACTGCGGCTTGCGGTATCCGATAAGCAGCGCGCCCAGGAAGAACACAAGTAGATAGCCGCCCAAAAGCGCCATTACATGGAATGAATAGAATGTCGTGGCTACCGGCGGCACAGCCTCGTAGGGCGAGTCGAGATAGCCGAAGCCGAAGTCGGGGTAATGCGCCTTGAGAGTGTCGGCGGCGGCAGCCATGGCCTGTTTGTCGCCGCGGGCCATAGCCGAGTCGTAGTCGGCCAGGGCGCGGTGGGCTATGCGTCCCGACTCTATGCGATCCTGATACGACGGTCCGTAAGTCACTGTCCCGTCGGGGTTGATATGCTTACCCTCTATGATGTCGTTGATGCCGGGCACGAAGCTGTTCATGTCGTGATTGGCCATGAGCGAAAGCACGCCGGGAACCTCGATTTTGAAGAGATACGGGTCCTCGTCGTTGTCGGCCCGTTTGTCGGGGTTGATTATGCCTATCGCAGTAAAAGACTGCTGCGTGTTGCCGCGGTAGAGGCCCTCCATGGCCGCCAACTTCATAGGCTGTGTCTTGGTGACATTGCGGGCCTCGAAGTCGCCGCTCCAGAGTGTGAGAAGCATGCCGGCGGTGCCGAACACGGCGGCCACTTTAAAGCTGCGGGTGATGAAGAAGCCGCTCTCGGCCTTGCGCAGCTTGAACCAGCAGAGTATGCCGATCACAAACACGGAGGCGAGCACCCAACCAGAGAACACGGCATGGAAAAATTTCGAGACGGCGTTCGGGTTGAACACCACATCGGAGAAGCTCGTCATCACATTGCGCATCTGAGCAGGGTCAAAATCCTGACCCACTGGATGCTGCATCCAGGCGTTGGCTATCAGGATCCAAGCCGCCGATATGGTGGCGCCGATAGCCGTGAGCCACGTAGCCGCCAGATGGAATCCGGGCTTCACCCTCTTCCATCCGAAGAACATCACAGCCACAAACGTGGCCTCCAGGAAGAAGGCGAACAGGCCCTCTATGGCAAGGGGCGCTCCGAAGATGTCGCCCACGAACCAGCTGTAGTTACTCCAGTTTGTACCGAACTCGAACTCGAGGATAATGCCGGTGGCCACTCCCATGGCGAAGTTGATGCCGAACAGCTTCATCCAGAATTTTGTGATGCGGAGCCATTGCTCGCTGCGGGTACGCAGATAGACGCTCTCCATGATGGCGACCATCACCGAGAGTCCGAGCGTAAGGGGTACGAACAGCCAGTGGTAGATTGCCGTAAGGGCGAATTGATATCGCGACCAGTCCACGACGCTCATTAATTCATCCATATATTGACAGGTTTAAAGGTTATTAGTCTGATATAGTGAGTAGTGAGTAGGGAGGAGGGAGGAGGGAGTGGTTTTTAGTGGGGAGAGGGTAGGGGTTATATGGTATTGGTTATCAGTGAGTAGTGAGTGGCGGTCAGTGGCGGTCGGGGTCGAGCATCGAGGAACGGACGGCCTGGGCGCGGTCGCTGTCGTTGTCGTAGTCGCGCGAAAGCACGTCAGGAAAGAAGAAGAGCTTGAACACCAGGAAGATAATGGCGAGCTTCACGAGTATGAGCGCCCAGAGATAGCGTCCGGTGGTCATCTCGCGGAAGCCGTCGCGGTAGAAGCACCACACCCGCACGGGCCATATCGGCCGCCCGGCATCGTGATTGCTCTCTTTGCTTGTGCGGTTATTCTTCATGGCATTCCTTTCCGGCGAGTTAATTTTAGCATCGAATCGGCACCCCAAAGTAAGCAATTGTTTTTGAATTGTGCAAGCGTATCCCCGCTATTTTTCCGAATTTTTCGCGAAGCGTATTCAGGTAGCTGTTTTTTGCTTAATTTTGCGGCAGATAACTGTTAACTGTTTTCCGAGACTTATGGACCCCGATGCTCTGAAGAGATATATCCGCGAGGCACTCACAGAAGCCGGAGCCTGCGCCGTGGGCTTCGCGCGCGCCGAGCCGGTCCCGGAGCAGGAGTTAGAGCGTTTCCGCGACTGGACGGACCGCGGTCTCAACGGCCCGCTCGAGTATATGCGCAACTACCCGGATCTGCGTGCCAATCCGCAGCTGCTGCTCGAAGGCGCCGCCACGGTCGTGACCTCGGCCTGGAACTATCTCCCTTCAGCTCTGCGGGATAAGAGCCTCCCGGGTGTGGCCCGCTATGCCTACGGGCGAGACTACCACAAGGCGCTTCGTTCGCGTATCCGCCCGGTACTCAGGCAGATAGAGGCTCTAACCGGCACCCGGGGACGGATATGCATCGACTCGGCGCCGGTGCTCGAACGCTACTGGGCGTTCCGCAGTGGCGTGGCTCTGCGCGGCCGCAACGGGTGCGCCATAGTGCCGGGCAAAGGTTCCTGGATATTTCTTGCCGAGATACTGCTCACCGTCGCTCTGGAGCCTGACGCTCCGGCCGGGCAGAGCTGTCTGGAGTGCGGTGCGTGTATAAAGGCCTGTCCCACAGGAGCTTTGCAGCCCGACGGGAGGATAGATGCGGCGCGCTGTCTCTCAGCGGCTACTGTCGAGGGCGCCCCTCTGCCGGCGGATTATGCCGGCGAGGTGCCGCTCCTGGGCTGCGACCGATGCCAGGAGGTCTGTCCTCACAACCGCGGCGCCGGGCCTTCCGAATGGCTCGAACCGCTCGATCTGGGCTGGCTCGACTCGCTCGACACGCTCTTCGAGGAGGATTTTCTGCGTCTGAGCGAGGGAACGCCTTTCCGTCGCCCCGGCCTGCAGCTCCTTCGCCGCAACCTCAGCGCCTCACGCCGCAAATAGTCCTGACCCTTACATCATCGGCTCCCCACACGCAAACAAAAGCCGCCTCACGCATTGGCGTAAGGCGATTCAGATATCAGTGTAAAAGCGCTTTATGCTTTGAATCAGGAGAGCTTAGGCGTCGGCGTAAGGGGCGTTGTTGTTGAGCTCCCTCACAGCTCCGCGCACTCTCATCTCGCGGTCGAGACCCTCGAGCACGCCTTTGTAGTTAGCCTCCGTAAGCTCGGGGTACTGAGCCGCGTCGCGGGCATCGACCTGGCGCAGATCCACCGTGAGAAGAGCGCCGTTGTAGCTCTCGGCATACTTTTTCTTGAGCTCATCGCTCATCTTTTCGGCTATGCTTTTAGCCACTTCCCATGAAGCGACGCGATATGTGTCGCTGTCGCCGTAATTTACGATATAACTCTTGTCCATTGTTTTCAGTCTTTATTTACCGATATAACATCTCCGCACGGCAGAAAGGTTGTAGGGAAGTGCGTGTTTTTCCGTCTGTTCTTCATATATCCCCTTTTTTTCAGGTCAAAAATTCGGAAATATTGACCAATAGAGACTCCGGGCGGAATCTGAATTTGCAAATCCGCGCGGAATTGGCTAACTTTGCAGTGAAGTAAAGAGTGCGGCTTCTTGCCATTCCCCTCTAAGCCAATCTGTGAGCCGCATACCCGTGGAAAATCGTACCATTTTTTAACTCAATACCGACAAATGAAAAAATTATTATTTACCGCCTTCTGCGCTTGCACCGCTTTGGGAGCTTACAGCCAGCAGGCTATCTGGGGCGTGCCTCCGTTCGTTTCGCCCGAAGTGAACGCTGACAACACAGTCACCTTCCGTTTCCAGTCACCTGCCGCCAAAGAAGTTTACGTGAGCGGCGACTTCCTCCCCACCCACAAGATCAAGACTCCCTACGGAGAATTCGACGCTCCCGGCACCGCCAAACTCACCAAGAACGGCGATATGTTCGAATACACCACCGAGGCCCTCGACCCCGAGCTCTATTCCTACAGCTTCTATGTGGACTCGGTGCGCATGCCCGACCCCGTAAATGTGTTCCAGATCCGCGACACAAACACTCTCACCAACATATTTCTGGTTAAAGGCGACTACGCCACGGACTACGCCGTGAACGACGTACCTCACGGCACAGTGAGCAAGATATGGTACCCCAGCAAGACATACGGCACAGACCGCCGTCTGACCGTCTACACACCGGCCGGCTACGAACAGAACAAGAATCAGAGATATCCGGTGCTCTACCTCTGCCACGGCATGGGCGGCGATGAGAACGCCTGGACAGAGCTCGGCCGCGCCGCGCAGATCCTCGACAACATGATCGCCCAGGGCAAGGTGAAACCCATGATCGTGGTCATGCCTAACGGTAACGCCGACATGCAGGCCGCTCCCGGCGAGACAAAAGCCGGCTTCCTGCCCCCCACTACAGCTCTTCCCCGCACGGGCGACGGCTCTTTCGAGATGGCCTTCCCCGAGATCATCAGCTTCATAGAAGCCAACTACCGCACCATACCCAAGAAGGAAGCCCGCGCCATGGCCGGCCTCTCCATGGGCGGTATGCACACACGCTTCACCTCAGCTCAGTATCCCGACCTGTTCGACTATGTAGGCCTCTTCTCCGCAGCCGTTCAGCCTATCTCGCAGAACATAGAGAAATCGGACGTCTACAAAGATATGGAAGCCAAGCTCAAGACCCAGTTCGACAAGAAGCCGAAACTCTACTGGATCGGTATAGGCACCGCCGACTTCCTCTACGATAGCAACAAGCAGTTCCGCGCTCAGCTCGACAAGCTCGGCTACCCCTACACTTACTTCGAGAGCCCCGAAGGCCACATCTGGAAAAACTGGCGCATCTACCTGCGCGAGTTCCTTCCCAAGCTGTTTGTGACGCTCAAATAATCTCAGCGAGGAAAATTACCCTTAATTGATAATCCAAACGGGTGAGAGGCCGCTTTCGCGGACAATCACCCGTTTTTTTGCGCTCACTTTGAGCAGATACGTCTCGCCCGGCTGCGGCGTAACCCCACCATCGCGCAGGTGGCCGAGCGCGCTACCTGTTCGCCGCTCACCGTCAACCGGATCGAGAAAGGGTCGTCCACGGTCTCGATCGGCATCTATGCGCGTGTGCTCTACGTGCTGCAACTCGACGACGACCTTCTTCTCATAGCCCGAGAGGATCCTCTGGGACGTAACCTGCAGGACCTCAGTCTGAAACATCGCCAACGCGCCTCCAAAAAAGAATAGCCCATGCAAAGATTGTACGTTTACGCCGACTTTGACTGGCTTGAAGCCCCTCAGCTGATAGGCGAGCTGAAGACAACGCGAGGTTAGCTAACTTAGCTATTTTAGCTATTATAGCTATGGTAGTTAATATAGGCAGACGGACCGCGTTAGCGAGGACACAAAAAAAAGAGAGACACAAAGTTGCGTCTCTCTCGAGGTGACCCCGGTGGGGGTCGAACCCACCGACCCAATGCCAAAAGATAGACAATGTGAGTCATTTGCTCTACCAACTGAACCGCGGAGAGCCGAAGCCGGACCCGCTTTAGCTATCTTAGACCGGACGCAAAAAAGAGCCGAAGAAAAAAATCTTCAGCTCTGAAAAGTGACCCCGGTGGGGTCGAACCCACCGACCCAATGCCAAAAAAGATAATGTGAGGCATTTGCTCTACAAAAAAAATTGAGGCCGCGTCATAATTGACACAGCCTCTTGAAAAGTGACCCCGGTGGGGTCGAACCCACGACCCAATGATTAAGAGTCATTTGCTCTACCAACTGAGCTACGGAGTCATGTTTTGGTCACTCTTCCTTGGAACTACTTTCCTCTGAAAAGCGATGCAAAGTTAAGCAGTTTTTCTGTTTCAGCCAAATCTTTTTACAATTTTTAACAATTCAGTCTAAATTGAATAGTCTTTCCTCACCTCCTTTTCTCACTTGCGGTCGAAATCGGCCGGGATCTCGCCCCAGTGCTCGGTGTCCCACTTGATCAGCAGCGGCACGGCAGCGGGCCTCTCTGAGCGCTCTGCGGCCACTCCTGAGCGCTCTGCGGGCTGCGATGAGAAAAGGTCTGCCTCCGTGGGTTGCGCTGGCCTCACAGCCGGTTGCTCGGGGCGCGTAGCGGGGGATTTGAAGAGTAGTCGCGGCACGCCCGGATGTGCCTTGAGCCAGGCTGTGGCGCGCGAGAGCACGGCGTGCAGACGTGCCGTGGCTGGCTCTACGGCGAGTTTCGTCTTAGGATTGCGCGTCCGCAGCCAGAGGAGCGCGTTCTTAGAGTCGGTGTAGATATTGTGCCACTTTCCGGTCTTCTCCATCAGCGCCAGCGCGTGGACAATCGCGAGGTATTCCCCGATATTGTTGGTCCCCTTCGGAAAACCGACACGGAAGATCTCGCGGCCTGTGGCGAGCTCCACACCGCGGTACTCCATCACACCGGGATTGCCCATGCAGGAGGCGTCCACACACCAGGCATACGGGTCTATCTCGGGGTGCGCGGCAAGCAGCACGGCTATCTGCGCGAGCACGGCCGACGACGCCGCTTTCACCCCTGTCACCCTCATATCGGCCGTGGCAGGCCTCTGAGCAGCCGCAACAGCGGGCCTTCCCGAAGCCGAAGCAGCGGGCTTAAAAGCGGGCTTAGCCGAAGAAGCCGAAGAAGCCGCCGGGTCGGTGATCCTGACGGCGGGCTGACGGAGCCGCCTGATGATAGCCCCGAGTTCGCGGGCATCGTCGCCGCGAAATGCCGCCACAGCCGCCTCCTTCGTCTTGAAACTCTTGTAGCGCGCCCCGGGGAAGTTCCTGACCTGCTCCTCGGCGTCGTCCCAGTTATCGTAGACGCCCGGTTCGCGGCCCACCCACACGGTGTAATATTTGCTGTAATCGCTCATCTTTCTTAAGGGTGAATGAATCGGTTCACTCGCCTGCGATGGCGAGTATGGCGTCGGCTATGCGTCGGTCGTTGGAGAGGCGCGGTATCTTGCGCTGGCCGCCCAGACGCCCGCTGCCGGTCGTGGAGAGCCACCGGTCGAACGTACCGCGCGGCACGGTGATCACCTCCGCGGGGTCCAGGAAGATATTCCCGCCCCTCTTGGCCTGATAGTCGGCACAGATATCCTGCAGATTACTGTCGAGAAGCGCGGCAAACTCCTTCAGGTCGGCCGGCTCTCTCGTCCATTCGGCGAACCACTGATGGCGGCCGAGCTGCCCGGGAGCGGCGTAGACGGGAGCCACGGTATAGTCGGCCACCGAGGCGCCGGTCTGACGGCAGGTAAGCTCCATGGCGCTGTCGGCATGGTGCTGCATCACCTCCTCGCCGAAGACGTTGATATAGCATTTGGTGCGCCCGGCTATACGTATCTTGATCGGGTTGACGGACGTCACGAGCACCGTGTCGCCGAGATCGTAGCGCCACAGGCCGTTGGACGCCGATATGATGAGCTGATAGACCTTGCCGGGCTCTATCTCCGAGACTGTGACGGGATCGTGGCGGCCCACCTGACCCGGCGTGTAAGGTATGAACTCGTAGTAGACGTCGCGGTCCATGAGCAGAAGCATGCTGCGGTCGGCGAAATCGTTCTGCACGGCGAAGAAACCTTCGGAGGCATTGTACGTCTCCAGGAAATGCATCTTCTTCGGGTCGGTGATGGCGGTGTACTGCTCGCGGTACGGGTCAAACGATATCCCGCCGTGGAAGAACACCTCCAGGTTGGGCCATATCTCCTGAAGCGTCGACACGCCCGCATCGTCCATAATACGGCGCAGAAGCACTAAGAACCACGACGGCACACCGGAAAGATTCGTGATGTTGGCATGGCGCGCGGCCTGCGCTATGAGCGGTAGCTTCTTCTCCCAGTCGGGCATCAGAGCCACCTTCTTGCTCGGTATGCGGAAAAGGTTCGCCAACGGGTTGATACGTTTTATGAGCGTGGCGGAGAGGTCGCCCACCTCGGTGCCGCGCGCCATGACGTCGCGGCTCAGCTCCGTGGCGAAAGAGCCGCCCAGGATCAGCGCCTTGCCGGAGAACAGACGGCTTTCCGGCACTAAGTTAAGATACTGCGCCACAGCGTCGGACGCTCCGGCGAAATGGTTGCGGCGCAGCGAATCGTCGGTGATCGGTATATACTTGGTCTTGCCGCCGGAGGTACCGCTCGACTGCGCGTACGAACGGCAACGGCCGGGCCAGAGCACATTGCGGCTGCCGTTGATCATGCGCATGATATAGGGGCGCAGGTCGTCGTAGGAGGCCACAGGGACTGCCTCGGCAAACGCACGCGGCAGCGAGGCGTTGTCAAGGCGCAGAAGCCGCTCGAACTCGCACGACTGGCCGTACTGTGTGGCGAAGGCGAACTGGAGCAGTGAACGCAGCTGGCGCGTCTGCTGCTCCTGTGGTGTATCGGGATTTGAATTCATGGTGCGCGCTCGCCTGCAGAAGCGCTCGCGCACCATGGGTGTGAAGTCTATAGCCATAGATGATTCTTAATTTTCCAGGCCCAAGAAAGGCCATTACGACCGATTCAGAGGGCCGTTACGCTGCCGATAAAGGCAGCTACTACCCGGTCAGGGGCAGTCGATGGTAAACTCCCAAACCGACCCCGCTGCGCCGTCCTTCGAGATGATCTCCACACTCACATAGCGGGTGGAGAAGTTGAGCGGCACTGTGACCCGGTTGGAATATGTGGCCACCAGACCGGTGTCGATAAGCACACGTCCATTCTCGTCGCGGACTATGAGCTGATCTTCCCAAGAATCGGTGTAGTAAGTGAAGTTGACGGTGCCTGAGTTGGTACCCATGTCGATCTTGTCCACCATCACGTGGGGATCGCCGGTGTAATGCTCCACGGTCTGGTTGCATAGTACCTTGGGATCGAGCGGTATGTCGGTCACTTTGTCGCGGATATTGATGCCGGGCTCGTCCACAATGGTGGTATCGTTAGGTAAATATCCCGGATGACGTGCTGCGGCCGATACGCGCGAGCGGTTGTAGATGCCGGAGATTGTGGCGAGGCCCTGACCGTCGGTGGTCAGTATGCCGCGACCGCTGCCGTCCACAGTCACGAGCACTTCGGCGCCTGCGATCGGCGCGCCGGTGAAGTTGTCGATCACCCGCACCTGTGCCTGACATTCCTCCTGCGGGATCACGAGCTTGATCACCACGCGGTCAGTGGTATGGAACGGCGCTGTCCTGGAGCCTTCGATATTGCCGAGACGGGCTGTAAACTCTGCCTTCTCGCCGCGGTAGAATATGTAGCTCCAGACACTGCAGGGGAGGTCTTTGAACTGGTATTCACCCTTGGAGTTGGTCTCGCCGTGGCGGGCTATATCCTCCTTGAGCCAGGGGCAGTAGCGGGCCGTGTAAAGCATGGCCACCTCAGCGTTTTCGATCGGGTTGTTGGCTTCGTCGACCACTTGCACGGTGATTTCGCGGCTGCAGCGTATGAAGAGCGAGGCAATGAGAAGAAGCGGTATGGCTATCAGGAGCCAGAACCACCAGGGGAGTCCGCGGCGCACCTTGCACTCGTAGTCGGTGACAGAGGGATCGTAATTGAATTTTCCTTTATACTGTGCCATAAGGGGCTTGTTTTGTCGGGGTTATATACTGTTATTTGAGAGGCGGAGGTGTCATGTCTGACGGCGGTTCCGGAGCCGGTGGAGCAGGTATCGGAGGCTCTTCCTGACCGGCGGCGGGAGCTGCGGGCGGAACTGTCGGAGCGGCGGGAGCGGCGGGCGGAATTGCCGGACCGGCGGCGGGAGCGGCGGGCGGAATTGCGGGAGCGGCGGCGGGAGCTGCGGGCGGAATTGCGGGAGCGGCGGCGGCGCCTGCCGGGGCTTTCGGAGCTGATCCTTTCTTGGAATCGAGCACTCTCACATGCACTTTTTCGCCGGGGGTGAAGGCCTCGCGCTCTATGAAGACACGGCCATCGGCGTCGGTGACGGTCTCCTCGTATCCTTTCTTGAGATTCACACGTACGGGGGTGTATACCAGCGGATTACCTTTCTTACCGATCACACGGATACTCACCTTTACCTCCACAGGTTCCGGTTCGGGCTCAGGCTCGGTTACCTTTTTGGGCTCGGTGATGATCTCCTCTTTCTCGACGGGAGGCACCGGGAATTTGAAATCGTTCTTCCCTGAATCGCGCATGAGCAGGAACTCGGTGATGCCTGTGGATATATGTTTCACTGCGATCTTCTTGTCGGGCGTGAGGAGCATCTCGGGCAGCTCTATATGTCCGTTCTTGTCGGTGGCGTAGTTACGGCCGTCGATCATAAGCTCCGTCTCCACGGGGTTGTCGTTCTCGTCCACGGCTGTCACCCGCGCGATGACCATCCAGGGGAAGATCAGCTTGTAAGGCCCCTTGCGTTTATCTACACTGAAGAGCTTGCTCTCGCCTGACTGCAGCTTCACTGTGACGGTCTGGCCCGTATTCACCTTTCCTAAAAAGATGCATCCCTGAGCGTCGGTAGTAAAAGGTGTCTCGGTCTTATACACCTCCACAGTCACAGGCGTGTCGGCTATGATTGAGGCGTCGCTCCATACGAGCTCCATGCTGACCTGCGACTCGTTGAGCGTCTTGCCGCGGTCCATGAGTATGTTGACGGTGCTCAGGGTCTCGGAGTGGCCCACACTGCGGAAGCCCCACTCGGCCAGAATAACTTTCACTTCACCTTCGGGTGTGACGCGGAAGAAGATGGAGCCCTCTTCGGGCACCTCCATGAGCTTTTCGGACTGCGGATGCAGCCTGCAGGCTTTCAGAGCTTCGGCTATGCGGGTTATCTCCCCGGCCACGAGATCGCGCTCGTCGGCCGAAGCCAGGCTCAGCGGCCGGTATTCGTCGGCCGAGTCGGCATCGGTGCTCCACTGGCCGGAGTTGGCGGCCGAAAGATGGTTATAGGTGGCGAAGGAGGCGGCCAGTCGCGGATCTTTCACCTTGAGGCGCGATAGGATCATCGCGTAATTATCGGGGAGAAGGGGCTGGATATCCTTGAATGTTTTCTTTGAGAGGACTCTCATATTCTGGATGAATTAACGTTTTTGTTCGTAGGTTGGAGAGGGGTTTGGTGACAGTTCCGGATCGCTTGCGGCACCCGGCGCAGGGGGCGAGGATCAGTAAGCGGTCCCGGGCTCGGTGTCGTTGCGGTGCTGCTCGACCTGACGGTCGTAGGAGTCGTGGCGCTTACGGAGACAGTTATCGACATACTGCTGCGAGATACGCTGCTGTATGGCAGCGCATTTCGGGTTCTTGGCGCGGTATTGGGTAGCTAACTTGCGGCGGCCGGAGTCGTAAGAGTAGTCGTAGGGCCTCTTCCAGGCTCCCGAGCCCACGGAGGAGGCCACGGAGAAGGAGAGCATCGTGTTGTGTTCGCTCACCTTGGCGGCCAAAAGCTCTCTCTCGCTCTGATGATAATCGCCCAGTGCCGGCGCGAGCGCCTTCAGCGAATCGTTCATGGCCCGGATACGGTCGTGGTTCTGAGCGCAATTGTTCTCAAGAGCGGCACTGAGACAGCGCACGAGCTGATCTGAGGCGTGCTCGGCGAGCTTCTTGCGAAGAGGCGCCTTCTCTTTCACCTCGTCGAGATTCAGGGCCTGGTTTATCTGATTGGTCAGGATCTCATGGTAGAGACCCGGCTCCCACTCCTGATCGTCGAGTGCCAGGATATTGCGGTCTATGGCGTCTTTGGTAAGGTTCTGTCCCTGCTGGCGCTTGGGCAGTTCGGAGCGTCCCGGCTTGCAAGAGGTCGCTACCACGGCCGGAATCAGTGCCGAGCCCATGAGACAGAGTATAATGAAGATTCTGTTACAGCTTTTCATATCGGTGTTGGCGTTATGTGTCGGTTAACCCTGTTTCTATTCAGTGGTTTTGGCGGACGACTCTTCACCGCCGCCACCCCCGGCTGCGGGACCGGCCCCGGTAGCGTCGTGAACGGTAGCCGGTTTGCCCCCGTCGGGGCCCTTTTTAATTGAAGAGTTCTTTTTCTTGCCGGCCTTCTTATTGCCCTGCTGCTTGGCTTTTTCGGCCTGTTGTTTGGCTTTTTCAGCCTGCTGCTTGGCTTTTTCGGCCTGCTACTGGTCATACTCACGCCTACCTTCATTCACGGCCTCTTCGAGCTCGTCGGCCTGGTGTTTCTTCTCGTTTATGATCTGCTCTATAGCTTTCTTGTGCATCATCATGTCGTCGAAGATCAGCTTGAGCTGCTTGGGATCCGGCTTCACCGGAGTGCCGTCGGCTGTGAAGGGCAAGTATTCGATCTTGCTCTGCGGATGCAGGCTGTCGTAGATATCGGCTATGATCTTGATCGAGTCGGGGTCGAGCTTACCGAGCTCCTCGGCGCTATTCACTCGTTTGAAGAAGACTACATACGGGTCGGGCCGGAGATCCTGTGGTGTGGCTAAGGAGTCGGCAGGCACGACCACTTCAGCGCCTCCGCCTCTCTGCGGCTTGGAATCGCCGCCGCGCAACAGAAGCATGATGAGCAGAACCGCTATGAGCACAATCGCCGAGCCTCCCGCTATCCAGACCCATAGCGGCAGACGGAGGGCACCCAAACCGCCGCCTGTGCTGACGGGAAGGAGTTGCGAGGTGCGCTCGTCGGGGAAGTAGCGTTTGTTGCCGAAGGCGAAACCGAGCTCTGAGACGCGTATTGAGGCCGGTATGGCCATGCTCAGACTCATGCCGCTCATCTGCAGCGGTATGGAGAAATTGCGGGTATTGCCGCGGCCGGGGTAACGGGGCCGCAGTGTCAGCGGACCCCCTTTGGGCATCACAGACACGGTATAGCAGCATGATAGCATCTCCACAGTCACCGGAGCCGCCGGGTTGCTCCCTTCTACCTGGACGGGGATGTTGAGGCCGGGAAGCACCTCCTTGCCGTCGGAGAAGACGAGGTTGCCGCTCATGGCCTGACGGCGTATGAGCACAGAGCCTCGCTGCAGGTTCACGAGTCTCATGGGGAGGAGTTCGCCTGAGGGGATGCGCAGGGAGGGGAGGAGTATGTTGGAATTGGGCACCGACTCTGAGATGCCGCTCAGGTTGAAGAATAGTTCATAGGGGAGGAACCCGAAGAAGTATCCCTTGCCGCGGGCCACAAGCAGATGCTCGGCCAGCGCTCGGCGCACCGGTCCCTGGAAGCTGACGAGGGTGAGGTCGGGACGCTGTATGTCGACCTGGATATTGTCGTCGGGCCGCAGACAGACATGGCTGTAGACAGCCGTATAGTCGATGCCGTTGAGCAGGAAGCGGCGCATCACTGTCCCTTGCTGCGCCAGCGGGGAGAGCTGCCCGATCAGACGGTCCGAAGGACCTTCGGCGCGGCGCACGGTGCGTATGTCGGTATTGAAGGCCACGCGCTCAGCCGCGGGGTTGGCAAGCATACGCTCGGGAAAGAGGATCAGCTTCGAGCCGCTCAGATAGACTGAATGGTACGGGTCGGTGAACACATCATCGGCCTCGGCAAGCTCTCTCACGGGGAGATAGAGCGGCAGAGTCACGTTGCTGTGGGCTGCCGGCGTGATATAGAGGGGCGGACGCGTGATGTCGGCCGCGTGGCTGAGGAGTATCTGCTCCAGCCGGGCACCGCTCTCTGGCTTGCCGGGCTGCGGCGTGCCGAACTGCGGGTGGTAATATTCGCCGAAATAGGAGGCCATGAGCTCGTCGAGAAGTCGGCGCGGATTCCTCACGGCCAGCTCGTCGGGGATTATGAGCGAGACGGCTATGAAAGCGCCCGAGGCGCCGGCCGAGTCGATCGAGGAGCGATACACGGTGTAGATTCGCCAGCCGTGCAGGTAATCGACGGCGTAATAATCCACTAAAGGAGCCGAGATGCGCAGATAGCGGCGCATGTCGGTGAGCGCATCGATGACACCGGGCATCCTCATGTCGAGACCCGGTGTGGTGTAAAAGACTGAAAAGCCGTTTTTACACCCGCTTACTGCTATATAAATCTTTCTTTCCATAAGAGATTCATGCTATTGGAAAATGCCCGGTGTGCGCGTATTGACCAGGTCCTCTATGATGCCGGCCAGCCGCTTGGTGTCGCGGTCGTCGAAGTCCATGGTGTTGCCTATGTAGAACTTGCCCACACTGAATGTGAACACGTAGGGCTGCAGGTTGGGATGGCTGCGGCGGTACAGGTCGCAATAGTCGGAGAGCTGGTTCATGAAGGAGCGGAAATTGTTCTCCAGATAGTCTATAGCTATCTGCTGGCGCTCCTTGAGATCGTCGGTGCCCATGAGGTCGGCTTTGGTCAGAATCACCGCCACCGAATCCACTTTCGAGAAAGTACAGTCGCGGGTATAATCCTTGCCGCCGCCGTCGTGGGTGAGAACCCTCAGGGCCGTCTTGAGGGTCTGTTCCTGGTCGAAGGCCGAGAAACCGTCCTGATTGCCCAGAATCACATCGTAGTCGAGCAGGAAGAAAAGTATCTTGTTGTTCTTGTTGCTGAGCACACGCGAGGCGCCAAGGTCGTCCCAGACCTTCACGGCCGAGTCGCCGGTACTGAGCGAATTGGCCATGGTCTTCACGGCCTCGCCGGAAAGCTCCACAAAGTTGAGCTTCGCCTTGCGGCCGCGGCGGCTCTCGTCGAGCGGCACATCCATGTTGATGTAGCTGATGGTGTCCAGACCGGTGGAGACAGGGGGCTTGCGAGCCACTACGGCGCCGAGCAGGCCGCGGTAATAGTCCTGCGAGGGGTCCTTGCCGGTCTTGGGGTCTATGTTGACCTGATAGCTCCATTTGCCCATACGGTCCATGGAGTGGAACAGACCGGAGAGCACGGTGGATTTGCCCGAACGGGGCGCGCCGAGGAAGAACACATCGGTGCGGTCGAGCGGGAAGTTGCTGAAATCCTGGTTCTGCGGGAGCTGATATTCCTCGGTCACTATATCTTTCTCCTCAAAATAGGGAGGTATTATGTTGTTGTCGATCAGTGTCCTGAAATCGAGGCGGAAGCCGCGGGCCAGGAACTTGTCGGCCGGTTCGGCGCGTTCGAACTGATCCTCGGTCAGCGACACTGCGGCCACACCGGTATCGTAGCCGCGCAAGATCTGGCGCATCTTGGAGGGCGGATATTTGCCCGGGCGCTGCCTCATATCCTCTAAAAGCTCGGCCGTAAGGTCGGCCTCCTCGGTCTCTATCTTCTTTATCATGGCCATCGCCTCGGCATAATGGGCCCCTTCGGGATGGTCGGTGACATAGAGCGAATACGACGATATGGTGCGTTTGGCGGTGGCGTAGGTCCAGTCGGCCTCGTCGAGAAGCGTGTCAAGACGCTCCTGAGCCCGCCGGGCATACGGCCCCTGAGGGAAGTTGGACAGGAAACGGCGGAGCTCCTCCACCGAGTCGCTCCCTTTCACCTTCTCCCACTCAAGTTTCTGTATCTGCACTATCATCAGGCTCTCCTGCAGGCGTGCTATCATGTCAGACGGTACGCCGCAGCCCCTGAGCTCTTCCATCGACGTCACTTCGGCTGTAAGAAGCTCAAGAAGGTCGGAGAAGGCGAAGCCGCTCACGGAGCGCACCTGATTGAGCATGGTGATGGTGATCTCGCCGCGCTTTATATAGGCCAGAATATCTGCTATACTGTAAGAATACGCCATGAGCGGGTTAAACCGTCCGGCGGGATTTGCGGGTTGCACAGGCATGGTTCCTTGTAGAATATGTGTGTGGTTATATGGTTATCTTTTTTTCTTAGTTCTCTCTCAATTTCACCGTCGCTTCGGGCAACTTCCTCACTATCGCTTCAGGTAGCTCGCTTCAGGTAGCTCATCACCGTCGCTTCGGGGTGTTTCTCCTTTTGTATAAAGAAGCTGCATATTCATTCGAGTAAAAATACATCTCTATCGGTCGGGCTTTTCCGATTTTTTGCGGGGTTGGAACTTTTTTTAGTGATTCCAGACAGTCGGAATTTCGTCGTGAAGTTTGACGGTGCCCTGAGTCTTGCCGCCGGAGAGCATGGCGAGCCAGACACCGAGGATAAGGAGCTGGAGCACGAGCATCACCGCGATCGAGGCAACGCTGAAATCCTTGCCGGAGAGCTTGGTGAAGGCCGCGTTGAGGTCGGCCCGGGGAGTGAACTTACATTCGTAAGCTATGTGAGTGGCGGAGTAGGGAGCTACATTGGCGGCCGACGAGGCGGTATTCAGGCGCAGGAACCACTCATCCTTGCGCTCGGCGAATATGCCGGCCTGCGAGGGAAGGTTCAGCAGATCCCAGTTGCGGACTGTGGCGTCGGCTGTCTGCCAGTAGTCGGTGATATCGTTGCTCACTTTGTTGAACCCCTCGGACTGAAGCAGCAGATTGCTGAGCTGGGCCTCTTTCATGCTCAGTGTCGTGGGGTCCATATCGGTGTTGGCATCGTGGAAACGGCGCACCTCTTCGTTGATATACTCGGTGTAGCTGCCGCGCGATCCGTTGGGATTCACCACATTATACAGCTGCGCCAGATCCTCGAGAGCCGCCTGCTTCTGCTGGGTGCGTATGGAGGTTGTCACCGCCACACTGTGCATCACAAACCAGGCCGAACCCAGAGCCAACACACCGTAGATCACTCCGTAGAGGATCCTGAAACGCTTCTGGTCGGGCATTGTGGCCGTAGATGCGTAGGGGTCGGTGTATCGGCGCATCAGATAGAGCATGAAAGCCATGAGAGCGCCCACAGCCACGGCGAGTGGCAGACTGATGCCCCAGGAGCCTCCGGTGAAGAAGAAGGATCCGATAAAAAGACCTGCGGTCCAGAGGATTATACCTATGAATGAGAGCACGAGCAGAAAGATATGAATCGGTTTTGCAACTGTTGATGCCATTGATAATTAGTTAGTTATGTAATAAAGTTTTATCGTTTGTTCGTTTCAATCGCGTTTTGGAGAGATTTAGCCGCTTTTCCGGGGCGGATCAGGCGCCGTACTGTTCCACAAGCTCATAGAGCTCCTGAAGAAGCTCCTGAAGGCGGGCGTTCACCAGTTCGCAGTCGTTGGGATCAGGCGCCGGTGTGCCGCCGCTGCCGGGAGCGACCACAGGATGGACACGGCCTCGCTGAGGCTTGGTGCCGGGCTGAGGCTTGGTGACATCGGGGTCCTTGGAGGGATCAGCCTTGAGGGCGGCCGCAAGATCCATGACGGGACCCACGTAGGGGCTTGTGGGCACTGCCGTGTTGACCAACAGCGACTTCACTTCGTCAGCCTTGAGGCCCGGATAACGGCTGCGGATCAGTGCCGCGCCGCCTGCTACCTGAGGCGAAGCCATGCTTGTGCCGTCCATATAGTCGCAGTTGGGACCGGGTATCGAGTTGTAGATCTGCACGCCGGGAGCCGAGATGTCGCATTTGTCGCCCCAATTGGAGAAAGAGGCCTTGTCGGCGTTCTCATCGACTGCGGAGACAATCATAAGCTTGTCGGAACGTTTCATCGGGTCGACCTCGGCGAGGATATTGTCGTTGCCGGCCGAGACCACCACGAGCACGTCGTGGTCGGCGCAGTAATCGTAGACGGAATTGAACATCTCCTCCACGTCCTTGCACTGGGTGCGGGCGAACTCGCGCTGAGCCTCCGGGTCGAGCGCTTTCACCTCAGGCGGTATCCTAAGGCCCAGGGAGAGGTTGATGACGCGGGCGCCGTTGTCGACGGCGTAGACCAGACCGGCTATCAGATCGCTGCCGGTGAAGCAACCGCCACGGAACACGTTGACAGGCATCACCTTGCAACCGGGAGCTATGCCGCAGACACCGAAGTTATTGTCGGCCGAACCGACAGCGGTGCCCGAGGTGTGCTGTCCGTGGCCGCTCTGCGAAGGCTTCACATTGGCCGAGGCCGTCACCACATCGTAGGCGTTCACGACCTTGCCCTGCAGCTCGGGATGATTGAGCTGAAAACCGTCGTCGAGCACAGCCACCACCACATTGGCGGAACCTTTCTCGATGTTCCAGGCCAAAGTTGCGTTGACCATATCGAAATAGTAGCGCTTGTCAACATCGGAGAAGCCCGGATCGCCGGGCACATAAGCAGCCTCGCTTATTATCTCGTTGGTAACCAAGACATTATAATCGGGCTGCATCTTCTCGCGTATCTCTTTGGCGAGGCTTACTCTTTCGCCGGCGGGAACCACCAGAGTGAGCATCCCTATCTGTGGACGAGGCTGATAGAGCTGTATCTTCTTCTTGTCGGGGAACTGCTTGCGGAAGTCGGCTATGAACTTGTCGAGGTCCACATTCTTACCTTTCACCATGATATTGAGGCGATTGGCCACTACATAGCAGCTGCTGTCCTCGCTCAGGACGATGTCAGACTCAGAGAAAGCCGGCGCTACGGCCTGCAGCTTGTCGACGGTCTCGGCATTGGCCACACATTTTGTGAAGACAAACAGCGATACGCCGGCCACGACTAAGAGGCCGAGAATCGACCAAAGCCAAACGAGGCGTTTTCCCGCACTCTTTTTCTTCGGCAGCATTCCTGTACCTTCAGCGTGTTTAACGCGCTCTACGGGCTTCTGAGACCCCTTAGTGTCGATTTTATCGACAGCTTGTGTACCTGACGTGCCGGATATGGCTGATTTGGCTGATGTACCGGTGGCGGGTTTGGCTGACGTAGCTGATACGGAAGCTGGTTTGCCGGCGATAGAAGCTCCGTCGCCTGAGGCGACCGTAACGTTGATCGCGCCTGAAGCTGCGGTATTTTTCGCGGTATTTTTCGCGGCAGCTCCGAGGCCCGCGGCGGATGCACCGAGGCCCGCGGCGGAAGCGCCTGAGGTGGCGGGTTTGGGGTCGGCGCCGGTGGCGAAGGAGAGAAGCGAGACGGCTTTGCTGCCGTTTTTCTCTTTCATGCCCCACTGTGTGATGGCGATCTTCCCGTCGGCGCAGTATATGTCGGCCGAGGAGGGGAAAGTGAGTATGGCGCTGATTATCTCGTAAGCGTCGTCGTCGCGCTTCATGCTGTCGAGAGCCTTGCGGAAACGGAGTGCCGTCGCGGAAAGGATCTGATCGTAGCGGGCGCGTTCGCTGTCCGAGAGCGACTCTATGGTCACGGGAGCTGTCTCGAACGAGCGTGAAAGCCATTCGATCCGGCCGTCGGAAGCGAACTCCGGCACGGCGAAAATATCTGTGACACCGGGCCATGAGGCGGCGAAACGAGTCAGCAGAAGCGATGAAATTTTTTTCCATTCCCTCACCGGCTCCTTACCTTTGACAGCGAGGAGACGGAAGTCGTCGGAGTTGGTATTTGAGAGTGTATATATCATTGTAGATCAGTCTGTTGGATTAAACGCAGCGAAGATTGCTTCTTTTTTTCCGCAATCCGGCTGCTATACGCAGTAGGGATTGCTCCTCATAAGAGCGTCAATCTCCTGAAGTATCTCGTTGATACGGCGCTCCACGTCGCGGTTGTCGGCCGGAGCCGTCGGCTTCGTGCCGGGATTCACCGCCGGACTCGGCGAGGGCGAAGGCTGCTTGCCGGGGGTAACTGAGGGCGAAGGGGTCGGGCCCGGATTACGGCCGATATAGAGGCCGCGATAGGGGTCCTGACCCGGGTCGGCCGAGCCGGGATTCTGAGGCGTGGTAGAGGGCTTCGGACCGGTGACCGCAGGGTCGTTGGGGTTGGCTTTGAGAGCAGCCGCGAGGTCCATGAGCGGGCCTACATATTCGCATGTGGGACGCGCGGTGTTGATAAGCAGCTGTTTCACTTCCAGAGCGCTGAGGTTGGGGAAGTGGCTGCGCACCAGAGCTGCGCCGCCGGCAACCTGCGGACAGGCCATGCTCGTGCCCTGCATAAAACCGTAGCCCGAATTGGGCACAGCGTTGTAGATGGCGATACCGGGAGCTGATATGTCGCAACGCGGACCCCAGTTGGAGCCGTCGAGCGTCATCGGGTTGAAGATGGCTATATCGCCCTGAGGATCAACGGCTGAGACGACCATACATTTGTCGGAACGTTTCATCGGATCGAGCTCCGGAATCACCGTCTCGTTGCCTGCGGCTATGACCACAAGCACGTCATTGTCAAGGCAATACTGATAGACCTGGTCGTAGACCTCGGCCTCCTCGACTCCGGTTGTACGGGCAAGCTCGCGCTGTTCCTCCACGTCAAGGAATTTCATCATGGGAGAGAAGCCGGCGCCTATGGAGATGCTGATCACATCCGCACCGTTTTCCACGGCGTAGACTATACCGCGGATTATCTCGCTGGTGGGAGCTCCCATGGCGGTGAATACGTTGATAGGCATCACTTTGCAGCCGGGAGCAATGCCGCTCACACCGGCATTATTGTCGGCGTTACCGCCCACAGTGGTGCTCGTGTGCTGTCCGTGGCCGCTCTGCGAGGGCTGAACGCTCGGCGTGTCGGCCACTGTGTCATAAGGCTTTACGACCTTCCCTTTGAGTTCCGGATGATCAACCTGGAAACCGTCGTCGAGCACAGCCACAGTCACGTTGGCCGAGCCTTTTTCAATGTCCCAGGCGGCGGGCGCGTTGACCATGTCGAAGTAGTAGCGCTTGTCGATGTCGGAGAAGCCCGGGTCGCCCGGCACGTAGCTGCTGCCTCCCACACCCTCGTTGATAACCAGCACGTTATAGTCAGGTTTCATCTTGGCCGGTATCTCTTTGCGGAGTTTCTCGCGCTCCCCGGGAGGCACAATGAGAGTTATCATGCCGACCTGGGCCTGAGGTTTGCAGAGCTGATATTTCTCTTGGTCGGGATACTGTTTGCGGAAATCGGCTATGAACTTGTCCATGTCGACGCCCTTGTCGGTGATCATGAGGTTAAGTCGGTCACCTACAATATATTGGGTGCTGTCTTCGGAAAGTACGATATCCGATTCGGAAATCTCGGGAGAGGTTTTGGGGAGTTCCTTGACCTTCTCGGCCTTAGCCGATCCCGAGCAGCCTCTGATCAGGAAGAAAACCGCTCCGGCAATCAAAAGCAGACCGAACACTAACAGGAGCCATTTCCACCAGGCGCCTTTCTTCTTCCGCTTCTTATCCTCACCCTTTCCGGCCGTATCGACCGGAGGAAGTGCCCGGCCGTCAGCCTTTTGCTCAGCGACTTTCTTATCGCTGACCCTCTCGCCGACCTTCTCAATCGGTTTCCCGTCGGCCGACTTAGCGTCGGTTTTTTCGACTTCGGGGACGGCGATTATTTCGGGGATCTTTGTCGGCTCCGGCTTCTTCTCCCCGGTCGGTTCTGCGACCTTGGCAGCTGAGGCAGAAGCATTTGCGGAACCCGAAACATTTGCGGAACCGGCGGACTTTGCATCGTCGGATTCACCCGCGAAAGTGAGCAGCGAGAAAGGAGGCCGGGAGCTGTACTCTCTCATGCCCCACTGGGCTATGACTATCTTGCCGTCGGCGCAGTAGATATTGTCGGCCGAAGGCATCGTCAGTATTGCGTGGATAAGCTCGGAAGCCTCATCGCCCGGACGAAGGCTTGCGAGAGCCTCCTGAAAGCGGTCGGCCGTTGCGCGGAGCACTTTTTCATAGCGCTCTTTTTCAGCGCCTTGCATCACGTCGAGAGGCCGGGGGAGGGAGGAGAAGGCTGAAGTCTTCCATTCGATGTTGCCATTGGGGTCGAATTCAGGGTTTGCAAAGATCTCCGTAACTTCGGGCCAGACGCCGCCCAGACGGCTTCGGAGCAGCGAGGCAGTTCTCTTCCATTCGCGGAGAGGTTCCTTACCCTTGACTACCAGCATTTTATATTTGCCGGGATCAGTTATGGAAAGCGAATAAATCATGTGAGTTTGGTTGATATTCTTACGTTCAGTTTGTTAATTATACTAACCGAAGCTTCGGGGGAAAGACCCCCGGGGCGTTTTCAGTTTTCGGCAAGCGCTTGCTTCATGCGGTCGATCTTGGCCTTGACGGCGGGATCGGTCTCGACCATCTCGCCGACGGCGGGATCGCCGGTGAACTCCTTGACGATGAGGTCGCGCAGGCGTTCGTTCTTCTCTATGTCGAACTTGGGTATGTCGCACGAAGCCATGAAACCGATCTTCATATTCTCGGCCCACTGCGAATAATGGCGGTAGTTGGAGAAATGTTCGAGCGAGGCGGGAGCGGCGTTCTCGTCGCTCATCAGCTCGTCGAGGTGTTCGAAAGTTGAGAAGACATCGCTCATATACTGAAGGCTCTTGTGCTCGTCGAACTCGACCTCGCCGATGGGAGCTGCGGGGACAGTCACTTCGACGTCGGCCATCTTGGAGGTCTCGGCCACCGATTGCCAGAGCTCGGGATTGAAATAAGCGGTACCGAAACTGTTGACGAACTTATTGAACATCTCGGATACGATGTCGGCTATGACGTCGGCCATGTCGGAGAGGCGGTCCGGTGTGGTGACATACTTCGCTATGCGGCTGCGGATCTCGAGCGATGTGTCGAGGCGCTGCGAATAGAGGGCTTTGAGAGAAGCGGTGACAGCCTCCAGGTCGTCGTCGGTGAGGCCGTATTCCTTGAAAGACTGCAGGCGCTGCGGATTGAGATAATGATCGAACCAGAAGCGCTCGAGCTCTTCGACGAGGAGTTTGGGGAGGTTCTGAGTGTTCTCCGGGTTGATTACATCGTCGAGTGAATAGCCGTAGCGCTGCAGGTAAGCCTCCATCTCTGACAGCGAAGATGCGTGGTAAGCCTTGAGAAGGCGGTCAGTGTTCTCCTGGCGGGAGAGCTTGGGGTCGATGCCGGCGTGGCGGCGGATAGCGAGCAAGGCGCGCAGGTCCGTGCGGTCCACGACGGATATTTCGCCCGCCATGTCGAGCACCTTGTCGTGGAGCTTGTCTTCGCCCACTATCATGGCCGACAGGAACTCGGAGAAGAACTTGGGACGCGAAGTGAAGAGCGTGTCGAACATGAAGCTGATCCTGCCGGCGTCGCGGAGAGTCCGGGCTATGCGGGTGGCCGTATCGTCGTCGTGATAGCGGGAATCCATAGCGTCGAAGAGAGTGTGGAAATACTTCCTGATCTGATCTTCGAAACGGCGGTTGCGGCTGCTGACGGCGGTAGCCGAGGCACTGACGAGATTCTCTATGATATATTCCGAGCCGTCCTCGTTGGGTTCGGCGCTGCGCCTCCAGGCCTCGGCGGCATCGCGGAAATGGGTGCGTACCGACGGATGGCTGAGGAATGTATCCTTGAGGCGCTCCATGTGGCGTTTCATTTCCTCCTTGACACCGCTTTCGGAGTTGGACTGCATGTAACCGCCGAACACTTCGGTGCTCCACTCGTAGTCGCGGAGCAGATAGAGATTGTCGAAAGAGCGGCCCGGTGTCCAGTTGTTGTACCAGCTCTCAGGCGCGTGGCCGTCGATGATATCCACGAGGAACTTGTCGAAACGGTTCTCCCAGCGGTTGCGGGCCGAGGCCTGCAGATTCTCCTCGCTTTCGGTGTCCTTTTCGGTGGAGTTGTTGCGGTTGAGGTCGCTGTTGAACTTGGTGCCGACTATGAAGAGCGGGGGCACCGAAGCCTGACTCAGATAAGCGGCTCGCTCCTCGGGGACGGCGCCTATCATGTCTTCAATCCAGAAGCGCAGCAGCTCGCTGAGAGTCTTGACATTGCTCTGCTGGTTGTGATAGCAGAAGAGGAGAGTGGTTATGAGGTAGTTGCGCGAATACTTGTTGAAGAGGTAAGCCACGCGGCCGCGGAGCACCATGGTGCAGGCACGCTCGGCATTGATATCGTGTTCGTCTATATTCTCGCGGCTGCGGGCGCCGGGGAAGTCGAGAATGTCCAGATTATTGAGGAACTTCTTGCGGTCGGCCACCTCCTTGGGGACTTCGAGCACCACCTCGGCAGCTATGGAGGTGAATTCGCTCTTCTTGACCTCCTTCACGCCCGAAGAGGTGGATACCTTCATCAAAGGAACCGAAGCGTGGTCTACTTTGGTGTCGCCCATGCTTTCGAGGCCGAAGAACTCCTTGATGCGGTCCACGGAAAGGATCGTACCTGTGGAGCTCAGCAAGGCGTCGACGGAAATGTAAACCTCGTGCTCGAAATCGAGTTCGCGGAGGAGTGCTATCAGCTTACGGAAAATATCGTCGATGATCGGGTTCGAGTTCCAGAGCACCGAGAATACCTCCGGCCAACCCGATGCGGGCACGGCTGCAATCAGGGTCGCGAGACGCTCGAAGAAACGGATGGAGCGCAGTGAGCCGAGCCAGGTGCGGGCAATCGGGAAGCGGTCGGGGTTCAGATAAGCGGCCATCTCGTAGAGGTCCTCGGCCGTGAGCACCGACTGCACGGGGCTTACGCCGGCATAGCGTTCGGTCAGACTGTTGAGCAGCGTCTCCAGGTTCTCCTTGTCGGGGAATGAGTGGTTCTTCACATCGGAGAAGAAGGAGTCGGCCAGCGTGAGCACCACATCCATGGGCGAGAAGATCACGGCCTTGATAGGGTACTCCGAGTTAGGCGCGTTGGTGGGACGCACCGTGAAGCGAGTGATGAGCGAGGTAGACTCGGCGCCGCCGCCCTGAGGGTTGAGCTCGCTGAGGAAGTTGACATCGCGGCCGTCGGCAGGGTTCTTCACCGAGAAACCGCCCTGCGCGTCCTTGAGCAGGTTCTTGACCAGATACGATTTGCCCACCTGGCTCTCGCCGAAGATAGCGGCGGCCGGGTTGTTGTGGAGCGCTCGGTCGATATTGCGCACTTTGACGCCCCCTTCGAGCACGGCATCGCGCACCTTGGCAGCCTGATCGGGCGCAAGATCGCGGGCGGCCCACTTCAGAGCCGCGTCGGCCACTTTGCGTTCACCTTTTATCTCATTCACCAGCACGGTGTTCAGCTCCTGCCGGTCGTTATTCTTTGTCTCCATATCGGATTTAAATGCGTTCTTTTAATGTTACTTACCTTGCCGGCTCCCCGGGTCGGGCAGACGGCGAAAACCTCTCAGATGCCCAGATGGAGCGAGAATACTCCCGAATCGAGCCATCCGGCCTCCTCCTCGGCACGGCTCTGCAGCCTGAGCGAGAAGAGGTTCGGATCGAGCAGGTTGCCCTCGGCGTCGGTGACCGATACCAGGCGGACAGCCTCCTTGTCGGCCGCATAATCGCGTTCGAGCGAAACCTCGAGGGGCAGGTGCGCCAGGGCGCGGACCTTGGCTATCTCCATCTGCGCCTGGAGGAGCTCCCCGGGAAGCTCCTCCACCGGTGTGTCGGGAGCGAGACCCTGAGAGAAGATCACGGCGCGGGCGGCAGTGGAGCGCAAGCCCTCGCGGTCAAAGTCCAGATTATAGAGTACACGCGTGGGGTAGCCTGTGACATCGAGCTGACGGGTGCCGAGATAGACCGGGAGACCCGAGACCTTCAGGTCGGCCATATTGTGTTTGGGTGTGATGAGATTGTCGACCACACCTGTGTGGATATTCATCGGGCCGATGTATTCGCTTGTGGGGAACACCTTGGTCTTGAGTAGGTTGGCGTTGAGGTTGAACATGGGCAACTTGCCTGCCGAAGCCAGATAGGCTATGAGAGCGCCCACAGCCACGAGCGACTTCTTGTCAGAGAAACGGCCTATGTCGGTGCTTCCGGGATACCATGAGCCCACGCGGTAGTCGGCCATGGATATGAGGTGGTTGGGAGCCACCGGCATGAGGCGGCGCATCTGCGAGCGGATCTCTGCCAGCGAGCAGGGGCGGCCGCTCAGCAGCACTATGTCGGCCTTGAACGTATAGAAGATGGCCGACCATTTGCGCAGCGGGAGCTCGAATACGCGGCGCACTATCTCGTTGAGGTAGGAGGGGTTATATACGAGCTTGAGGTCCTCGTAGCGGAAGCCCATGGACTTGGCGAAGAAGTCGAGCAGCTCCTGCGAGGGGCGGTTGCGGCTGAATATCTCGTCGAAGGGGAGCTCGCGCTCATTCTCGCCGCGCTGAAGCAGGTCGAGAAGATAGTAAGCCGTGGGTATTAGCACCTGCACACAGAATTCCTTGCGCATGCGGCACTCTACCACACCCATATTCGATGTCTGGCCGAAGAAATGATGCATCTTCTCCGGTACATCGGGGCATCCCATTGCGAGCAGTTTGGCCGTGATGATTCCCGAAGCGTCGGGATAGGAAGCCTTGGGTGATTCAAGGATCACATCGGTGATGATGCGCTTCACCAGGTCGTCGCCGGCAATGTGGAAGCTCTCGTAGAAGAGCGGCCTTGCCTCGACACTGAGACCCTCGTCGCGGTAATTGCAGATCATTATGTCTGAAGTGCCGGCGCCTATGTCGAGCGAGGCTATGGTGAGGCTGGGGCGCTGCTCGCCGTTTCGGCGGCGTCCGTAGCTCTCGAAGAATTCGGATGTGCTGCCCAGGTTACGGCGCAGCTGCGAGTAGAGATAGACCATCTGCGCGCAGGTGGCCTCGTCGTAGTTCCACGACATGCGGTGGTCGATATTGTCCATGGAGAGGGAGAGGTCCGCCACCGAAGGTATCACCTCGATCTTCTGAGCGTCGGTCTGCGCCTCGTAGGGGAACATATATGCAGCGGCATAGTAGCGGCGCAGGATCACCGAAGCCTCCTCCATGCTGCGGCGCAGCACGAGCTGTTCGCGGCGAGTCATGGCAGTGGGGCAGGTGAGGATCACCCGGGAGATCACCCGGCGGTTTTTCTCGTTGCCGGCATGGCGGCGGAACTCGTAGCTGTTGGCCTGGGCGCGGGCCTGCAGGAGGATCTCCACGAAGCAGAGCGTCATGAGCGAGGCGCGGGAATAAGCGCTGCGGGAACCCATCTCTGCGGGATCGGGCGTGAAGCTGCCGTCGCTGCGGAGCTGCTCCATGAGACCAGGGAAATATACGGAGTGGGCAGGGCCGTTGACACGGTCTTTCTCGCTGATGAATTTCCACTCGCCTGCGAAAGGCGCGTCGTCCCACAGGTAACGTTTGGGCGATGAGTGGGTGGTTTCGTACTGCTGGGCGTCGAGCAGCGAGCGGTTGCCGCCGTAGATCGAGTCGAGAGCCTCGCGTCCGAGACGCACCACGGAGGGCCAGGGGAAGCGCTCCGAGTTTTCGTTGCCGAAATGCTCCTCCTTGAAGCAGAGGCGCATATCGAAGGGCTCTTTATAGACGCGGCCGGTGGAGAGGTCGCGCAGATGGAGCACCGCCGTATTGGAGAAACTGTCGTTGAGGGGATCCTCGGCCAGGAGACCGAAGGTGCGGGAATTGCCCACATCGAGCACCAAATTGGTCTTGATGGCGGGGAAGAGCGAGCCGTTGTAGAGCTTCACGCCGGGGAGGAATCCCATCTTATGGATAGTGCTGACGAAATAGACGTAGTAGACCACAAACTTAAGGCGCTGACCGGCCGGAAGTTCGCGTATGTTGACACTGTCGAATATCTCTTGCAGGCAGGAGTTGAGCGTCGGATTTGTTGTGGCGTCGCAGGTTGAGAAGACCGTGAGCGGCACGTCCACATTCTCGAGCTGGTTGCGTTCCGACTTGGAGAGGGAAGCGTTTCCGGCCACAGCCTCGGGCACACCGCAGAGGCTGAAGTGCTTCTCCGTCTGGCCCTCGAAGGTGGGACCGTCCTGCAGCGAGGCGTTCTTGCTCTCTGCCGTGTCGAAAGCGAGCGTCACGTTGTAGACGCGCTTATCCTCGGTGCATTTCTCCTTTATGGGTGAGAACATGACGCGGCACCAGTCGAGAGGTCCCTGCGCGGTGCCGGGTGTAGCGTCGAGCAGGTACGGTATAGGGAGCCATCGGTTCTCAAGCAGGTCGAGGCCCGGTTTCTTGGCCGCTCCCACATAAGCCATGAGTGAATTGCAGGTCAACACCTTCTCCATGGGCACCACCGGGAGCAGCGACATATTTATCTCGGCTTCGGGGAGAGTGAAGCGGTTTGTGGACGGGTCCAGATAATGACGCGTCACAAGCTCCGAACGCTTGGCGAACTGCGAGTTCACGTAGAGCACAGGCTCTATATATGTGTTTGCTCCGAATTCAAACTCGAAATATCTTTGGGGCTTCACCTGAGCCTCGCCAAGATCGAAAACTACCGGTTCCGGGAGAGTGTAGAACTGGATTCCGGTGTTGGATATCAATGAAATGTCCATGGTAAAGGATAAATGTAGTCGATATTAGTGGTTCTATTACAGAGAGTCGCAGTCACGCGACAAGCCCCATTTCGCGGAGGGGCAGGAGTGACTGCACATTCCCTGCATCTTGCAAAGTTACACAAATTTGCGCTTAATTTCAAAAAAGTGCGTATGTTGTT
>SFOK01000144.1 GCA_004552395.1 Bacteroidales bacterium | reverse complement strand
TTGTAGAGGGTGCCGTGATAGCTGAAAACGCCTTCACCCTCGTTGGTCATTTCAATGGCAAGATCAATGTTCCATAGGCTCGGAGATGCCTCGCCGACCATATAGAGATGTTCGGGAACCGCAGCTGAAAGAGAGGCTGCTCCCAGCATCATGGCGCATCCCAACGCCATCCCTTTAATTATATTCTGTTTCATAATCAGTTAAGGTTAAAAATTAAGTTATAATATAATTTGATAGGTTTTTATCTTTTCAGAAGTTTGACGGTCTCGCGTCCGCTTTTAACCAGATAGGTTCCGGCGGGAAGCCGGTCGATTGTCAGCCGTGATCCGTCGGAACGTCCGAGGCATCGCCCGCTGATATCGTAGACGGCCACGCCGCTCTCTCCACCCTCCACCTCAAGCCGGTCGCCTGTAAAATAAGCTTTCAGCCGTACGGTTCCGTCGGCCTCGGGGTGGTCAAGTGCCCCGCTGCCGCGAGGGGTAAAGGTTACGGTCTTTGCCGCCTTGTTGAGCGTAACGCGGTAAAAACCGCAGTCAAGCGGTGCGAACCCCCAGAAATAATCATGGCCTCCGCCATAATCCTCGATGTATCTGTGAGTCTCGCCGGGTTTTACAAGCTTTACCTTGTTGTTGAAGTCGACGGTCTCGGGCACATAGAAAGTCGATTCCCACCATTCGCCGGGGAAGGCTGCGAATTTGAAATGGCAGCGGTCGGTGTGGGGTCTCACAACTCCGTCCCATTCCACGATGTCGGGATTGTCGGCCGAGCCATAGACAATATGGCCGCTTACGTTTTCCCAACTCCCCGTGGCGGCGCCGAGCACAGTCATCATCGGCGGCAGCTCACCGGTGCGTACCGCTGAAAGCGCCGCAAGGGTGCCGCTTGCCGAAATCGTCATTTTCACTTCGTAGGTTCCCGGCTCGTTTACCCACCAGTGTCTGACAAACTCATGCGGGTCGCCGTTAAAAATTTCCACGCTTCCCGGGTCGGTCAGCCAGGTGCCGTTCTCTCCTTTCGGAATATAGTTCACCGAGTTCCAGTCGCGTTCGCTCACGAATCTCATCTCTCCTTTGAAGAGGGGGCCGCGGTAGACGAATGCTCCCTTTTCAGCGGTCATCTCGCAGGCTTCGCCGATGTTCCAGTACGCCGGGGTTGCCCGGCCGATCATATAGAGCCTCTCAGGCTTCGCAACAGCTTCGGGAAGGAGTTTCACCACCTTGCACCCGTGGGCGGCCACAGTGGCGCTGAAAATGCCGTCTACGGAGGTGTCGTAGAGATGGGTCCACATGTCGCGCACGCGGCAGGCACCCTGAAGTCCGAACCTCTGCAGCTCGACGCTCATTTCGCGTGGATAATCCTCGCGGTTGAACATGGCCAGCACAACATCGCCGTTGCTCATCGTGCCCCACCAGATGCAGCTCCCTTCGCTGTTTACTTCATCTGACAGCGGTTTGCCGATAAACCTGTCTGTGTTCAGCGCCAACAGCTCTTCGTTGGTATAGAAACCGTCGAGATTTCCGATGGTCTCGGGGGTGTCGGCAATCACCACGGGGCCTCCGGCAATCAGCTGCAGCGACACCTGCGAGCGGCGCTCGTCGTCGGTCGTGCATTTGTTGAGCCGCAGGAAATCGCCGTCGAGGATAATTTTGCCTTTGCCGCCGATATGGCTCCAGTGGGTGAAGCCGTCCATCTGGTTGTCGGCATAAGGCCAGCGGTCGTAGATCTTGCCCCGGTTGAACGACGAGAAATGGTGCCATCCGCCGATATTGGTATCCTGAACAATGCGGGTCATGTTGCAGTATTTCCGCTCAAGCTCGGCGTCGTTGTAGAGTTCGGGCATCACTATCGAGGTGAAGATGCCATACTTCTCGGCCGATTCGCAGATATAGGCCAGTCCGCGCTCATAGCGCTCGCGGCCGTAGCCGCAGGTCACCGGATAATCGCGCCCCGGATCGCCGTCTTCATACCAGCACATGAAATCCATGCGCACGAAGTCGACACCCATGTCGTGATAGTGTTTGAACCATCCGTCGATATATTCGCGCGCACCGGGGTGGTCGGTCACAAGCCATGTGAAATCGGGGCGGTCTGTGACATCGGGATACAGCACTACGTCGCTCTGATTGCGTGTGAGCGAGCGCAGGGTGTAGTTGGTTCCCGGCACCTTTTTGTTAAGGTCGCCTTTGATCCATAGCGGGTTGTCGTAGACACCTACCTTCAGTCCCTTCTCCTTGCAGCGTCTTACAAGCTCTTTAAGCGGCATTGAGCCGTAGTGCGACATGTAGATACCCCCGTCGCGGGCCTTTTGCGGCAGAAAGCCGTCGGTGCAGATCATGTCGTAGCCGTAGGGTTTGAACCTGGTGGCCATCATGTCGATAACGGCATCCCACTGCTCTGAGGTCAGATCCATCTGGTCGTAGGGTATGCCGGCAATCTCCATCTCGCGGGCATACTCATAGATGGTCCAGTAGAGCGGTGCCTTATAGTTGTGGATGTCGCCGGGTTGCGGCAGGCTGTTTTGGGCGGCCTGTGGCTCTGCGGCAGTCTCCCCGCCCCGGCACAGAACTGCCGGGGCAAGAAGAATGCACAAAAGTGCCCGAACAAGCTTTTTGATCATTTCTCGGATAAAAGATTGTCTGTGTTTGGCGCGGAAACTGCTATCCGTACTTATTTAGCTAATTTCACAACTGTTTCGGCGGTCTTGACCACATAGACCCCGTTGGGCAGACCGGCAACGGTCAGCGAGCCCTCGGCCGATGTGGCAAGCAGACGGCCTGCGATGTCGTAGACCGAAACTCCGGCGCCGGCTCCTTCTACAACAAGTGCATCGCCGATGAAACGGGCATTAAGCGCATTGGCCTTCGTAACCCCGATACCCGACGATATTTGTTTCGTAAACTTAATCGTGTTGTTATTCAGGTTCAGAGTGACCTTGTACTCATCCATCTCATCTGCTTGTGCTGTGGTCGGCAAACACCAGTATGATTCAAGATCTCCATTGCCTGCCCAACCTGTCGTAACAGGATATTCTTTGTCAAGTTCCACATTCTTGATGCTGCAATTTGCATCCGTAGTAGATTTAGCG
>SFOK01000037.1 GCA_004552395.1 Bacteroidales bacterium | reverse complement strand
GCTCAATCACATAGCCCGCTATGCTCAATCGCTCACAGCACCGAATCTGACGCACTGCTGCGACCCTGACGTTAACAAATTTTGTGCAACGGGCTCTAAACCCTCTCATATTCCGGACCGACCATGAAAGATTCCAAACTCGAAGCGCTCCTTCAGAGCCTCAAAGAGCAGAAGACCGGAGCCGAGGACAGCCTTGCGGCCCTCGACCGCTACGTGAGCGAGAACCCCGCCTCCGACGAGGCTCTTCTGCGCCGCGGCATGCTCCACTGGCAACTCGGTAACCGCGCCGAAGCGATCAACGACTACAACGCCGCCCTGCGCATCAACCCCGAGAGCCCCGCCAAGATAGCACTCAAACAGACCTACTCCATCCTCGACTTCTACGACAAAGACCTCTTCAATCCCTAATCCCCGGCGCAGCCGGAGATTGGATTACCACGAATTATCGGAGTAATCAGAGTAATCAGAGAATTCCGAGAGCTCAGATGATTCAGATTATTCGGGAATCAGCATTAAAAGCCCCGGGAAGCGGAAGCGCTATCCCGGGGCTCAATAATGGGTTGACGAAATTAAAATATATTATTTTCCGAAACCTTCGGCTGCTTTGAATTTCACAACCTTGCGTGCAGGAATCTCAATTTTTTCTTTTGTACGCGGGTTCAGGCCGATGCGGGCTGATTTCTCCACAACAGAGAATGTACCGAAGCCGATGAGGGCTACTTTGTCCTCGTTGGCAAGCGCCTGAGAGATTGATTCAAGAGCTGCGTCGAGGGCAGCTTTCGCTGTAGCTTTGTTGATTGATGCTTTAGCAGCGATTTCGTTAGCTAATTCTGTCTTGTTCATTG
The DNA here is from genome assembly GCA_004552395.1 of Bacteroidales bacterium. Classification (GTDB taxonomy): domain Bacteria; phylum Bacteroidota; class Bacteroidia; order Bacteroidales; family Muribaculaceae; genus Lepagella. Next base: position 13,271 of record SFOK01000037.1, on the reverse strand, counting down.
ATATAGTAAAATTAGTTGTTTGTTGTCTGGTTATCTCTTTCTCCTTTTAAACCTGAGGAGCACACTGCGGATTACTCATGGTTACAAATCATGGCCGGACCAAGCTGGCAAAACGGCAATTCTTTAGCAGGCATTGCAACTCAACTTCACCGGGTGTGGTCATCGTGTCCGCAAAATTAAGCATTGTTTTAATTAAAAACAATTTTTTACCAAAAAATTGTTCCCTCGACAACGTTTTTTTACGATTCTTTTTCAGAAAAAGCCATCAAACTCCGATTTTTCACTAATTTTGCATCAGAAAAGCCTTTACGGGAGGGAGCTGGATGCGACCGCCCTCGCCCCGGCAACCCGGCTCCGCGCCGACGGAGTCCGCGCCATAGCCTCCTTTGGGCTTGTTTAGCAAAAAAGCTCTTAATCTCGATGCGCCGCGGCCATTTCCCGGCCCCGGCGGCAAAAACAGTTTCAGTCATGACCAATTATTACAACGGCTCCCCGCAGGGGAATGCCCTGAGCCGCATACCGCCCGTCACACGCTCCTTGCTGATAATCAACATCGGCATATGGATAGCCTGTTTCATAAGCGGGGCGTTCGGCCGCTTCGCCGTGGACCGTCTCGGCCTGCACTTCTGGAGCGCCGCGGATTTCAATCCGATTCAGCTCGTCACTTACATGTTTGTGCACGATATCCACAACTTCGCGCATATCTTCTTCAATATGTTCGCCCTCTATATGTTCGGCCGCATGCTTGAGATGGTCTGGGGGCAAAAGAAGTTCCTCTTCTTCTATCTGATATGCGGCGTGGGAGCCGGACTTGTGCAGGAAGTGGTCTGGCAGATCACCTGGCAGCAAGAATACATCGAGGCTTTGGCGAGCCAGAACGGCTTCGCCGCCGGCTATGTGAAAGAGATGGTGGACTACACAGTGGCACAGGGAGATCCGGCGCGACTGGCCAACATGGCGCTGTTCAAGACGCAGCTCTGCACCATAGGCGCTTCGGGAGCTATCTTCGGTCTGCTCGTGGGATTCGGATTCGTGTTCCCCAACGTGCCCATGTATCTCTTCTTCATCCCGGTGCCCATAAAAGCCAAATGGATAGTGATCGGCTACGGCCTCTTAGAGATACTCTTCGGCGCATCGGGCGCCCTCTCGTCGGTGGCCCACTACGCTCACTTGGGCGGCATGCTCTTCGGCCTGCTGCTCGTATGGCTCTGGAAACCGAAAAAGGTCTACTGAGATGCGCGGTGAGTATTTCGGGAAGCGCGGTCAGTATTTCGGAAGTTTCCGCACAGGGCGGAGGCGTCCCGGCGTTCTGGCGTGGCTTGTGGGGATCAACTGCGCCGTCTATCTGATTGGGGGGATATGCTCCATAGTCGCGAAGGCGGGAGGGGGCCCGGCGGCAGCTTCGGCCACGGCCATGCTCGTGCTCCCCGGCAGTGTCGCCGAGTGGCTGCACCGTCCGTGGACGATCCTCACCTACATGTTCACCCACACCGACTTTCTGCATCTGCTGTTCAATATGCTGTGGTTGCTCTGGTTCGGGCGCATGATCCGCGAGGCATCCTCGCCTCGGCGTCTTCTCGGCCTCTACATAGGGGGCGGACTCTGCGGCGGCGCGCTCTATCTGCTTCTCTGCTCCATGGCTCCGGCCATATGCGGCGGGTGGCTGCTCGGCGCCTCGGCCTCGGTGCTCGCCGTGATGACAGCCACAGGCTTCCTGATGCCCGACGCCACACTGCATCTCTTCTTCCTGGGCGACGTGAAGATGAAATGGCTGGTGATTTTCATGATACTGCTTGCGCTGCTCGGCACGGCCGGCGGTCTCAATGCGGGAGGCGCCATAGCGCATCTGGGTGGTGTGGCCTTCGGCGCCGTCTATCCGCTCGCGCTCAAGCTCCGCGCTCAGAAAAAGCGGCCGCGGCGTGAACCAGCAAGGCCCGCCCGGCGTCCTACACAAGAGGGCGCGCGTCGCACAGCCGAGATCATGCGCCGGCATCTCGACGACAACCGGCGTCTCGACGAGCTGCTCGACAAGATAAAGCTCTCCGGCTACGAGTCGCTCTCCCGCTCCGAGCGCCAGGAACTCAACGCTATCTCCGCCCGCCTGGGACGCAAATAGCCCCTCCCTCCGGAAAATGACACAGTAACCCGCATCAGATTTTGCTTTTACTGAAGAAAATACTCTACATAGCCGCTACGGTGCTCACTTGGGCACTGTATCTGCTTGCGCTGACATCCGGCTACGGCGGCTTCATCGATCCTGAAGTCACCGTGATACCCGGCATACTCACGCTCGTGTTCCTCCCCCTCTTCGTGCTCACGCTCATACCCGCGGCTCTCTGGCTCATATTCCGCCGTCGGCGTCCGATAGCGCTAGCCGGTATAGCGGTGGTGGTCCTGCTTCTCTACCCCTTCTTCACAGTCTCGCCTCTCAGCTTCCCATCCGGGCCGAAGCCGGGCGAGAAGGTGCTCAAGGTGCTCACCTACAATGTGCACCACTTCGCCCGTTCGGCCAAAGACTCCACACGCACCGAGATTGTGGATTATCTGCTCCGGTCCGACGCCGATGTGATCTGCCTGCAGGAGGCGTGCGTGTTCACCTACTTCCGCTATCCGCCCGAAACCACACACCCCATGTTCTCCCACGAACTTGGCCGCAAATACCCCTATATGCGCTGGGGCACCGACAACGAGATGGCTATCCTCTCGCGCTATCCTCTGAGCTGGGAAGGTCCGCTGGCCAAGATCCACGACCAGTGCGCCGTGGCGGCCGAGGTGCAGGTAGAGCCGGGCAAGTCGGTGACAGTATTCTGTGTGCACTTCCCCTCCTACCGCCTTTCCGACGATGAGAAAGGTGTGGTCACGCAGCTCGACCGCGGCTTCGACGGCATGAAGAAGAGCGCCCGCGAGATGAAACGCTCCATACTCGGCAAACTGAAACGCGCAGCGCTGGCCCGGGCTTCGTTCGCCGCAGGCATCGACTCGGTGGCTTCGCTCATACCGGGGCGGCAGATCGTCTGCGGTGATTTCAACGATGTGCCGCTCTCCTATACCTGGCGCCTGTTCAACAGCAGCGGCTTCCGCGACGCCTACGTCGATGCCGGCAACGGACCTATGTATACCTTCAACGCCTTCCATATGCTCTTCCACATAGACCAGATACTCTACCGCGGCGACATGCGGGCCGTGAGCGTAGAGAAAGGTCGGCTGAAAGCCTCCGACCACTACCCCGTCTCCGCCACGCTCGTGATCCGCTGACCCCGTCTCCGCCGGGCTTCTGTCCCTCTCCGCCACGTCCAGCCGGCGTGAGGTACAACCTTCTGAACGCATCATTCCCCGTATATATTCGCAGCGAGGCCGCATCGGAGTGTTTCCGGTGCGGCCTCGCGTATTGAGTAAATATGTAGTTACTGAACTAACGGGGGATTGTGCCGGGTTATCCCGGCGTCAGGGCGCGGATTATTTTTTGAAGCCGCGCAGACGGAGGAGAGCTTCGGGATCGGGCTTGTGGCCGCGGAACTTCACGAAGAGCACAGTGGGATCCTCCGTGTCGCCGCTCTCGAGGATATTCTTCTTGAAGCTGGCGGCAGTCTTGGGATCGAACACACCTTTCTGCTCGAAGAGCTCCCAGGCGTCGGCCTCGAGCACCTGAGCCCAGAGGTAGGTGTAGTAGCCGGAAGCGTAGCCGTCGTCGCCGAAGATATGTTTGAAGTAGGGCGAGCGGTAGCGGAAGGTGATCTCGGCGGGCATACCGATCTTCTCGGCCACCTCTTTTTCGAAGGCCATCGGGTCGAAATTGCCGTCCTGCAGGTGGCCGTAAGCCATGTCGAGGAGAGCGGCGCCGGCGAGCTCTGTTGTCATGAAGCCCTGATTGAATGTGGAGGCTTTCTGCATCTTCTTCACAAGCTCATCGGGCATCGGCTCGCCTGTCTTATAGTGCTTGGCGTAGACCTTGAGCACCTCGGGAGTGTCGGCCCAGTGCTCGTTGATCTGCGAACACATCTCCACATAGTCGCGGTCCACATTGGTTCCGGCTATCGACTTGTAGGGAGCCTGAGTGAGCATACCCTGCAGGGCGTGGCCGAACTCGTGGAAGGTAGTCTCCACCTCGTCGGGAGTGAGGAGGGCGGGAGTGTCGGCAGTGGGGCGGGTGAAGTTGCCCACATTGTAGACGATCGGGCGGCGATACTTGCCGTCCTCATATACGCCGGCGCTCTGCATCTGCTCCATCCAGGCACCCTGCACCTTGGTGCCGCGCGGGAAGTAGTCGGTCATGAAGACAGAGACGTGCTTGCCGTCCTTGTCGGTGATATCGTAGACAGTCACCTCGTCCATATATTTGGGAGCGTCGGGCATCTCGGTGAAGTTGATGCCGTAAAGACGGTTGGCGGCATACTGAAGGCCGTGGAGCACATTTGAGAGCTCGAAATAGGGGCGAACATCGTTCTCGTCGAAGTCGAACTTCTGCTTCTTCACCTTCTCGGCATAGTAGTAATAGTCCCAGGGAGCGATCTTGAAGCCTCCGCCGTGGGCGTCGACATAAGCCTGCATATCCTTCACTTCCTCTTTGGAGCGCTCCACAGCGGGAGTGAACACCTTCATCAGCAGCTCTTCGGCCGCCTCGGGTGTGCCGGCCATGACGCGAGAAGTCATCATGGAGGCGAAATCCTTGAAGCCCATCAGCTTGGCTTTCTCGGCGCGCAGACGCACTATCTCCTTGATCACCGGTATGTTGGAGTTCTCGCCGTAGGAAGCGAGGTTAGTATAGCCTTTATACATGGCTTCGCGCAGGCCGCGGTTGTCGGCATACTGAAGCACGGGGAGACGGCTCGGAGCGTGGAGCGTGAAGACATAGAGGCCGTCCATGCCGCGTTCCTTGGCCTCCTGGGCTGCCTGAGCCACAGAGCTCTCGGGCAGACCGGCCAGGTCGTCTTTATCGTAGACCACGATGGTGAACTGGTTGGTGGCGTTAAGCAGATTCTTGTTGTACTGGATGAAGAGTTTCGAGAGCTCGTCGTTGATGCGGGTGAGCTCCTTCTTCTTCTCGGGCGAGAGGTCGGCGCCCTGCTCGGTGAACTCGCGATAATATTTCTCTACCACACGTTTCTGCACCTTGGAGAGCTTGAGCTTGTCGCGGTTGTCGTAGACCTGTTTCACACGTTTGAACAGGCCCTCGTCGAGCATCACGGCGTTGGAAGCCTCGTTGAGAAGCGGCATAGCCTCTTCGGACATGGCGCCGAACTCGGGAGTCTTCATGGCCGAGTCGTAGTGATAGAACACGCCGGAGACTCTCTCCAGGATCGGCGAGAGATTCTCGAGCGGGAGGATCGTGTTGTCGAAATCGGCCGGAGCGGGATTCTCCACAATCTTGCGGATATTTTCGGCCTGCTCGGCTATACCGGCCTTGATTGCCGGGATGAAATGTTCGGTGCGGATCTGCTCGAAGGGAGCGATACCGTACTTCGTTTCGTAAGGCTTGAGGAACGGATTGTCCCCGACTGTCTGTGCGTTCATGGGCATAACGAAGCATGACGAGATTGCCACTGCGGCGGCAAAACTCAGTTTTCTGAATCCATGTTTCATATCTGTAAGCGGTTAGTTTGATTAAGTAAGTCGAAGAAATTAGCTTATAGAAATTTTGATTGAATTTTGAGATGCTTTTTTTGATTGAGTGAAGGAGCTTAGCGTGTTCTAAGACTGAACGAAAGCGAAAAAAGCATCTCAAAATTCAATCAAAATTTCCTTAAGCAGTTATTTGACTTACGTTAAAGTTAATATTAACTAATTTCTGAGAATTACTTATGAACCGCTAAGTTACAAAAAAATCCGCTGCCAACCAAATGCGGCCCGGCAGCGGAAATATTCGGAAATATGGTTTTCGCACAATGGCTTCAGAAAAGTTGCTTTTTAACAAATAGGCCGACTATCAGGCATACAAATCCAATCGATGCCAAAATTAAACTTTTCTTCTAAAAAACAGCAACTGAATCAAGCTGCCACCCACAATTAATATACCTCCTAATTCACTGAGTCCCATAATCTTCTAAGCATAACATGAAACCAAAATTCCTGATATCACAACTGCAAAACCCGCCAAGTACCCGTTCAGATAATCTTCTTGAGGCTTTCTGAATGTTCCGTTTGAATCATGGCCTATTTCTGAAAATTCTTGCAAAGCCGCCTGATAAAGTGCGGCCACGTCCAATTGATCTGCCGGCTCATTAGCTTGCTTTTTTGAGACTTGTTACATCTTTAAACTGCGGTTCTTCTTGCGAACAACTCACGAATGAAATCATACATACCGAAAAGGCTAATAAAAAGAAAAACTTAGTCTTTTTCATAATATTTTAAGTTATGGTTTGATTTATTTACAAATTGTTTGCCGCATGGTTCATTGTCGCACGTATTTTTTTCAAAGTATTATTCACAGCTTCGTCCAAGCCGATTTCGAGCAGATCTCCGGGTTCCTTCGTGCAAGCTGTCCGGTTGAAAGAGGCGCCCCGGCAGCGACCAAGCGCCCAAATGGCCATGTCGCGCAATAATCGGCGACGGGGTGCGTTTAATTATTGATGAACCGGAGAAGGATTAAATATCAGTGGCTTCTTAAATACAAGTGGCTTCAGGCGGCGCTTCTGCTGCTCGCTGTCCTGCTCCCTGCGGCGGCGCAGGCTCAGCGCAGGAACGACTTTCTCTACAATCGTCCCTATGCCGACATGAAGAAGCTCCATCTGGGCTTCTCTGTGGGCATGCACTTTCAGGACCTCAAATTCACGCACAACGGAGAGCCTTCGCCCGACGGCCAGAACTGGTATGCCGAGGTGCCCGGCTATTCACCGGGCTTCTGCGTCAATGTGCTCGCCGACCTGCGTCTGCATCAATATTTCAACCTCAGGCTCAGCCCGGGCATGTATTTCGGCAACAAGAATGTGACCATGATCGAGTCCAACTCGGGCGTCACCAACAAGCAGAACATAAAGTCGGCCTATGTGGTGGTGCCACTCGATCTCAAGATCTCGGGCGACCGCTACAAGAACTCTCGTCCTTACGTCACGGCAGGCGTCATGGCGGCTTTCGATGTAGGCAAGAAGCGCCCCGAGCCGCTGCAGTTCAACTCGGCTGATTTCTACCTCACACTCGGCCTGGGCTGCGACTTCTACCTCCCCTTCTTCAAGTTCAACCCGGAGGTGAAATTCTGTTTCGGCCTCTCCGACATATTGCGCCACGACCGGCCCGATCTGCAGGACGATCCCGAAGCCATCAAGATGACCAACGCGCTGAGCAAAGTCAAAAGCAACATGATCGTATTCACTTTCTATTTTGAATAATTATAACCGCAGACTCAAGCCTTGAACTATCCGGCTCACATATCGCTACGCACCGCCCCGGGCTCCGCTGCCCGGCGCTTACGCCGCCTCGCGGTCCTGCTCGCCTGCGCCCTGACAGGTGCGGCCGCGGCTTCAGCACAAACGGCCGACGCGCAGCTGGGCCAGTATTACGAGGCCACGACGCTCTACAACGCCGGCGCCACGGGATCCACCGACTTCCTGCGCGTCAGGGCCGGCACCCGCTTGCAGTGGATCGGCATAGACAACGCGCCCAAGGATTTCTTCCTTGTGGGCGACATGCCGTTTCAGATCGGCAAGAAGCGGCTCGGTGTGGGCGCCGTAGTAGGCTCCGACTCGCGCGGCCTCTTCTCGAACCTCGATGTGAGTCTGCAGGCCTCTTACAAGATAAAGCTTTTCAAGGGCACACTCTCCGTCGGTGTGCAGGGCAGCTACTTCAACCAAAAGTTCAAGGGCTCCGATGTGGTGCTCCCCGACGACGACGATTTCCACGAAGGAACCGACGAGGCTATCCCCACACAGGATGTGACCGGCTCGGCCTTCGACCTGGGCGCCGGGATATGGTATACCCGCGGGAAATGGTGGGGCGGCATCGGCGGCCTGCACCTGCTGCAGCCCTCCGTGAAGCTCAAAGTGGAGACCGCCTCGGGCAGCGACGCCGAGGAGCTTGAATACTTCGAGACGGAGCTCACACGCACCCTTTATTTGATGGGCGGAGGCAATATCAGGCTCAATAATACGTTGTTTGAGTTAGAGCCCTCGCTCATGCTGGCCTACGATTTCACCGACTTCACGGGCCAGGCCGACCTCAGGGTGCGCTACAACAATTTCCTCACCGTCGGTGTGGGCTACCGCTACGACTCGGCCATCAAGGCCGAACTCGGCGCCGAATACCGAAACTTCTACCTGGGATATGTCTACGAGTATCCGCTCAACGCCATAGCCAAGGCCAGCAGCGGCACCCACGAGATCATGGCCGGCTACCGGCTCAAGATCGACTTCTCTAAAAAGAACCGCAACCGTCACCGCTCCATCAGGCTGATGTAAACCGGGGCCCTCCCCGCCAGCCGGAGCGATTCAATATAATCACGAATTTATGAAGCATACAGATTCCATAATATTCAGCTCTGCCGGGCGCCGCTTCATGCGGGGCCTGGCAGCCGGCGCCATCTGTCTCTCCACGGCGCTGGCCCTCACCTCATGCTTCTCTTCGAAAGGGGGCAGCAACGCCGGCGGCGAAGTCACCGGTGTGGCCGGCAGCTCCTACACCGAACCCACGCCTTACGGCATGGTGCTCGTGGACCGCGGCTCCATCAAGATGGGCCCCGCTGCCGACGACTCCACATGGAACATCAAGGCCGACCAGCGCGGCGTGAGTGTGGACGCCTTCTGGATGGACGAGACCGAGGTCACCAACTCCAAATACAAGCAGTTCGTGCTGTGGGTGCGCGACTCCATCATCCGCGAGCGACTCGCCGACCCGGCCTACGGTGGCAACGAGGAGTTCAAGATCGAGGAGGACAAGGAGGGCAACCCCATAAAGCCTTACCTGAACTGGAGCAAGAACATCCCCTGGCGCAACGCCAACGAGGATGAGCAGCGCGCCATCGAAAGTGTCTACCGCACCAACCCGATCACCGGCCGCCGCGAGCTCGACCCCACGCAGCTCAACTACCGCTACGAGATCTTCAACCACACAGCCGCCGCCAAGCGCAAGAACCGTCTGGACGCCACCCGCCGCGACTACAACACAGACCACGAAGTGGACTACACGCTCCCCACTATCAGCAAGGACACCGCCTACTTCGACGACGAGGGTCGCATAGTGCGCGAGACTGTGAGCCGTCCGCTCACCGGCGACTACGACTTCCTGAACACATACATTGTCAACGTGTATCCCGACACCACGGCCTGGATCAACGACTTCGACAATGCCTACAACGAGCCCTACACCCGCATGTACTTCTCCCACGCCGGCTACAACGACTATCCGGTGGTGGGCGTGAGCTGGGAGCAGGCCAACGCCTTCTCCAACTGGCGCACCGACTTCCTGAAGCGCAGCCTCGGCCGCGAAGGGGTCTATGTGGAGCCCTTCCGCCTCCCCACCGAGGCAGAATGGGAATACGCCGCTCGCGCCGGCAACTCCGAAAGCTCCTACCCCTGGGAGGAGATGGTTCCCATGGACGAGCGCGGCTGCTTCTACGCCAACTTCAAGCCTATGGAGGGCAACTTCGTGCAGGACGGCCACCTTATAACCTCGAAGGTGGGCTCCTTCGCGCCCAACGACTTCGGCCTCTACGACATGGCCGGCAATGTGAGCGAATGGACCTCGACGGCCTACACCGAGAGCGTCAGCAAGCTCACCTCCGACCTCAACCCCGAGTACCGCTACGACGCCGCCAAGGAGGATCCCTACAAGATGAAACGCAAGATTGTGCGCGGCGGATCCTGGAAAGATGTGGCCAACAATCTGCGCAGCGACCTGCGCCAGTGGGAGTATCAGAACGAACAGCGCTCCTACATCGGCTTCCGCAATGTCCGTTCGCAGGTAGGCTTCCAGCGCGGCAAGAAACGCAAGAATTAACCTCTCCGGAACTCAGAATTTTCACTTAAGATATATCCCCCGCATATTTCTAACTATGGGAAGAATCAGAAAATACCGCAACAGCATAGAGCGCTTCCTGGGAGGCACCAAGGGTCAGCGCTTCTTTAACTTCGCCTACTCTATCGGCGCCGCCGTAGTTATCTGGGGCGCGCTCTTCAAGATACTCCATCTCCCCGGCGGCAACACTCTGCTCTGCGTCGGCATGGGCACCGAGATCGCCATGTTCGTGCTCACAGCTTTCGACCGTCCGCCTAAAGAATATGCATGGGAAGATGTGTTCCCCATCCTCGACTCTCACGATGAGAACGACCGCCCCGACTTCACCGGCCCCGAAGGCGAACAGATCGTCTACACCGGAGCCAACGGCACGGCCGGATACGGACCCCGCGCCCGCGATGTGGAACAGACCACCGGCATACCCGCCGCGGCCCTGAGCGAGGAAGACACCATCTCGCTGCGCGAAAGCATAGCCCGCATGTCGGCCGCTTCGGAGCAGCTCTCCCGGATGGCCGAACTCACCTCAGCCACCTCGCAGTATCTGGAGTCCATGTCGGGCATCGCCGACCAGATGGCCCGCCTGCGCCAGACCACCGAGGCCCTCAATCAGGTGAGCGAGACTCTGCTGCAGTCCTACTCCGCCATCACGGCCAACAGCCAGTCGATCACACAGTCCTCAACCGGCTATGTGCAGGAGATGGAGAACCTCAACCGCAACATCAGCGGCCTGAACACTATCTACGAGATACAGCTCAAGAGCATCAGCTCGCAGCTCGACAATATCGACCGTGTGAACCGCGGCCTCAAGGATATCCGCGACATGTACGAGAAATCGGCCAACGAGTCGTCGCACTATTGCGAAGAGACCGAGAAGATGGCCCGCTACATGAAGCAGCTCAACTCCGTGTATGAGAAGATGATCACCGCCATGACGGTGAACATGTATAACCCCATGGCCGCAGCAGCCGCCGCGCCGCAGCAGGCCGCCGCTCCCCGGCCCGAACACCGCCCGGTGCAGAACCCCTTCACCCGCAATTCCGACTGAACCGCAGCAGCCTCACTCTCAACTCACACTAACCCGACACCTTCAATACAAGAATCCCACACACTGACAAATGGCAGGAGGAAGCAATAACGTAGCGAGAATGTCGCCCCGCCAGAGGATGATCAACCTTATGTACATCGTCCTCACGGCCATGCTTGCCCTGAACGTATCGAGCGATGTGCTCAACGGCTTCAGGCAGGTGCAGCAGGGCCTGCAGACCACTACGGAGAATCTTACAGCCCGCAACGAGGCCCAGTTCCGCTATCTGGAGCAGCTCCACCGCGAGAACCCCGAGATGGTGGGCCCATGGCTCGAAAAAGGCACCGACCTTCGCCGGCGCACCTCGACGCTCTACACCGAGATCGAGAACATAAAAATAGCCATAGCCCGCAACGCCGACGGCCCTCAGGGCGACTATCACCACCTCATCAACGAGGATAACCTCAACTCCTCGACCGATGTGCTTCTCAACCCGATGAACAACCGCGGCAAGAAGCTCCGCGAGTCGATCGACGCATACCGCAAATATGTGCTCACACTCATCACCGACCCCGAGAAGCGCAAGGCTTTCGAGCGCATGCTTTCCACCACCGTAAAGGCAGCCCCGGGCACCATAGGCGCCACAACCTGGGAGCAGGTGAACTTCGAGAATATGCCGGCCATAGCAGCCGTCACCTTCCTCACCCACGTGCAGAACAATCTGCGCCAGGCCGAGTCCGAAGGTCTCTCGAGCATCCTCAACTCCGTCGGTTCGCTCTACTCGATCGACCCCACCGACGTGAGAGTCAATAAGCTCAACGCTTACGTGATTCCCCAGTCGACCATGCTCATACGCGGCGGCAAATACAGCGCCGACATTGTGCTCGCAGCCATAGACTCCACACAGCGCCCCCGCATAGTGGTGGGCGGCCGCGAGATACCCAACGGCCGCTTTGAAGTGACCGCCGGCAGCACCGGCACCTTCGACTACTCCGGCTTCATAGAAGTGTTCAGCGCCGACGGTTCGGCCTCGAAATACCCGTTCAAATCGTCGTATACCGTCATAGAGCCTATGGCCACCATCTCTCCCACCATGATGAATGTGCTTTACGCCGGTATCGACAACCCGATCAGCATATCAGTGCCCGGTGTGGCCATGAAGGATGTCACCGCCACTATCACGAGCGGCTCGCTCACCCGCAAGGGCGATCTCTGGGTGGCTCACGTCTCGCAGGTAGGCACCGAGTGCGACATCAAGGTATCGGCTACGGTCGACGGCCGCAACATGAATGTGGGCTCCATGCGGTTCCGCATCCGCAAGCTCCCCGACCCGCTACCCTACATCGCGGTGAAGGACGCCCAGGGCAACGTGAACCAGTACAAAGGCTCGCCCAAGCGTCTGGCCAAGGCTCAGCTCATGAGCGCATCCGGTGTGAGCGCCGCACTCGACGACGGTATCCTCAACATCACCTATCAGGTGGTATCTTTCCAGACGGTATTCTTCGACTCTATGGGCAACGCCATACCGGAGAATTCCAACGGAAGCCACTTTTCGGCACGCCAGATCGAGCAGTTCAAGCGCCTGAGAGTGGGCAAGAGCTTCTTCATCACCGGCATAAAGGCCAAGGGTCCCGACGGTATCACCCGCGACATACCGCCCATGGAGGTCACCCTCAACTAACCGTTTCCGCTTTATCGGACACCCCGGCTCCGTCCGGCAGAAATTAATCAGCAACATCGTCCGGGAGCGCTCCCTTAAAGCTCCCCTCCCGGCCAAACATACGAATTCCGACTTATGAAACTCCGCACTCTTTTGATAATGGCCACTGTGGCAGCCACCGCCCTCAGCAGCGTGGCGCAGGTGGAATCGGCCGGAACTGTGCGCCGACGCACAGCCAAGGACCGCAAAGCGCAGCAGACACAGGGCAACGGGCGTGTCACCGAGAGAATGCAGGCATTCTTCGACACCCCCGAGGCTTCCGACGCCGACCTTGCCTACATGCGCCAGATATATCGTCAGATCGACCTCTCCAAAGCGAAAAACGCACCCCTCTATTTCCCCGAAGATGTGGTGGACGGTCAGGAAAATCTCTTCCGCATAATGCTCGGCCTGGTGGTGGACGGCAAGATACCCGCTTACGAGTATCTCGACGGTCGCGAGGTCTTCTCCGACAAATATCAGATCAATGTGGGCGAAATGCTCGACCGTTTCGGCATCTACTATAAAGCCGGCAACGAGAACGGTTCCCGAGGCGCCAAATATGTGATCGAGGAAGCCGACGTGCCCACCACTCAGGTGCTCAAC
>SFOK01000036.1 GCA_004552395.1 Bacteroidales bacterium | reverse complement strand
CGCCGCATGAGCGGAGGAGCCGGCGGTGGAGGCATCTTCAATGTAGGCAAATCGAGAGCCAAGATCTTCGACAAGAACAACAATACGAACGTCACCTTCAAGGATGTGGCCGGACTGGCCGAAGCCAAGGTCGAGATCCAGGAGATAGTGGAATTCCTCAAGAACCCTCAGCGGTATACCGAGTTAGGTGCCAAGATACCCCGCGGCGCGCTGCTTGTAGGTCCTCCGGGAACCGGTAAGACGCTGCTGGCCAAAGCTGTGGCAGGCGAGGCCAACGTTCCTTTCCTCTCCATGTCCGGATCCGATTTCGTGGAGATGTTTGTGGGTGTGGGTGCGGCCCGAGTCCGCGACCTCTTCAAGCAGGCTAAGGAGAAAGCGCCCTGCATCGTGTTCATCGACGAGATAGATGCCGTGGGACGTGCACGCGGCAAGAACCCCAACATGGGCGCTAACGACGAGCGCGAGAACACACTTAACCAGATGCTCACCGAGATGGACGGCTTCGGCTCCAACAACGGTGTGATAATACTCGCCGCCACGAACCGCTCCGACATGCTCGACAAGGCGCTGATGCGTCCCGGTCGTTTCGACCGCCAGATCTATGTGGACCTCCCCGAGCTCTCCGACCGCGTGGAGATACTCAATGTGCATCTGCGCGATATCAAGGTGAACGCCTCGCTCGATGTGGAGCAGCTTGCTCGCCAGACAGCGGGATTCTCCGGCGCCGACCTTGCCAACGTATGCAACGAGGCAGCGCTGACAGCAGCCCGCGCCAACAAAAAAGAGGTAGATATGGACGACTTCCGCAAGGCTGTGGACCGAATCGTGGCCGGTCTTGAGAAGAAGTCGGTGGTCTACACCCCGGAGGAAAAGAACGCCATAGCCACTCACGAGGCGGGACACGCGCTCGTATCGTGGATGTTGAAGTATGGCAATCCGCTTGTGAAAGTGACCATAGTGCCCCGCGGACGTGCGGCCGGTTTCGCCATGTATGCTCCCGAGGAGCGCCACTATATGCCGATGCAGGCCATGCTCGACTCGATCTGCACAGGTCTTGCCGGACGCGCCGCCGAGGAGGTCTTCACCGGCCAGATAGGTACCGGAGCGAGCGACGACCTTGAGAAAGCCACCAAGATGGCGCTCTCCATAGTGATGATCTACGGAGCGAGTCCGCGTCTGCGCAACCTCAATTATTACGACTCCACCGGCCAGAGCTACGGCTTCCAGAAGCCTTACAGCGACGCCACGGCACGGATCATCGACGAGGAGGTGGAGCGTATCATCAACGAGCAATACGAGAGAGCCAAAAAGATACTAAACGAATATGCCGGGCAGCACGGCAAGATACGCGATATGCTTGTGGCCAACGAGGTGCTCTACACCGCCGATGTAGAGGGTATTCTCGGACCGCGCAAATGGAAATCGCGCACCGATGAGGCCCTCGAGATACAGCACAAGAAACAGCTCGAGGCTCAGGCTAAAGCTCAGGATACGGTCAAGGCTTCCGACGACTCTTCAAGCGCCGGCAAGGCGGAAGACAGCGAGGTAAGCAATGCCGATGACAACGGATGGACCCTCGCCGGCACTAATATCTCCGTAACGACCACATCGGCACCATCAGCCGACGGCAGCAAAGAGGATAAGTCCAATGACGAGTCGGCAAAGAACAGCGCCGATGACGACGACGATCCCGGCACTCCCCCTCCTTTCCGCAAATAACCGCCCGAATATCGTCTCCCTTCGCTCCGGCGAATCGAAATTTAAGGAACAATAAGCACACAAAGCGGCTGACCCTCCTCAGGTGTTGGCCGCTTCTTTTGTGCCTTCTCAGGGACTCTTGAAAGGGCCTGAGAAGACACGAAAAAGAGCGGCGCAGGGATGCCCGGGAAAGGGGCAAACCTGCACCGCTGTTATCGGTAATGCTGCTGCGTTGTAACTATTACCCTGCAAAGGGCAATTACTGCCCGAGTATAGTAATCACACAGTGGCGTTTGTCAGCTTTATTTTGAAGCATCGGGACAGAGCGGGCAGCGGGGTTTGATCTGCTTGAAGAAATCGTTGCCTTTATTGTCCACGAGGATAAAGGCGGGGAAGTTCTCCACCTCGATTTTCCAGATAGCTTCCATGCCGAGTTCGGGATACTCAAGCAGCTCCACATTCTTGATAGAATTCTTGGCGAGGATAGCTGCGGGACCGCCGATCGAACCCAGGTAGAAACCGCCGTGCTTCTTGCAAGCGTCAGTTACCTGCTGCGAACGGTTACCCTTGGCGATCATGATCATGGAGCCGCCGGCTGCCTGGAACTGGTCTACATAGGGGTCCATACGTCCGGCTGTGGTCGGACCGAACGAGCCGCTTGCGTAGCCTTCGGGCTTCTTGGCGGGACCTGCGTAATAGATCGGGTGATCCTTGAGATACTGAGGCATCGGCTCGCCGGCATCGAGGCGTTCTTTAATCTTGGCGTGAGCTATGTCGCGGCCCACAATGATAGTACCGTTGAGCGAGAGGCGTGTCGAAACGGGATATTTGTCGAGTTCAGCGAGCACCTCCTTCATGGGGCGGTTGAGGTTGATCTTCACAACCTCTCCCTCGCCGGCATTGCGAAGCTCTTCGGGGATAAGTTCGCCGGGGAATTCGTCGAGTTTCTCCACCCAGAGACCGTCTTTGTTGATCTTAGCCTTGATGTTGCGGTCGGCCGAGCAGCTCACGCCCATGCCGACGGGGCAGCTTGCGCCGTGGCGCGGCATACGGATCACACGGATGTCGTGAGCGAAATATTTGCCGCCGAACTGGGCGCCGAGGCCGAGGCAATGAGCGGCCTCAAGGAGCTCTTTCTCAAGCTCCACGTCGCGGAAAGCGTGGCCGTATTCGTTGCCCTTGGTGGGGAGATTGTCGTAATATTTCACGGATGCTTTCTTCACAGCAGCGAGGTTGGCTTCGGCCGAAGTTCCGCCGATCACGAAAGCGATGTGGTAAGGCGGGCAGGCAGCTGTGCCGAGAGTCTTCATCTTCTCTATGAGGAAAGGCACCAGAGTCTTGGGGTTGAGGATAGCCTTGGTCTCCTGATAGAGATATGTCTTGTTAGCCGAACCGCCGCCCTTGGCCACGAAGAGGAACTCATACTCATTGCCCTCGGTGGCGTGGATGTCGATCTGAGCCGGGAGGTTGCAGCCCGTGTTCACCTCATCGTACATGGTGAGCGGGGCATTCTGCGAATAGCGGAGATTATTTTCGGTATAAGTCTTATAGATACCGTGAGAGATCTTCTCCTCATCGTTGCATCCTGTCCATACGTGCTGACCTTTGTGAGCCACGCAGATAGCCGTGCCGGTATCCTGGCAGAACGGGAGCACGCCTTTGGCGGCCACCTCGGCATTGCGGAGCATGGTGAGAGCCACGAACTTGTCGTTGTCGGAAGCCTCGGGATCGCGCAGGATCTTGGCTACGAGCTCATTGTGCTCTCTGCGGAGCATGAAGGAATTGTTGTGGGAGCAAACATTGGCCAGGACGGTGAGAGCTTCGGGATCCACCACGAGCATCTCGTGGCCGTTCCAGTTCTCCACCTTAACATAGTCTTTAGTAAGGAGCTGATACTCAGTAGTGTCCTTACCCAGAGGAAACATTTCCTGGTAATGGAAGGGTTTGGTTGCCATATCAGTATTAGTTAATCGGGTTAATGTCGGTAGTAAAAGAATCCTCATCCCGGAGTGCCGGGGGCCGAAGCGCTCCCGACTGAGGGCCGGAATACCATGCAAAGTTAGCAAAAAATTCGGTATGCCGTCTGCGGAGTCGCCGATAATTTGCATAATCTTCGGCCACTGCTCCTCCGACCGGCTCCTCACCCGCTCCCTCCGGGTCAGCGAGCCTCTGAACGGTATTAACTTTTTTTAGAAATTGGCAGTAGACCCCGGGCTTGACGCTTCGGGATTTTTTCTGTAATTTTGTGAATCGAAAAAAGGGGGCGTTAAACAGCGCCCTCCCTTTTGCCGCACCAATACCCAAACAGCACACAGATGAAAATCCGCCGCATACTTCCCTATTTACTTTCACTTCTTATCCTTATCTGCTCCGTAGGCGCCACCGACGCTTCGGCGCGCCGCAAGTCGTCGTCGAAAGCCCGTACAAGCCAGTCATCTACCAAGAAAAGCAAGTCGAAGAAGAAAAAATCAAAGAAGAAACGCAAGAAAAGTTCATCTAAGAAAAAGAGAAATTCATCCTCGAAATCAACGCGTTCAAGGCGCACGAACAGAGCCCGCACAAGCTCGTCGCGATGGACCAACCACAAAGAAGCGCCCGCCGAGACCATTCTCTCCGACTCGCTCACACTGCTTGTTAACGAGGCAGTGATCCGCGGCATACCCGACAACATGAATCCCGGCGGCCTTAGGGTGAACGCCGTGCGCCCCAATCAGACGGCGCGCACCGTCGATGTGAGCCTTAACGACAACTTCACCTATCTGCCTGTCACCAAAGACTTCATATCGCAGCTGCAGAACACCGTACGCCGCAGTCTGCCCGACTCACTGAGCAACTTCCGGCCAAACCTGAACGTGAAGGGGAAGGCACTCTCCTACTACATCAACCATGTGGAGAAACTGCCCGTATCGGCCCGCGTCAATGTGCCGTTCGTCAGAGCGCTCAAGCCTGACGTGAAGCCTGTGAAGGGCATGTACGGCGACAAGCTGGCTCTCTGGCACTCCCACGGCCGCTATTTCAAGAGCGGTGCATGGCAGTGGCAGCGCCCGCTTCTTTACGAGACTGTGGAAGATATTTACACCATGGGGTATATGTTGCCGTTCATCGTGCCGATGCTGGAGAACGCCGGAGCCTACGTGATGCTGCCCCGAGAGCGCGATACAAACCGCAACGAGGTGATCGTGGACAACGACCTCAACGAAGGCGGACAGCTCTTCTCGCAGCCTTACTATAAAGAGATATCCGGCGTGCAGAAATGGACCAACGGCGAGTTCGACGGCTTCATCTACGACCTGCCCGATTTCCGCGACACGGAGAACCCGTTCGAAGGGGGTACTTACCGCCAGACAGCAACTGTCAAAAGCGGCAAGGAGTCGGTGGCCGCCTGGTACGCCGACATACCAGAGGAAGGCGAATATGCCGTCTACGTCAGCTATAAGTCACTTCCAAACTCCACCACCGACGCCCGATACACGGTGAACTATTCCGGCGGTTCCAAGAGCTTCCTGGTCAACCAGAAGATGGGCGGCAGCACATGGATCTACCTGGGGACTTTCCCTCTTGAAAAAGGCTACAGCGACACGGAACCTGTGGTCACACTCACTAACCTGACCTCCGGCGAGGCGGGTACCGTAGTCACGGCCGACGCCGTGAAGATCGGCGGCGGCATGGGCAACATAGCCCGATCCTCACGCCGCGAGGATATATATTACGATCCCTCGACACCCGAAGATGAGGAAGAGGAAGTGGCCGAAGATACCGAATCCGAAGGCGACGACGAGGAGAGCGATGATGAAGCGGGCGACGACGAGGAAACGGTTGAGACCGAGGAGACGATCCCCGATGAGACTGGCGAGGGCGAAGTCGATCCCGAGCTTGTGAAGCCGCAGGACAGTGACAGAGGCAAACAGGTTGAGACCAAGAAGAGCGGCGCCGCGCCCACATTCCGCATCTCGGGCTATCCCCGCTACACCGAAGGCGCCCGCTACTGGCTCCACTGGGCAGGTTTCCCCGAATCTGTCTACTCCCCGTACCACGGGACCAATGATTACAAGGACGATTACACCGGCCGCGCCATCTGGGTGAACTATCTGGCCGGCGGCAGCCGTGTGCTCCCCAATGACGAGGGGCTCGGCATACCTATAGACCTCTCCATGGCGCTTCACTCCGACGCCGGCAAACGAGCCGACGACTCAGTGGTGGGCACACTGGGCATCTATTACACCAACCGCGGAGCCTCTTACGACGACGGCACGGCGCGCATCAACTCGCGTATGCTCACCGACCTGCTCATGCGGCAGATAACCGGAGACATACGCCAGACCTACGAACCGTCGTGGACCCGCCGCTCCATGTGGGACAAGAGCTATGTGGAGGCCCGCATCCCCGAGGTACCCACGGCCCTTATAGAGCTTATGAGCCACCAGAACTTCAAGGATATGCAGTATGGCCTCGACCCCACGTTCCGATTCCTTGTGGGCCGCTCCATTTATAAGGCGATGGCGCGTTTCATGGGCGAGCGCAAAGACCGCGAGGTGGTGATCCAGCCGCTCCCGGTAAAGGATTTCATAATCAAGCGCACCGGGAAACACACCTACAAACTGTCCTGGAAACCGACGCCTGACAAACTCGAGCCAACGGCCGATCCCGATAAATATATCGTCTACGAACGCAGCGAGGGTCAGCTCGGCTTCCATCGTATCGGCGAGACTACCCGCACCTCTTTTCAAGTGAAAGTGAACGACAATGCCATACACAGCTTCAAGATTGTAGCTGCCAATCAGGGCGGCGAATCGTTTCCCTCCGAGATACTCGCTCTGCGTGAAGGCGTGCAGAACGAGAGCAAGCCTGTGCTCATCATCAACGGCTTTACACGTGTGAGCGCGCCCGGCATCGTGAATGCCGACGGCAAAGCGGGCTTCGACTCTTATGAGGATTTCGGAGTGCCTTACATCAAGGATATTTCTTTCTCGGGCTATCAGCACGAGTTCCGCCGCTCGGCCGGCGAGTCTTCTGGACGCAGCGACAATAACTACGCTACCACAGTTATAGCAGGCAACACATTCGACTATCCCGGACTCCACGGCGCGGCTCTCGCCCGCACCGGTTCCGGATTTGTCTCCGCGAGCATCGGTGCTGTGGAGGAAGGAGAAGTGAAACTCCACGACTATAAGACCATCGACCTCATTCTGGGAAAACAGAAAGAGTGCACCGTTGGCGGCGGCAAGATAGGCTGGCGCTTCAAGACCTTCACGCCCAAGATGCAGAAGGCTTTCCGCGATTATGTGCACCGCGGCGGTCATCTGCTCGTCACCGGCGAGTATGTGGCTACAGACCTCTACTCCATGCGCTCCTCACGTGCCGACAATGAGTTTGCCTCGCAGGTGCTCGGAATTGAGCCTATCGACTCGCTCAAGACAGGCTCGGGACGTATCGAGTCGCTCAACGGCAGCGGCATCACCGGCACTTACAGGTACTGCAACCGGCTGTCGGACAAACAGTATATTGTGGAGAAACCGGATCAGCTTCAGGGCACCGACAATGCCACCGAACTGATGGTGTTCCCCGATACCGATGCGGCTGCTGCCGTGGAGAACAAATACGGCAACGGCAAGGTGATCACCCTTTCCGTACCGCTGGAAAGCTTCACCGATCCCCGCGAGAGAGAACGCCTGCTGCTGCAATTGCTGAATCTATTTTAACCTGACTCCGGCGCCCGAACCCATCCTGAGCGCCACACATACTTGAACAACAAACAGAAATGTACAGGTTCACCAACATAAAGTCGCTGCTCGCCGAGGCCGAGCGCCCGCAATGCCCCGACCATCTGCTGCTTGTGCGCGACTACTGCGAGATTGAATTCGACGAAGGCTCCGTCCACCGCCTCTTTCAGGCTGCCGCCGACATTCGCTCCTCGATCCTTTTCTCCTATTTCCGCGAACGCGACAAGGACGGCAACGTGGAAAACCACCCGCTCATCCCCTATCAGAAAGGGAGTCTGCGCGATGATTTCGACTTCGGCTCGGCTATTGTGCTCAGCCGTGACTCCATACTGAAACTGCCGCGCGAAATTTTCCACAATGACTACGCCGACGGCGGATGGTACGCCTGTATCCTTGAACTATCGCTGATCGACGGCGGCATACAGCTGCTCCCGGAGTATCTCTACACTGTGGTGAAGCAGGACTATAGGCTCAGCGGCGAGAAGCAACACGATTATGTGGATCCGCGCCGCCGCGACTATCAGCTTTCCATGGAGCACACTCTCACGGATTTCCTGCGGCGCAACCACGCTCTGGCACCCACGCTGAAGCACTCTGTGGAGCTCGCAGGCGATTTCCCCGTGGTGGCCTCTGTGATCATACCTGTACGCAACCGCGTGCGCACAGTCTGCGATGCCGTGCGCTCGGCGCTGGGTCAGCAGACCGACTTCGACTTCAATGTGATAGTGGCCGACAACGGCAGCACCGACGGCACAACCGAGGCCCTCGGGGAGATCGACGACCCGCGCCTCGTCCACATAAAACTCACCGGCCGTGAGGGGCTGCAGATCGGCGGCTGCTGGAACCGCGCCATCGAGGACAGCCATTGCGGTATGTTTGCCGTGCAGCTCGATTCCGACGATATTTATCAGGGTCCCGACACACTGCAGCGGATCGTAGACAAGTTCCGCAGCGAGCGCTGCGCCATGGTCATAGGCAGCTACACACTCACCGATTTCCAGCTCCGTGAACTCCCGCCCGGTCTCATCGACCACCGCGAATGGACCGATGCCAACGGCGCCAACAATGCTTTGCGAATCAACGGACTCGGCGCTCCGAGGGCCTTCTATGTGCCTCTACTACGCAAGCTCCGTTTCCCCAACACGAGCTATGGCGAGGACTACGCCGTGGGTATCCGCATAAGCCGCGACTATCGCATCGGGCGTATCTTCGACAGCCTTTACCTCTGCCGCCGCTGGGAGGGCAATTCCGACGCCGCGCTCTCGGTGGAGAAAACCAACGCCAACAATTTCTACAAGGATTTCCTGCGCACCCAGGAACTCGAGGCGCGCAAATGGATCCGTAAGAACAGCTTATGAAATCGAAATCTCTGCACAGCGCTTTCCTGAGTCAGCTCAGCTCCTGGCCCATGGCCCGCGACAACTACGCCGCGCTATCGGATGTGAAGGTGAGAGACTTCTCTTGCGGCGGCTATCCCATGAGACTGCAGTTCAACCCGGCGAGGGTGCGCTCCACTGCCGCCAAGGTCGATGCGGCTTCTGTGGCTGAGCGTCCCTGTTTCCTCTGCGATAGCAACCGTCCCGCGGAGCAGGAGGTGCTTGAGCGTTTCGGCGATTGGAACGTGCTTGCCAACCCTTTCCCTATCTTCCCGGAGCATTACACTATAGTCCATTCCCGCCATCAGGATCAGAACATTTTCCGCCCGGAGGAGATGGCCCGTTTCGCCTCGGAGCATCGCAGCCTGATCTGTTTCTATAACGGTGCCCGAAGCGGCGCATCGTGTCCGGACCATCTTCACTTTCAGGCCACTGACAAAAGGATGATGCCTGCGGCCGGATATTTCGAGGCTAACCCGGGGACGACCGTGGCCTACAGCCGCACGCTCACTGTGAGCAGCATACCTGACGAGTCGCCCGCGCCGGCGCTCCTCTTCCGGAGCCCGGGCTACAATGACGGTCTTAACCGGTGGCTGACTGCGCTCTCGGCTACCGACCCTGACAGCGGCCTCACGGATCCGGGCCTGAAAAATATACTTATGTGGACCGACGGAGAGCTACACACGCTGCTCTACCTGCGCTCACGGCATCGTCCGGCATGCTTCTTCGCCGAGGGCGACGATCGCCGCATGGTGAGCCCGGGAGCCGTGGATATGACGGGCTTCCTTATCCTCCCCCGCCCGGAGGATTTCGAACGGCTCACACCGGCGGAATCGGCGCGTATACTCGAAGAGGTGGGCTTCGATTTCCGCACCCTCGACAGCTACAAGACACTCCTGATGAGATGATACCTTTCCAGCCAAGAATTAGCATCGGCATAATAAGCGACGGCGGATTCGGCCTCGCGCCTCAGGGCCGCTGGGATATCAGCGCTTCCGACGACGGTATCGTCTACACGCCGCTCGAGCCTGACGCGCTCATGGAGGTGAGGGGCGTCACTATAGGCCGCAATTTCCACTGGCAGTCGAAACAGACGTTTCACTACCTGGGCTCGATGCGGGTCCTTCGCCGCGAAAGCTCGCCCTCTGTGCTTGTGAACACTCTCCCCATGGAGCAGTACCTGGAGAGTGTGGTCAGCAGCGAGATGGCTCCGGATGCTCCGGAGGAGTTCATAAAGGCTCACACGGTGATCTCGCGCTCGTGGGCTCTGCGCAAGCTCGAAGGGGGTGTAGGCGAAGGCGAAGGGCGCGTCGGCAAGATAGCCGAACCGGGCCGGATCCTGGACTGGGACGAGAGCTCGGACCACCGGGGCAGCGGCTTCGATCTCTGCTCCGACGACCATTGCCAGCGCTATCATGGAGCCGACTGCGTCACGGACAAGGTGCGCCGGGCCGTCAAAGCTACGGAAGGACTCGTGCTCACCGATGCCGACGGACGGATTGCCGACGCGCGTTTCTCCAAATGCTGCGGCGGACACACGGAGCTTTTCTCTTCGTGCTGGGAAGACCGCGACCTGCCGTATCTCACCGTCAGGAACGACCCTTACTGCGACCCTGCTTTCGCTCGTTCCCGCGGCTTCGTACCTGAGCTGCGCAAGGCCTTGAAGGGTTTCGATGCCGACTGCCGCTATTACACCTGGACCGCTGAGATAGGCCGCGATGAGGTGCGCCGCAATCTGAAAGAGAAATTCGGCCGCGACGTGGGCGAGATTCTCGGGCTCGAAGTGGAGCGCCGCAGCAAGGCGGGAAGGGCCGTATCGCTCCGTATCACCGGCTCTGAGTCATCGCTCTCGCTGGGCAAGGAGCTTATGATACGCCGTCTGCTCTCCCCTTCGCACCTGTATTCGTCGGCCATAGAGATTGCCCCTGAGGCCGGCGGCTTCAGGATAAAGGGTCGCGGATGGGGCCACGGCGTGGGACTCTGTCAGATCGGCGCGGCGGCCATGGCGCTGGCGGGCTACGATGCCGCACAGATTCTCGGGTTCTATTACCCGGGCACCTCTCTCTCCAAAAGATACTGAAACAATCCCGGACCGCTCCTTTCCTTCAATGGGGTAAGCAAAGCGGCCGCTAAATAAAACATACCTTACACCTCTCTCCGGAATCAGACGATGAGCAGTTATACAGCAGCTAAAACGAAGAATATACCCTGGTGGATACCTACCGTATATCTGGGCGAAGGTCTGCCCTATTTTGCCGTCAATGTGCTGGCGGTGGCGCTCTACACCAACTTGGGCGTGGGCGTGAAGGAGATGACTTTCTGGACCTCGCTGCTGAGTCTGCCGTGGGTCATAAAGCCGTTCTGGGCCCCGATCGTCGACATCATAGCCACCAAGCGGAAGTGGGTACTCTCCATGCAGCTTGTCATGGCTGCCCTGATGGCGCTCATCACTTTCCTGATCCCTATGCCGTTCTATTTCTCGGCCACTCTGGGCGCCTTCTTCGTGCTCGCTTTCCTCTCGGCCACCCACGACATCGCGGCCGACGGCTACTATATGCTGGCGCTCACGCATCATCAGCAGGCGGCCTACAGCGGCCTGCGCAACACTTTCTACCGCATTGCGGCGGTGGCGGCTCAGGGCGGCCTGATTGCCCTCGCGGGCCATTTCCACGATAACGCGGGACTATCCTACACGCGCTCGTGGAGCTACATATTCGCGCTTCTGGCCGTTGTCTACACCTGCATATACATCGCGGACCGCTTCCTCATGCCGAAGCCTGAGAGCGACCGGCAGAACCATGAGAAGAGTATAGGCGACATTCTCCGGGATTTCGGCGACACGTTCGTGACTTTCTTCACCAAGCGGCATATCGTCGTGGCACTTCTCTTCATGCTCTTCTACCGTCTCCCGGAGGCTCTGCTCTCCAAGATTCTCTTCCCGTTCTTCCATGCCTCGAGGGCCGACGGCGGACTGGCTCTCTCGGATCAGCAAATCGGCCTGGGCTATGGCTTTATAGGCGTGATAGCCCTTCTCGCGGGCGGTATCCTCGGCGGTATATGTGTCAGCATGGGCGGACTGAAAAAGTGGCTCTGGTGGATGGCTCTCTCGCTCACAATACCCAGCGGCTTCTATTGCTATCTCGCTATGGATCAGCCGGATAATATATGGCTCATCAATGCGGGCATCGGCATCGAACAGTTCGGTTACGGTTTCGGCTTCACGGCCTATATGCTCTATCTGATCTATTTCTGCGAGGGTAAGTACAAGACCTCTCACTATGCGTTCTGCACGGGTATTATGGCGCTCGGCATGATGCTCCCGGGCATGGCCTCGGGGTGGCTACTCGAACACCTCAGCAGCTACCGTTTCTTCTTCGACACCACGGGACCCACGGGCTACGTCAATTTCTTCTGGTTCATGATGGCCACTGCGGTGCTCACTTTCGCTGTCTGCTATCTGGTGAAGATCCCGGCCGATTTCGGCAAAAAGACAACCGGCAAAAAATAATCCATAAGCGGTTGCTTGACTTACTGTTAGCGTGAAGGTTAAGGTTGATATTGACTAATTTCTGAGACTTGTTCATGACGTTCCGACAGGCACAACTCACCGACCTCAATCAGATATTGACTATAATCGACGCGGCTGTTGCACGTATGCTGCGCGAAGGCAAACAGCAGTGGGACGAGACTTATCCGGCCATGTCGGATATCCTCCGAGACCTCACGCTGCAGCAGGGCTATGTCCTCACTTCGGGACGCAAGATACTGGCTTACGGCGCGGTCGTGTTCTCGGGAGAACCGGCCTACGACGACCTCGACGGTGAATGGCTCTCTGACTCCCCTTATGTAGTAGTGCACCGGCTCGCTGTGGCTCAGGAGGAGCAGCAGCGCGGGGTCGGAGGCCTCTTCCTGCGCTCGGTGGAGCATATGGCTGCGGCCAACGGTATAGGCTCTTTCCGCATCGACACTAATTTCGACAACAATGCTATGCTCCGTCTGCTTGAAAAGGAAGGCTTTGAATATTGCGGCGATATCCGGTACGACAGAGGCTCCCGGCGTGCCTTCGAAAAACTAATCTGACACACATTTAGGGATACTCGGCTCCGCATACGCTTCCAGCCCAACCCGACGCACCCACATCGTGCCTCGCGTCGTTTGAAAGGCTGCCCGGCTCTCGCCCCGCTCCCCGGCCGGCTCTCGCCGTCGCTTCCTGACTGACGGCCTTCCCCCTCATTCGCTGAAATAAAAACGCCTCCGCCCGTATTGGGAAGAAGCGTTTTCTGTATCGGGAATCGGAGAGCCGAAGCTCTCGCGGTCTTGCGCTATAAATTACTCAGCCACAACCTCGAAGGGGATCTCAACGGATACCTCTTTGTGGAATTTGATGGTAGCTGTGTATTTGCCGACCTCTTTGACTGTCTCTTTGAGGCTGATGAGCTTGCGGTCCACATTGTGACCGAGCTTCTCAAGCGCCTCAGCGATCTGAATGTCGTTGACCGAACCGAATATTGTACCGGTGGAGCTTGTCTTGGCACCGATTGTGAGCTCTACGCCCTCGAGTGCTTTGGCTGCTGCCTCTGCGTCTGCTTTGATCTTGGCGAGCTTGTGGGCACGCTGTTTCTGATTCTCTGCAAGCTGCTTGAGTGCACCGGGTGTTGCCACTACGGCTTTCCCCTGGGGGATGAGATAGTTGCGGCCGTAACCGTCCTTAACCTCCACTACATCGTCTTTGTAGCCGAGATTTGCTACATTCTCTTTAAGTATCAGTTTCATATCTATGCTTTCTTGTGACGGTTATTTTACTTCATAAGATCGGTTACGTAAGGCAGAAGTGCCAGATGACGGGCACGCTTTACTGCCTGTGCCACACGACGCTGGAACTTCAGGCTTGTGCCGGTGATGCGGCGGGGAAGTATCTTACCCTGCTCGTTGAGGAACTTCTTCAGGAACTCGGGATCCTTGTAATCGATATATTTGATGCCCATCCTCTTGAAACGGCAGTATTTTTTCTTCTTTGTGTCTACCGACAGAGGTGTGAGGTAACGGATTTCGCTGTTATTCTGTGCCATGGTTTATTTCTCCTCCTTGTTTTCGTTGTTTTCTACGGCTGCGGCGGGCTGAGCGGCTTTCTCTGCACGTACTCTGCGACGCTTCTCAGCATACTCTACAGCATATTTGTCGAGACGGAATGTCAGGAAACGGATCACACGCTCGTCGCGGCGATAGGCGGTTTCGAGCTTCTTCACGATGGTGGGTTCGCCCTTGAACTCGAGCAGGCAATAGAAGCCTGTGCTCTTCTTCTGGATAGGATATGCGAGCTTTTTGAGGCCCCACTCCTCTTCATTCACGATCTCGGCGCCATTGGCTACCAGATAATCTTTGAACTTTG
>SFOK01000143.1 GCA_004552395.1 Bacteroidales bacterium | reverse complement strand
CGCAAGCGATAACGCAAATACCGACAAAACTAACTAATTATTTCAACACTAACTGCACTAACCATTATGGCACAGTTTAGCAATGTTCTCTTTGGCTCTACGCCTGTTTCTTTCAAGTATTCCATTGTCCGCAACGCCGGCGCAGACCGTCAGGTGTGGGAGTCGGACGCCATCCGCGTCGAGTACGATGGAGCGACGCTCCGCGTCTCAGCCCTCGCGCCTTGCCTGACGTTGGACGGGCTGGCGGACATGGTGGCGGCGATCCATCACGTCGCAAGCACCCGCCGCTTGGATGTGGCCGACGACGGCGGCAATGGGCGTCTGCGCAAGACGGCATAGGGCCTCCGGGCGGCTCCAGGAGCATGCGCCACCAGAGCCGCCCTTCTTTCAAACTGCACAAATTATACCAACTCACGAACTAAAACATTAAGAAGCTGTTTTGAAATAGACGAAAATTATTGATATATGGTAGTTTAAATTATTGATTATCAGTTGGTTAACTGAAATATTATTCGTAACTTAATGAGTGCCAACAAATTAATGTTATGAAGTCAATTTCAGCCAACCTCACTGATAAGCAATGGGAAGTTATCGAAAAAATCATAGAGCCGCAAGAAAGGCGACGGAAACATTCACTGAGGGAGATAATTAACGGTTTGATGTATATGCTCATAACCGGATGCCAATGGCGCCTGCTGCCCGGTCATTTCGCACCCTGGCAGACCGTCTATTACTACTTCCGCAAATGGAAGCTCGAGGGGGTCTTGGAGCAGCTTACGGATTATCTGGTCGGGGTTGTCAGGAGGTTTTCCGGGCGGGCTGAGAGCCCCAGCCTGGGCATCATAGACTCCCGTTCCGTCGGCACGTCGCACCACGCGGACCCGTCCTGCAAAGGCATTGACGGCAACAAGAAAGTCAAGGGGAGGAAGCAGCACATTGTGGTTGACTCGCTCGGCCTTCCGCTGGCCATCGACGTGCATCCCGCCAACGTGCATGACAGTAAGGGCGCAATGGGCGTGATAGCGAAGATGCGGGGCAAACAGCCGAAACTGAAAAAGATCATCGCCGACGGCGGCTACCGCGGTGAACTGGGCGAAAAGGTACGCAAAAGATTTGGGTGGGAGTTCGAAGTAGTACTCAGATCCGACAACCACTCGAACGAGTTTCGCCCGGCACACAAGAGATGGGTTGTAGAGCGTTCCTTCTCTTGGCTTGAGAATTTCAGGAGGCTCACCACGGACTATGAGTTCCTTGCAGAATCTTCTGTCGCGATAGTCCAACTGGCTTTTATACGTATCATGCTTAACAAGATTATCTAATCATTTCAAAACAGCTTCTTCGTTTATCTCTTTTATTCCATCGGGCGGATGGTTGTTTCAATGAGTAAGACCTCCGCCATGCCCTTGGAGCGTGCCACTTGCGCCTCGCGCCCCTTGAGGCACCGCGGGACGATGATGCCGCCGCGCCCGGGGCCGGATATGAGATCGGGGGTTATGTCGCGGTCGTAGGCGTAGGCGGGTCCGAGATGCTCATAGTCACCCGTTGCCCAAAATATGTTGGCCTGCGCGCCATCGGGGAGACCCTTGCTGCGGGTGTGATCCTTGAGCAGGGCCGAGAGCAGACCGGGTGCGAGAGAGTCAACGAAATCTTCGAGGACGTCAGCGTCGGGAGCGACCATCATTATGACTTAATTTTGCCTCGGGGCTATGTAGTTATCGAGGCTTAGGCATACCTCGGTTGCGAATTCGACACCGCCACGCATGGCGGCGAGGAGAGTGGAGACGAACGAAGTGCCGCCCACCACGGATGACGAGACTCCGGCCGAGAGGAGTCCGCACACGGTGCCGGCATTGAAACTGTCGCCCGCCCCGATGGTCGATACCGGCTCAATGGGACGCGCGTCGACGTGCCACTCGCCCTCCGGCGTGAGGAGAGTCGCCCCCGAGCCGCCCTGGGTGCAGATGAAATATGGGCAGAGGCGGCTGATGACGTCGCGGTAGGCCTGTCGCCAATCGGGCGTACCGAGCATAATCTCGACATCCTCGTCCGACCCCTTGACCACGTGGGCGAGGCGCATATTCTGCTCTATGGACGGCCAAAGAGCGGAGGCCTCGGCGCGATGCGAGGCTCGGAAGTTGACGTCATAGAAAAGGAGCGCGCCCTGCGACCTGGCCGTCTCGATGACGGGCAGCACCTCGGCCCTGAGTCCGGGGTTGATGGCGAAATAGGAGCCAAAGAGCAGGATGTCGCCCTCGGCGAAAGAAGGCATGGCGAAACGGATGCGCTGCGCCTTATAGTCTTTGTAGAATTCGTAGTTAGCCTTTTTGGCCTCGTCGAGGAAAGCGAGGGCGAGGTGGCTCTGGCATCCCGCATTGACGGTCACGAGCGAGTCGTCGACACCATTTTGCCTCATGAAGCCCCTAATTATCCGCCCGACGGCATCGTCGCCCATCTCGGTGATCATGGAGGCGGGATGTCCGGCGCGCGCCACCGAGATCATTGCGTTATAGACCGATCCGCCCGGCTTTGCGCTGAGCGGCTGATTGCCGTCGTCGAAAACGATGTCGAGCACCGTCTCTCCAATTCCTACTACTTTAGGCATACGTCAGTGTGTTATAATCATTAATGAGCGAGCGAGATGGGGCGTCTCACGCCGATGCGCTACGCTCCAATTATCTCCTGAAGCTCAAGCCAACGCATCTCCATCTCGTCAATGGAGTCTTTGACCTTGCCATATTCGTCAGACAGCTCCATAATCTTCTGAGGGTCAGACTCGCCGCCGGCAAGCAGAGCCTCAATCTCCGCCTTGCGGGCGTTGAGCCGGGGGAGCTCGGCGTCGATCTTCTCGAGCTCTTTCTTTTGGGCGTATGAGAGCTTTGCCGGTCGCGCGGCACGCACGTTTTTTGCCTGCGCTGTCTCGGCGGCTGGAGCTTGCGCGGCTGCTTTGGCCTGGGCGGCCTCGCGTTGCTGGCGCTCCTCCTCTTTCCGCCACATGAGGTATTCGCTATAGTTGCCGGGAAAGTCTTTGACACCGCCAGCGCCATCGAGAACGAAGAGGTGGTCTGCCACCTTGTCTACGAAGAACCTGTCATGCGAGACGATGATGACGGTTCCGCCGAACGATGTGAGATAGTCT
>SFOK01000035.1 GCA_004552395.1 Bacteroidales bacterium | reverse complement strand
AATCGGATAATGGCCGATATTATCCCAGGGGGGGGGGTCAATATTTCTCTTTTTCAGCCGATAACCATAAAGCTGATTGCGGATATGAGGTTATCGATTTCGTTTCTCCATTTACCGTCAGATACCTCCGAGCGAGGATGTGGAATGGGGCAGAGGCTTGGGAATCGGATGACTGGAATTTCACATTCTTGAAGATGAATTTGCCTTCGCCAATTTTTTGAGAAGCGATGACAGCATCCGAGGAGTAACCGTCGATGTTTCCCTCGATATAAAATTCCTGCAAATTGGGAATCTCGAGAGTCCACTGCTGGGCTGGAGAGCCGTTGTTAGTATAGAGCTGCAGCTCAATGCCGTCATTGTGGCTCGAGCTGGGCACGTCGAGTACCAGAGCCGAGCTGCGGGATACCAACTGATATTGGCCGTCGGGCTTTTTGTAAAGGATGAACTGCTGGTATGTGTTGCCGTCGGTAACGTTCTGAAGTTGCAGCTTGGTGCCATTGGAAGTACCGGCGTTTTTGCAGTCGAGGCCGAGCGTAGGATTGGCCCAGGCCCTTACGGTATAGACTCCCGGGGTGCCTTTTACTGCCTGAAGTATCCAGTTCTGAGACCACTCATTGCTATTGGTGGACTGGCAGATAAGGTGACCCTGTTCGGCAGAGTTGCCTATGGCGTTGAGGAAGAAGCTGGACTCTTCGCTCTTAAGGCGGACAAGATAAGTGTTGAGGGCGGTCACTCCGTTGGGCACCACCTTGAAGGAAGTGATCTGGTCGTTCCATCCGTTGTGGTCCGTGCCTATGCTTTTACAGTCGGCAGTGATCTCGACCATGTCGCCCGAGAAATTATCATCCTTGTAGCAGATCATCTTGAAGCCGGGCTTCACTTTCATGGAGGTGATGTCCTGATCGTTGATGCCGGCCCACTGCATTTTCTCTTTAGTAAACTCGCCCTCGGCAAGATCCACGGTATAGCCTTTGTAATCGGCATCCTGGCAAGCAGTAGCCACACGCGGACCAACCTTTACGATCTCAAGCGACGAAGTCTTGTCGTTGAAGTCGTTTTTGATCGAGTTTACATTCTCGCAGTCGGCTGTGACTTCTATTTTGTTGTCGCCTGAGAAGTTGTCGTCGTCATAGCAGATAACCTTGAAGCCCGGCACCACCTTGATGCCGGTGACGTCGTTGTCCTTGATACCTGCCGCTATCAAATCAGCTGTGGTGTATCTGCCTTCACCAAGAGCGATGCAATATCCATCGCTCGCAAAACTGCCGTTCTGGTAGAAGGCCG
This sequence comes from Bacteroidales bacterium, assembly GCA_004552395.1. Lineage (GTDB taxonomy): Bacteria > Bacteroidota > Bacteroidia > Bacteroidales > Muribaculaceae > Lepagella. Next base: position 13,146 of record SFOK01000035.1, on the reverse strand, counting down.
CACCATTCTGGCTGGGCGCGGCCATGGCTCCTGCTGTGCAAAGGAGCGACATGGCAAACGCGCACACTGATGTGCGTAATCGGTGTAACATGAAATTGTTAGTTATTGTTGTGAATGTTAATAAAATCGGAAAAATGATGCCAGGGGGGTGGTAGAGTGAAAGGCAGATCCACTCCCGTAGCGAGACCCTTATTTATCTGTACAAAATTATACTACCGCAGCCAGCTTTCCAAGCGCCTGATTAAAAAGGTAAAAATCCCGCAGCTATAATTATCATATAATCAGCGCATAAACTCCTATGCAGTATTCAGATAAAAGTAAGGTGGGGACGGGCTGAAACAGCCTGCGAATCAGTCGATTTCTACCGGTATTCGGAGTTCCCGGAGTTCTCAGAGTTCTCGGCTTTCGGAGTCATCGAGAAAAAAGGATGGAGCCTTTTCAAAAGACTCCATCCCGAAGTTTAGGTGGGTATTAACCCCGAAGAAAATTAAAGTTTCACGAATGTGATTGTACCGTTCTCGATGCCTGCTGTCAGGTCGATTGTGCAGCGGTATGTGGCACCCTGTTCGAGTGTGACGCCGGAGGCAAGCTCGAAGTTGCCCGGGTTGGAGAGAAGCGATGCAGTGTTGCCCGTCATCTTGAGAGCGTCCGGGCCAAACTCGCCGCCCCAGCCTTTCTGGTGGAAGAACTTGAACGAGAGGTAGTCGGCGCGATAGCGGTCGCCGGGCTGAGAGCCTGTCTCAGGACCGGCCTTACCTGTGAACTGATATACACCGGGCTTGATCTGAGCCAGACTGTAAGCCAGACCGGGAGTCCAGCCGAACTGGTTGTTCTGGTCGGGTGAACCCACGCCCCAGCCCATGAGGTAGAGGGCGCCTGTGCCGTCGGCGTTGAGTGTGACTTCGGAGCCGTCGGCATTGACTGCGTAGGCGGTCAGAGTGCCGTTGGACTTGTCGAGTTTCACATTGTAATAGCCGGTCACGGGCAGGAAGGTGATGTCGTAGTTCTCAGAGTCGAATTTGAAGAAGTCGGGATCGTACCAAAGGTCCTCGAAATCGCTGAACTCGCGGAACGAGAGCTTGGAGTTCTGGTCCATTTTCACGATAGCGGAGTAGAGCACATTGTCGTTGGTGTCCATCTTCACACCGTTCAGGAAGATAGGCTTCTCTTCGAACTGCTGCTCGCCGACATACTTCATGTCGAGGATAGCATCGTGGATGCCCTGAGTGAGGTCGACGGTGATCTCATAGACACCGTTGTCCTGGAGCTGAACGCCCTCGGGGAGGAAGAGGTTACCGTTGTCGTGGCCGTTGTCGCCTGTGCCGACAGCGATGAGGTTGCTGTTGGACTTGAGGTCAGCGCCGCCAAGCTCAACACCCCAGCCCATCTGGCCGAAGAACTTGAAGTTGATGGCGTTGGTAGCGATCTGCTTGCCGCCGACCACAGTGATAGAATATGTCTTGTCGCCTGTGGGAGCGAGGCAGAGAGCGTTCTCAGTGGTCCAGCCCACCTGGTTGGAGAGTGTCGGGTTACCGATGCCCTCACCGATGATCCAGAGAGCGCCTGTGCCGTCGTCGGCAAGAGTGGCGGCATCGGAGCCGTTGAGCTTGTAGACGCGGAAATACTGGAGCTTGGTGTCGGCGATGATGCGGTATGTGCCGTTGTAAGCGTTGAAGGTCAGAGTGCCGTCGGAGTTCTTAGTGAACCATGTCGGGTCGATCCACCAGTCGTTGTAGTTGGGGAAACCGTCGGGAACGAGCTGGTCGCCCTTGGCGAGAGTGAGATCCAGGAATGAGTGAGTCTCATCCATAGCCTCGAGTTTCTGGCCGTTGAGCGAGAGGGTTACGAACGGTGAGCCTTCGAGAGTCAGAGTGTTGAAGGAGATAGTGTAGCGGCCCTGGGCACCGTTTGAGAACGGAATCATGCCCTCGGCACCTGCCTTGATCTCGGAGTTCTCATAACCGAAGACGATATCCTCGGCGTTGCCGTCGACGGGTTCAGCTATGATCCGGCCCTTAACCTCGGCGGGGAACTTCTGAGTTACTGAATACTGGTTCTTGGCGTCGCGTTTGAGGATGATATCCTCGCCGGCCTCGGTGCGCAGGATAAGCTGCGGATAGTCGGCGTGGGTGATGTTGACGCTGTAGAGCTGCTCTGTGGTGGTGAAGTGGATGTTCTGCAGAGTGAGACGCAGGGTTGCCTGTCCGTCGGGTATGTTGGCGATGTAGGGCACATCGACGGAGACGGGATATTCAACGCCGCTCTCTTTGGTGCGGATCACCTGCTCAGTGACCATCTCGTCGCCGAAATAGAGCTCGGCGTGGATAGTCGACAGAGGCACTTCGGGGTCGGTGGCAAGCACATTGAACTGAATCTTGTCGCCGAAATGAGCCTGGCCGAGATCGCCGCTGACGGTCATAGTGGGATTGCCGGGAGCCAGGTCGTCGTCGCTGCAGGCGGTGAGCATACCGGCGCAGGCGAGCAGTAAGGCAAATGGTTTTAAGTATTTCATTGCTTAATGTTTCTTGGTTTTTGTTAGATAGTGAGGCTTGGCTGAGCCCCTTTTTCGGGTGCTTTCGGCAGCCTCGGATAAGAGAGATGTCAAAAGGTTTTGAGGCCGCCGGAAAGCCCCTGCGGGCCTCCCGGTTGCCTTTTGGAAGGTATTATTTCCAGCTGAGCGATACCGCGCTGGATGCGGGCACTGTCACGGGGAAGTGATGTGTGCCGTCGTCAACTGTGAATTTGATCTCGCTGCTGCTGCCGTTGCTGAGCACCATGGCATAGCTGCCGTCAGTATTGCGGAAGGCCGTGTAGGTGAGGCCGGGGGCGGTGAAGCCGCTTGTGCCTATGCGCACTGCGTCGGGTTTGACCACACTTGCCATGTGAGCTATGATGTAATAGTGCGAGTTGCGAGTCATGGTGGTGTAGTCGCGGTTGATGTCCACAGCGCCGTAGCAGGTGGAGCAGCCGCCCGGACGGTACGGTCCTTTCTGGTCGTCGAGCATCAGGTTCCAGACAATCACACCCTTGGCCCAGCGGTTGACGGTGCCGAGAGCCACCTCCTGCATATCGTCGATGAGACGCTTGGAGAGGTCGCGGCCGTTGTTCCACTCGCCGATGGAGGTCTCGGTGAAGACGAGGTCCATGCCCGGTGTGGCGTTGTGCACCACGGTGAGCTCGTCCTTGTTGCCGCCGTAGTTATGGAAGGCAGCGCCGGCGAGATACTTACGGGCGTCGAAGTCGGCGTAGATCTTGGTGGGATAGCTCTTCTGGGAGCTGATGTTGTCGTAGTTGTAGTTATGGTCGAAGGCGTAGATCTTGGTGTCGAGGCCGGCGTTGCGCAGAGCGGGGCCGAGGCCTTTCTTCACGAAGTCGCGCTCCTCTTCCCAGCCCATGTACATGGATGCGGAGTTGCCGCGGTTCAGGGGCTCGTTCTGAGGTGTCACGGAGTAGATCTTGATGCCGTTGTCGGCAAAAGCCTTGATCCACTTGGCGAAGTATTCGCCGTAGTCAGCGTAGTATTTGGGATTGAGCTGGCCGGAGGTCCACTGGTTCCACTGCTTGAGCTCGGTGAGGTTGTTGACCTTCATCCAGCGGGGAGCGGTCCAGGGTGTACCCATCACTTTGAGCGTGGGGTTGATGGCCAGAATCTCCTTCAGGATCGGGATAATGTACTTGTTCTCCTCGTCGGTGAGGGCGAAGCCCTTGTCCTTGTCGTCCCAGCAGGTGTATTCGCTGAGGGAGAAGTCGCTGCAGCCGATCGAGATGCGCACATAGCTGAAGCCGTAGCCCTTGTCGGGCGAGAATGTGAGCTCGAGGAATGCCTTGCGGTCCTCGGGCTTCATCTTCATCAGGTTGTAGCAGGTGGAGCCGGTGATGGCGGCGCCGAAGCCATCCATGGTCTGGAATGTCTCGTTGGGGCGCAGACGGATGGTCGAGGGCGACATGTTGTCCTTGGTGCTGAACTCGATCCACGACTCGGAGAGGTCCTTGGAGCGGTCGGCTGTGGTGGTGAGCATGCGCACCGACCCGGTCTCGGGCACGTCGGGCTTTGGATCTTTACCACCACCGGGTGTGGGTTTGTCGTCGCCACAGGAATAGAACATTGCAGCGCCGGCTGCCAGCAGTGCGGCTAAGAATACTTTACTTTTGGTCATTTTCTTTTCTAATTGGAGAGTGAATTGTCGATTTGTTACTCTGTGTGGAATCCGGCTTCCGGACCGGGCTTTTCAAGCCTGTGGAGGCGGATATCACGGGTATAACGCGAAACCGCCCCGCAGACTTGCATCTGTTATGAATTATTATTAACCCTGCACATCGGTTAAGACTCACACCTGGAGGAACTCCGGCATAGTCACTCTGTCAGAGAGATTAATAACCGGGGTTCTGCTCCACATTCGGGTTCGTGTCGAGCACGCTCTGAGGAATGGGAAGCAGGTAGGAATTCTTGGTGTAGGGGACTGCGATCGGCAGACGGCCGGGATCGTTGCGCTGAGCGGCGGCCATGGTCTCCTCGAGGATGTCGAGACGCACGAGGTCAAACCAGCGCTCGCCCTCGCAGGCAAGCTCCAGACGGCGCTCGTTCACGTAAGCCTTGAAGAGGGAGTCCTTGTTGGCCTTCTCTGCGGCTGTGAGCGGTGCCACGCCGGCACGTGTGCGGATCTTGTCGATGATAGTGGCTGCTCCGGCCAGATCGCCCTGGCTCAGAAGTGCCTCGGCCTTCAGAAGAAGAAGGTCGTCGTAGCGCAGGAAGAATACGTTGCTGTAGCCCGAACGTACCTTATACATGAATGCGTAGTTGTCGGAAGGATAGTAGTTGCTCCAGCCGCACTCGTAGTAAACTACGGTCTGCTCCTTGCGCTGTGTGTCGCCCACTTTGTCGAAGGCGCTCAGAAGATCGCGCGAAGGTGTGATCCATTTAGCCCATGAGAACGAATTGTCCCAGTCCTCGAGGCAGCGGCCGTACATCCAGGATGCCCAGTTGCCGGAACCTACGGGATAGTGAACCTCAAGGATCGATTCCTTGCAGTTGCTGTAGAGCGGTGTGGCTGTGAAGCCGTCCTTAACGGCACCGTCGATGTTGAACAGGTCGCCGTAAGAGGGCATCAGGTCATAGCCGCGGGCTGTAAGCTGATCCACATACTGGATCACCTTGGCATAGTCGCGCACAGGTTTCTCGGCGTATACCTTGGCGAGAAGGGCGCGGGCCACATCCTTGGAGAAGCGGGTCTTGTCGCCTGTTCCCTCGGGTGCGTACTGAAGGGCGTCGTTGAGGTCCTTGAGGATATACTCGTAAGCCTCGGCCTCGGTGTTCTGTGCGGGGAAGTAGCTCTCATAGGACTCCTCGATGTTATCGGAGGTGATGTCCTGAGGCACTGTCGTCACGATAGGAATGTTACCCCACATGCGGACCATGCGGAACCAGATCATGGCACGCAGGATCTCGGCCTGGGCACGCATGGTGTTCACCTCGTCGGGTGTGAGCGAGCCGTCCTCGACGGATTCCACACCTACGATGAACTTGGTGCAGCGGGCAGCCTCAAGCATATAGTAGTCCCAGTCGCGGTTCACACACAGTGTGGTACCGTTCAGGTCGTTAGTGGCGGGATCAACAACCTCGGAGCCGGTGGTGCCGGCGTAAGCGTTGTCGGAGTGCACGTCGCCGATCAGAAGCCAGTCGAGCTGCCACTGGTTCTGGTTGCCACGGAAGTCCTCGTAGAGAGCGGTAAGGGCGCTCTCGGCCTCGGCGCGGTTCTTGTAGATAGCTTCCTGGATGACATTGTCTTCCTCTTCGTTCACATAGTCGCTCTTGGGCTCATAGTCGAGCGAGCAGGAGGCCATGGTGCCGGCAAGGGCCAGGGAAAGTGCGCCGTATAATAAATATTTTGATTTCATAATGATAGTCCTCTTTTAGAATTCAATGTTAACACCGAAAGTATAGCTCTTGCAGTGAGGATATGTACCCCAGTCGATGCCCTGAACGGCGCCGCTGTTGCCCCACTGGTTCACCTCGGGATCCTGTCCGGAGTAGCTTGTCCAGGTGAGAAGGTTGGATACTGTGAAGTAAGGCTGCAGACGCGTGATGCCGAGTTTCTTCATCCAGTTGCCCTTGATGTTGTAGCTCAGCGAGATATCTTTCACGCGCAGATAGGAGCCGTCTTCCACGAAGTATGTGGAGTTCTTCATGTTCCAGCCGGCCTTAGGCATATCGGTGATCTGGCCGGGGATGCGCCAGCGGCGGAGCACCTCAGTGGTCTGGTTCTTGCCGTCGTACATACCCTCGGTCTCCATGCGGGAAGCATTGAAGATGTCGTTGCCGTAGGAGCCCTGGATGAAGATGCTCAGGTTGAAGCCCTTCCAGGAGAAGGTGTTGGTCATACCGAAAGTGAAGTCGGGGTTCGGGTCGCCGATGAATGTACGGTCTGACGAAGAGATGCGGCCGTCGCCGTTGAGATCCTTGTAGATCATGTTACCGGTCTCGGGATCCACGCCCTGAGCTATGTAGCCGTAGAAGCCGCCGAGTGAACGGCCGGGTTCGTTGCGGACCACAGCCTCGTTGACTGTCTCGGAAGTGACGGCGTCGAGATATACTTTCTGAAGCTCGAGCTTGGTGAGTTTGTTCTTGTTGAACGACATGTTCAGGTTGGTCTCCCATGAGAACTCACCCTCGAAGTTGTGGCTTGTGATAGAGAACTCGAAACCTTTGTTGGTCATCTCGCCCTCGTTACGCTGGATGGAGCTTGCAGCGGCGGCGCCTGAAGGAAGGCTTACCCACATAAGCATGTCGGTGGTCTTCTTGTAGTAGAGGTCGGCGCTGAAATCGATGCGGTTGTTGAATGCGGAGAAGTCCACACCGACGTTGGTCTGATAAGTGGTCTCCCAAGTGAGGTCGCGTGTGCGGAGGTTGGCCTGGCTAAGTGTGGGCACTGCTGTGGCGTTGCCGTCCTCGAACCAAGGCAGACGGTTGATGTTGTAGCGCTCGTAGTAAGCGTAGTCGCCCACACCGTCCTGATTACCTGTCATACCCCAGCCGGCACGGAGCTTGAGCTCGTTGAGCCAAGCCACATTCTTGAGCCAGTTCTCCTCGCTCATGCGCCAGGCGGCGGATACGGAGGGGAATGCTTTCCAGCGGTGGTCGGGGTGAAGTTTCGAAGAACCGTCGTAACGGATATTTGCTGAGAGCAGATACTTGGAGTCGAAGTTGTAAGTGATACGGCCCAGGTATGAGAAGATGCCCCACTGCGAGATCGATGAACCGGTGCCGGTCCAGCTGATCTTGTTGGCAGCGTTCAGAGTCTGGATTGTGCCGTCGCGGAAGTACTGGCCGTTGATCCAGTTGTTGGAGTAGTTGGAGTCGGTCCATGATGTACCGGCCATAACTGTGAAGGCGTTCTTGCCGATCGAGAAGTTATAGTTGGCCACATTATCCCAAGTGAGGACAGTGTTCTGGTTGCGGCCGTCGTAGGCTGTACCGCCCTGCTCGCGGCCGTAAGTTGTGAGCTCGGGATCCAGGAAGGAAGTGCTCCAGCCGTTGCGGCGGTCAAGAGTGAATTTGCTCTGGAAGGTAAGGCCTGTGTAGAGGTCGAAGAGGAGCTCACCGGAAGCGATGAGTCGGTTCTCGCGCGAACGGTTCGATTTCTGACGGGCCTCGTTCTCTGCAGGCGACTGCATGTTCAGACCGTAGAAATTGTTGTAGTAGCGCTGGCCGGGATACTCGGGATCCCAAACGGGAGCGTAAGTCGGGGTGTTGACAACAGAGAGGATCACACCGCCGCGGTTACCGACGGTACCCATGGCGCCGCCGCCGTTGGATGAGTAATCCGAATATACGATGTTGGCCTTGGCTGTGAGCCATGAGCGAACCTTACCCTCCACGTTGGCGCGGAAATTGTAGCGCTCGAAGAAGGAGCTCTTCAGGATACCTCGGTCTTTCTGATAACCGGCGCTCAGGAAGTATTTGATCTTGTCGCTCTGCTGCGACACGCTCAGCTGATAGCTCTGATTGTTACCTGTGCGGTAAGTCTCGTCGGCCCAGTCGGTCTGGTCGGTAAGTCCGTCGGGGAGATGTATGAGACCGATCTCGTCCATCAGTTCCTTATACTGTGCCACGTTGAGCACGTCGAGCTTCTTGGCCACATTGGTGAAACCGCCCTGGATATTGAGGCTGATGGTAGCGTCGTCGCTCTTGCCCTGCTTGGTGGTGATGATAACCACACCGTTGGCACCGCGCGAACCGTAGATGGCTGCCGAAGAGGCATCCTTGAGGATCTGCATGCTCTCGATGTCGGAAGGCGAAAGGAAGCTGACATTGTCCACAGGCACACCGTCTACTACGTAGAGAGGCTCGTTGGAGCCGTTGAACGATGTGGTACCGCGCACACGCACTGTCAGGCCTGCGCCCGGAGCGCCGTTAGGCTGCTGCACCGCTACACCGGCAGCCTTACCCTGGATAGCCTGGGCGGCCGATACGATGGGTCGGTTGGCAAGAGCCTCCTCGCTTACGGTGGATACCGCGGTGGTAAGGTCTTTTCTCTTCACCGAGCCGTAGCCGATGACCACGAGCTCGTCGAGATACTGTGAGTCGTCCTGCATGGTGACACGCATGCTTTCGCTTGCCTTGAGCTCGCGGGTCACTGTGCCGATGTAAGAGAACACCAGTGTGCTGCCTTCGGGAACGGAAAGCTTGAAATTACCGTCGATGTCGGTGGAAGTGCCCTTGGCGGGATTCCCCTTCACAAAGACGCTGACTCCCAGCAGCGGCTCGTCTTGCGCGTCGACCACTGTTCCGGAAGCCACGAAATCTGCGGCCGATGCCGACAGACTTGTAATCAGAACCATGACTAAGCTTATAGCCAATGGTAAAAGATTAAACTTCGTTTTCATTCGGAGTTGGTTTTTGGTTATTAAGTTTTAGTTATAAATGAATTGAATTATTCGCCTTGGTCTTCTTCAGCTTCCCGCGAGCGCAAACTCTCTCTCTCCGCCCCGGACTCCGCGTTTCGCCGGCCGGGGTAGATTGTCGGTTCTTGGTTCCGCCCTTATATTAATATGGTGTAAGGCCGGGTCTCTGTGGATGCTGACATGAGTTTATCAGGTAAAAAAGGTCGCACGTTCAAGTACGGTATCTGCACTTTACGGTATTCGAATTTATAAACTTTATTTAACAAAACCGCAAAGAGGTAAAGTGGCGAGGTAAACTCAAAATTTTTTTAAGTATCAGATAATCAATGGAGAGATAGATCTTAAAAAGTTTAAAAAAGTAAGAAAAAATCATACGAAAAAAAGCCTCACGCACCCCAAATTCAGCCTCCGGACGCCTCCGTCCCGGCCTTCATCCGCCATCGACAGGCGTCATCCGGATCCCTGACGCACGAGCTGAGAGTCTCTATATCAGCCGCGCGTTCCGATTGCTCAGATTCGCGGCGCGCGCCGCCGACGCCCCCCTATCAGGACGGCTTCTCCATATAAGTGCCGAGCGTGCGCACGGAATCCACAAACTCCTTGCGCGGCATCGTCGACTTGTTGCGGACGCGGAAACGGTTGTTGTAGACCGTCTGCGGCGAGCAGTGCAGGAACTCGGCTATCTTCACCGAGTCGGTGATGCCCAGACGCACAAGCGCGTAGATGCGGAGCTCCGTGTTGAGCAGCTCGCCCTCCTTGGGCACGATCTGCTTGTCGGGCTGCAGAAGCGAGTTGAAATCGCTCACGAAGTCGGGGTAGATGTGCAGGAACACCGAGTCGAACGAGCGGTAGAAATCCTTCAGCTCATCTTTGGTCGAGTCCACACCCGTCGTCTCAAGCTCTATCTCTTTGTATTTCTTCTTCACTGCCTTGGAGTGGATGCTCCTGCGCAGATCCTCGAGCTTCCTTATATAGTTTGAGCAGATGGTGAAGATATACCCAATGTACTCCTCCTTCACATAGTTGGCCTCGTTGAGCTCGGAGTTCTTGGAGAGAAGCTCGGAGTTGAGCTTCGTGAGCTGCGCGTTGGCCTCGTTCAGGCGCGCGTTGGCCTCGTTGAGATGTTCGTTGGCCTCGTCGGTCTCCTTACGCGACTCGCTAAGCTCGCCGATCTTGCGGCTCAGGTTCTTGTTGGCCGTGTCCAGACGGCGGCGACGCGAGGCGAGGCGCCGGTTCTGCATTATGATTATCGCAACTGTGGCTATGAGCACAAGCACGAGCACACACACCAGCATCAGGTACTGATTCGTGCGGCGCTGCTGCTGGGCCACTTTCTGCTGATAGGCATTGTTGATCGAGTCGAGCGTCTCGGTCATTCCCACGGCCCTCACACGGTTCGGAAACGAGATGGCCTTGTTGAGGGCGTAGTCTATGTAAGCGTAGGCGTGGTCTATGTCGCCGCGGCTGAAAAGTATCTTGGCGAGATCCTCGAGCGAGGCTATGTCGCAGTTGGCCAGACGGATATCGGCCATCGACGAGAGAGCCATGCACTCGGCGTACTTGGCCGTGTCGCCCTCCTGGGCGTAGAGGCGACCCAGGATATAGGCCGTCTTGGCGTCGCGGAGAGTGTTGAGGCTGCTCCGCTTCACCTGCGCCTCGAGCGCCGGTATGAGAGTGGAATCCTTCTTCGAGGTGCCCAGGATATCCCACCCGCGGAACCAGAGATAATCCGGATGGTCCTTGGGGACAATCATCATGATAGAGTCCTTATAGGTGCGCTCCTTGGCGTAGTAATCGCCGCCGTCGCCGCCCGCATAGTTGCCCAGATGAGAGTAGAGGAACATCATCTGGTTGTAGTAGTCTATCAGCAGGTTGGTGTCGTTCGCAAGAGCCTGACGGTCTATGGAGTCCATCAGCAGCTTGGCTTCGGTGAGAAGGCCCGTGCTTGTGAGCAGCTGATCCTTCTTGATCTGGCTGCGGGCAATGCGTTTGGGGTCGCCCGTCGCCTTGGCCAGGGCTATGGAGCGGTCTATGTAGCGTGTGGCTGAGTCGGTGTTGTAAGTGAAAAACTCTTCGAAGAGCCTGTCGTTGAGGGCATAAAGCGTGTCGAGCGGGCATCCGGGCTGGATCCGCATGCGCAGCTTGGCTAAGTTTGCGAGCTTGGCCTGCTGGAACGCGTCGGCCTGCTCGATCAGAGAATCGACTTTAAGGATATATGATGGGTCGGAGCTCCCGGCTGTCGCGCGGCGACATCCCGTCAGAGCGACCCCTGCGGCTATAAAGAAGGCTATGGCGATGATTAACTGTTTCATAAAAAGATTGGCAATAGTGGCGGCTGAATTTCCGGGCTGAGACGGCCCCGCTTTGCCCGCTTCCGCGCTCTCGGCGTCGGCCATTCCGCGCCCTCAAGTCGCGGTTTCCCGCGCTCTCATGCATCGGAATTTACGGCAAAACCTGCGGAAACGGTTCCGCACTCCAAAGTTACAAATAAAATTTGAATTTCACCCCATTCTTCTCCGAAAAATATCCCCCTGCTACATCCCTTTAACTCCAGGCCTCTCGCCTTCTCCCCCTACCTCGCTAACCTCCCCCTCCCCCCCCCTCCTCGCCTCGTTCAACTTCCTCTTCTACTGCTCTCCCTCTCGCACCGACGCAAAAAACCGGCCTCCGAGTTGAATCGGAGGCCGGCCTTTGATAATCCGGCAGCAAGCCGGATCTTGCGTCGATCCGGCAGCATAAGCCTTATGTTTTCGGAAGTCCGGCTGCGGAAGCCGGATCCGGAGTCAGAATCTTACTTTCTGATGATCACTTTCTTCACTACGTTGCCCTGACGAACAATATAGATGCCGTTCTCAGGCTGAGCCACGCGAACACCGTCGATGCTGTAGTACTCAGCGGGCCGGTTGAAGTCGATAGCGATACCGTTCACACTACCGGGCTCGTTGAACTCGGTGGGATAGAACTGGATGGCGGGAGCATCGGCGTCCTTGGCCTGATAGTAGCTGATGAAGCCCTTCACATCGTAAGCCTTGCCGTCGGTGGGCACTGTTACCTGCTGGTTGAATTTGTTGTAACCCTCAAGTGTGGCGTCCTTGGCGTCGGTGAGTGTGAAGCTCTTTGTCTCCTCGTTGTAGTTGGATACTGTCACACTCTTGAGCTCAACGTAGAGGTTCTGGTTCTCGGCGGTCACATCCTCGATGCCCATCTCTGTAGCCTTGGGAGCGTCGCCTGTGGCTGCGGGAGCAAGGAATGTGGCGGCGTCGGCCATGAACTCGATTGTCGAGAAGTAGTTTTTGTACTTACCTGCGATGCTGTTGATCACGTCGCCGGGGTTGTAAGTCTGGTTCAGCTTGCCGTATACGAGCAGACCGGTGTAAGGAGCGTTCATGTCCTGAATGTACATGTTGCTGCCTGCCTGATAAACCACGCGTACATTGCCTGTGATCACGTAAGTGTTCTCCTCGTCGTCCTTAGCCTTTGTGAGGAACTCAGCTATGTTTGCGCAAGCGAATGCACCGGCATCCTTATATGTGGCCGATACGATGGCGCTGGGGTTCTTGCCCGGCTCAACTGCCATAGCCTTCACCGTGCAGGGATTCATGATCACGATCGGCTGTGTGTACTGGTCGGAAGCTGTAGTGGGATCGTTGCCATCTGTTGTGTAATAGATAGTTGCGCCCTCGGCTGCGGTGATGGTCACTGTCATGCCGCCGGCGGGTACATAAGCGCCCGATGCGGGTGTGATCACGGGAGCTGCGGAAACTTCGACACCTGAACCGCCCTCACCTGTGATCGTCACCTGGCTGAAACGGAACTGAGCGGCTTTGGAAGTATCGGAAGAGAGATCTGCTTTCTCGGGAACTGTGATGATGACCTCCTTGGCGCTGCCGGTCCATGTGTAGGTCTTGGCGTCGGCCGAGTAAGTCATTGTACCTGTGCTGCATGTCAGTGTGCAGACGCGGGCCACGTCGGAGAGGTCAAACACCATCTTCGTCATTTCGGAAGCGGCTGTCACCTTCAAGGTGTTCTTCGCATAAGCGCGAAGGTCCATCACATTGTTGGAATTGTAGAATGCTGGAGCTGTTGCGGCGTCGTTCTTCTCGAATGTGAAAGAGTAGCTGTCAACAGTGAAAGTCTGGCCGGAGATGTCCTTGTTTGTCTCGGTCAGATTTGTGATCTGAGAGGCGGTAAGGGTTGTCTCGGCGGCGTTCATGGCGAAGCCGAAGCCTGCCAGCGCTACGAGTG
>SFOK01000142.1 GCA_004552395.1 Bacteroidales bacterium | reverse complement strand
AGCGATTGAGCATAGCGGGCTATGCGATTGAGTCACAACGCCGAAGATGATGTGCTGCTGCGACCCTGACGTTAACATATTTTGTGGAATAGGCTCTTAAAATCGTAGACCGTGTAGCCGGTATAATTGAGCGGAGTGAGAGCGTGGAGGCGGGCTTTGATCTCGTCGCTCACCTTAAGAGTGTCGATGAAGGCGGCGATGCTCTCCTCGGTTACGGCCTCGTTGGTGCGGGTGAGAGCCTTTAGGGTCTCGTAAGGTTTCTCGTAGCCGACGGAGCGCAGGATAGTCTGTATGGCTTCGGCGAGTACGGCCCAGTGTGCGGCGAGGTCGGCGCGGATAGCCTCCTCGTTGAGCAGGAGTTTGCCGAGGCCCTTGAGAGTGGAGTTGAAGGCGATGAGCGACTGCGCCATGGGAACGCCGATGTTGCGGAGCACCGTAGAGTCGGTGAGGTCGCGCTGCAGACGGGAAACCGGGAGTTTGCGCGAGAGGTGCTCATAGAGAGCGTTGGCCACGCCGAGGTTGCCTTCGGAGTTCTCGTAGTCGATAGGGTTGACCTTGTGAGGCATAGCCGAGGAACCGACTTCGCCCGCCTTGATCTTCTGCTTGAAATACTCCATGGAGATATACATCCACATGTCGCGGTCGAGGTCGAGAATGATGGTGTTGATGCGTTTCAGGGCGTCGAACAGGGCGGCCAGATTGTCGTAGTTGGATATCTGGGTGGTGAGTTCCTCGCGCTGAATACCGAGGTTTTCGCTGAGGAAGCGGTTGGCGAACTGAGGCCAGTTGAACTCAGGGAATGCAGCGTGGTGAGCGTTCATGTTGCCCGTGGCGCCGCCGAACTTACCGGATACGGGTACGGCCTCGAGCTGCCTGATCTGAGCGCGCAGGCGGTAGACGTAGACAGCCATCTCCTTGCCGAGGCGTGTGGGAGTGGCCGGCTGACCGTGGGTGCGGGCCAGCATGGGTATCTCTTTCCAGTCCTCGGCGTACTGTTCGAGGCGGCTGAGGAGCTCGCGGAGCTTGGGGAGGTAGACATCGTGAAGGGCATCCTTGATCGACATGGGCACCGAGGTGTTGTTGATATCCTGGGATGTGAGGCCGAAGTGGATGAACTCCTTGTAAGGCTCGAGGCCGAGAGTGTCGAATTTCTCTTTGAGGAAATACTCGACGGCTTTCACGTCGTGGTTGGTGACGGATTCGATCTCCTTGATGCGGGCTGCGTCGGCGAGGGAGAAGTCCTTATAAATGGCGCGGAGGGCTTCGAACTGCTCGGGCCTGACGGCGCCGAGTGCGGGGAGAGGGAGCCGGCAGAGCGCTATGAAATATTCTATCTCGACCTTGACGCGGTAGCGTATCAGGGCGAACTCGGAGAAGTAATCGGCGAGGGGTTCGGCAGCCTTGCGATAACGGCCGTCGACCGGAGAGATAGCAGTGAGAGCTGTTAATTCCATGTTGAAATGAGTGGGAACGGAGCCGAAAAGTGGGGAAAGGGGGAGAGCCCGCGGGTCCGTTTATTTGGTTGATAATAAGCCGCTGAAGCGCGTCGGGGCGCGTGGAGCGGAAAAATTTTTCACAAAATTACAAAAAAAAATTTGCGCATGAAAGAAAAAGGTATTACCTTTGCAGAGCAAAACGGTAAAAACAAGTTTGTTTCGAATCGTCGTGATGACGCTTTGAAATGTTTAGGCAGTTTAAGTTAGTAATTAATGGGGGCGCTTAGCTCAGCTGGTTCAGAGCGTCTGCCTTACAAGCAGAGGGTCGGGGGTTCGAATCCCTCAGCGCCCACTCCCAGAAGCGATGCAAGAGGTGTCGCGGCCTCTCGTGAGGAGAGGAACTGATAATTGTTTCATGATTAATGATTTTAAAGGGGCGCTTAGCTCAGCTGGTTCAGAGCGTCTGCCTTACAAGCAGAGGGTCGGGGGTTCGAATCCCTCAGCGCCCACTCCCCGAACAACAAGACAAAGAAAGACAAGGCGGTTAATTCGAGAGAACGAACCGCTTTTTTTGTGCGCGATTGCGGGCGGAATTGCGGGCGGAACAATTTTAATTTGAAAGAATGTGGATATGAGCAATCAAGATATGAGGGCGACGACGGCTGAGCTGGTTAAGTCGCTGAAAAAGAAGGAGAAAGTAAGAATACTTTTCGTCTGTCTGGGCAACATTTGCCGTAGTCCGGCGGCGGAGGAGATCTTCCGGCAGGAGGCTATCGAGATCGGCCAGGGAGCTAACGCAGAGGGGAAGGAGTGCCTCCCCGGCGAGCGTTTCTTCGTGGACAGCGGAGGTATGTATGGCGGTCATCAGGGTCAGGGTCCGGACCGGCGTATGGTGATCCATGCGCGGCGCCGCGGCCTGGAGCTGACGCACCGTTCGCGTCCGGTTCGGGAGAGCGACTTCGACCGCTTCGACATGATTGTGGCTATGGACAGCTCCAACGCGAGCGACCTGCGCGACATGGCGCCGACGGTCGAGTATGAGCGTAAGATTGTGGAGATGGCGGAGTTTTTCTCGCTGGCTACGCGCTACGATTATGTGCCGGACCCGTATTACGAGGGCGCGGAGGGTTTTGAGCTGGTGCTCGACCTATTGCAGGATGCGTGCCACAACCTGCTGCGGGCGCTGACGCCGGAGACGATATAAGCATCCGTCCGCAAAGCAAGCGGATGGTAACTAACGATACTTTTTCGCCACCAGTTTGCTTTCGATCACATTGGCATCGTATTGCTTTAAAGTCATGCTTTCATCGCTTACACGAATGCTACTGAAGTCCGGGAGATCCCGTTTTACTACGGCGCCTCCTCCGATTATACATTTATCGCCGATGGTGAGCTCATGAAAAATGCAGGAATTGATGCCGATGAAACATTGACTACCAACTGTAGTCATATCAGCAATTGAAGCTTGTTGGGAAAGAAAAGAATGGTCTCCGACCGATGTGTCCTGTCCCACACAATTTTGGCCGAGGCAAATCACATCATCTCCCAAGATACATTCATCATACAATACAGAGAAGTCGCCTACGAAACAGTTGTCACCTATGCTTTTGGCGAAGTTTTGTGTAAGTGGTGAAATAATAGAAGCGAATTTAAATCCCTTTTCTCGGCAATAATCGAAAAGGTTGCGCCTGTCGGCATTCAGCCTGTTCCATTCCAACGCTACAAACACGCGGAAATCTCCGGAAACCTCTTTTTCAAGGCGTTCAAGGGAGAAGACAGGCAAGCCCATATATCTGTCGCAACTCCGGAAGGAATCGTT
>SFOK01000141.1 GCA_004552395.1 Bacteroidales bacterium | reverse complement strand
AATTGCTGCGGTCAGAGTAGTTTTACCATGGTCAACGTGGCCGATTGTACCGATGTTGACATGCGGTTTGGTTCTTTCGAATTTTTCTTTAGCCATAATTGCTTATGTATAATATTTAATGATTAACTTGTTCAGTTCGAGAAGAAAGTACTCTCCTTATCCTCAGTCTGCTCCGCCCCTGCTCGCTTCAGCGTTGCCGCTTCCACTTAACCGCTTCGGGCTTCCGCTGCTCCGCTCGGTTTTGCCTCGCGTCGCCGCTTCGTTAGCTCAGTATCGCCTCGCGTTGCCGCTCAGTTCGACACCCTCCGGAGGTCTTTATACGGGCAAATACGCCTCTCTCAGCGCATTTCTCCCTCCTCTCGCCCCGGCTTCAAGCCGGTCGGCACAGCCTCGGATAAAAAGTGAAGCGAAGGGCGGAAAACCCTCCGCTTCCGGGAGCCGATGGCGGGATTTGAACCCGCGACCTCTTCCTTACCAAGGAAGTGCTCTACCCCTGAGCTACATAGGCATTTTTCTTTGGAGCGGAAGACGAGGCTCAAACTCGCGACCCTCAGCTTGGAAGGCTGATGCTCTATCAACTGAGCTACTTCCGCATTGTTTCCTGTGGGCGAAGATGGATTCGAACCACCGAAGGTATAAACCAGCAGATTTACAGTCTGCCCCATTTGGCCACTCTGGTATTCGCCCTTACGGAGCCTCTTGTCGGATTCGAACCAACGACCCGCGCATTACAAATGCGCTGCTCTGGCCAACTGAGCTAAAGAGGCGTTTCAATATTTCTTCTTCAAGGCTTCAGCCATTCTTTTGAGAATCCGCCCCGCAAGGCGCCTCCCAGCAGAAGGGTTTCTGCCCGGTTCCGCGATAGAAAACTCTATTGCTATCCCGAAAACCGATGCAAAGTTATATAATATTTTGCTTACCGCCAAGAAAAACTCTGAAAAAATTGTCGCTTTTGTGATTTTTTATGTCTCTGCCCTCAAAATCAACACATTGCAGCCGCCCTCATCAGGTCGCAGCCGTCCTCATCATACCGCAGCCGCCCTCATTGGGCTCGAGCCTACTCCACAGTCACAGACTTGGCAAGGTTTCGCGGCATATCCACATCCTTACCTTTGTTGATCGCTATGTAGTACGAAAGCAGCTGAAGCGGTATCGAAGTGATCAGAGGCGTCAGACACTCAGGCACACTCGGAACCTCAAGCACATGGTCGGCAAGCTCGCGGATCGTCGTGTCTCCCTTCGTCACAATGGCTATGATGGACCCTCCGCGCGACTTCACCTGCTGCACATTGCTCACAATCTTCTCATACAGATGATCCTTGGGAGCCACAATCACAGTCGGCATCTCGCTGTCTATAAGCGCGATAGGTCCGTGCTTCATCTCGGCTGCCGGGTAACCCTCGGCGTGTATATAGCTGATCTCCTTCAGCTTGAGAGCACCCTCCAGAGCCACAGGATAACTGTAGCCGCGACCCAGATAGAGGAAATTGCGCGCATATGTGTAGATAAGCGACAGATTCCGGATCTTGTCATTGAGCTTGAGAGTCTCCTTCACAAGCTGCGGAATACGCATCAGATACTCGCCCACAGCCTTGACCTGCTCGGTCGTCAAAGTGCCCTTATACTGCGCCACCGAAAGCGCTATCATGGTGAACACAAGCACCTGACCGGTAAACGCCTTCGTAGACGCCACACCGATCTCCGGACCTACATGGATATATGTGCCGCTGTCCGTCTCGCGCGGTATCGACGCGCCCACAACATTGCTCACGCCATATACAAATGCACCCTTGCTGCGGGCTATCTGTATCGCCGCCAAAGTGTCGGCAGTCTCGCCCGACTGGCTCACGGCTATCACCACATCGCGATCCGTGATCACCGGATGAGAATAGCGGAACTCCGACGCGTACTCAACCTCCACCGGGATTCGGCACATATCCTGGATAAGCTGCTTGCCAAGAAGCGCCGCATGCCACGATGTACCGCAGGCTACTATGATTATACGGTTGCAGTTCAGGAACTTATCCTTATTGTCCATCACACCGTTGAGGATCACACGGCTGCCCCCCTCGACCACACGGCCGCGGATACAGTCGCGCATCGTGATGGGCTGTTCGAAGATCTCCTTGAGCATGAAGTGAGGATAACCTCCCTTCTCAAGCTGCGCTATCGAGAGCTGAAGCTTCTTCACATCGATCTTCTTCTCCACATTATCCAGATTCACCAGCTTCAGCGGCTTGTTACGCTCCATCACGGCTATCTCATCGTCCTTAACATACACCACCTTCGAGGTATACTCCACAAACGGCGTGCCGTCGCTGCCCAGAAAATATTCGCCGTCGCCTATGCCGATCACAAGCGGCGAACTGCGGCGCGCGGCCAGCACCATGTCAGGATTATTTTTCTCAACAACAGCCACGGCAAACGCGCCGATAACCTGCTTCAGAGCAGCCTGGAGAGCCTCCAGAGTCGTACAGTTATTCGTCACGCGGATATGCTCCACGAGCTGCACCAGCACTTCGGTATCCGTCTCGGTGTGGAATTTGCAGCCATGCTGCTGCAGAGCCTCCTTCAGAAGCTGATAGTTCTCGATCGTGCCATTATGCACAAGCGCCAGATTGCCGTCCTCCGAATAGTGAGGATGAGCGTTGCAGTCGGAAGGCTCGCCATGCGTGGCCCAACGCGTATGAGCTATTCCCACACGCGAAGTCAGATCCTTGCCCGAACAGTAAGCCTCAAGGTTGCTTACCTTGCCCTTCGATTTGTATATCTTTATTTCACCGCCGGGAGCCACAAGAGCCAATCCCGCGCTGTCATAACCACGGTATTCAAGCCTTTTCAGACCGTTTATCAGGACCTCATAAACATTTCTGTCACCGAGATATCCTACGATTCCGCACATAAATTCAGATGGTTTTGAATCTCCGTCAGCCACCCATAGCGCCATTCGCCCTCAAGCCTATCATGCTTCGGGCGCCATTCGCCCTCAAGCCGAATAAACTTTGAGCGCTAATGACTGTCAAGTCCGATTAAGCTTTGAGCGCTAATGACTGTCAGGTCCGATTAAGCTTTGAGCGCTAATCTCATTAACAGTCAATTGCATCTCAGGAGGCAAATCGCCCGTTAACAGCCGGTGACGCGCTGTGACTTCCGAAGAAAGAGAAACATAATTCTATTTGCACATAGATCGGTTCAGACGGCTTGACGCAGCCCCCTTCATCCGATAATCCGCAAAATTACAAAAAAAATCCGAACT
>SFOK01000034.1 GCA_004552395.1 Bacteroidales bacterium | reverse complement strand
GCTGGATCAGTTTTATCGCTACGAAAAGCGGCGCACCCTTCAGAACGTGTCGGCCAGTATCGCCGGAAACATTGACAACACCGACCTGAATACGCTGATCGAGCGCGTCGCTGAGGATAACAGCCTGTGCGTGCTGGTGGTGGATAAAAGCATGGAGACGGTCTACAGCGCCGATACCGCGTTCAGCTGCATCATTCATCACCTGAACCACCGGGATCTGCGGCGTATGGCCCAAAAGATGGAAACGGACGGGAAGGATTTTGTGCTGTTCCCCATGCAGCGCGTGCGGAACAGCGGCTTCGACCGGCAGCGCTTTGCCTTCCCGGTACCCCTGCCGATGAATGACGAGGGCGGAGAATATCTGGTTTCCGTTCAGCGGGCCACGCTGGAAGACGGAAGCGAATACTACGTGCTGCTCAATACGCTGGTAACGCCCGTTACCTCCACAGTGCAGACCATTCGCAGCGAACTGTGGGTGCTGACCACCGCTCTTTTGCTGATCGGCTTCCTCTTGTCGTTGAAAGGGGTGCACAGGATGAGAAACAGCGCCTCCATGGCCTGCAGAATATTGGACTTACCTGAGGCGTTTGCTCCGAAAAATATGGCCAGTTTGTTGATATAAACACCCTTGGCCACTTCCACAGTCATAAGGTCGCGGTTGGCTTTCTCTGCTGTGGTTAGGAAAGATACCGACTGCTCTTCGTGGATGGAGCGATAATTGGAAACTGAGAAATTGGCTATCATATCTATTGAGTCAGATGATATGCAAAGTTAAGGGAATAATTGCTGTTTCGCAAATAATTCGGGCGGATTTCGTAAGATTCCTACGAAATTAACCCGAATTTATGTTGATTTAGCCTGAATTCACCGATTTGCAGTTCCCGGCGCCTCCTCCTGTCGGCTGCGGTCAGAGCACGGTGGCGATGAGGTTGGTGAGGGCTACGAACTGCTCGACGCTGAGCTGCTCGGGGCGCTGCGTCATGATAGGGTCGGTGAGTATCGGCGAGTCTTTGCCGACCATTGAGCCCACGGAGTTGCGCAGGGTTTTGCGGCGCATGCCGAAGGTGGTCTTGACGGTGCGGCGGAAGAGGGCTTCGTCGCAGCCGAGATCGCTGACACCGTTGCGCACAAGCCGCAGCACTCCACTCTTCACCTTAGGCGGTGGATTGAATACGTTCTCCGGTACTGTGAATAAGTATTCACAGTCGTACCAGGCCTGAAGGAGCACCGAGAGTATGCCGCGGGCTTTGCCTCCGGGCGAGGCACAGATGCGTTCGGCCACCTCGCGCTGGAGCATGCCGGTGCAGAGCGGTATGCGGTCCTTGTAGTCCAGGAGTTTGAAGAATATCTGCGACGATATGTTGTAGGGGTAATTGCCGGTGAGGGCGAACTCTCCGGGGAAGATCGCGCTGAGGTCCATCTGCAGGAAGTCGCCTTCTATCACACTGAGCGACGGGAAGTTGAGCCGGAGGTATTCCACACTCTCACTGTCCAGCTCCACGGCTTTGAGCTCGCGGCCGTCGCTGAGCAGGAACTGAGTGAGCACACCCGTGCCGGGCCCGATCTCGAGCACGGGAAGCCGGTCGAGGTCAGGGCGCGAGGGGACTTCGAGTGTGGAGGCTATGCGCCGGGCCACACTCATGTCGGTGAGGAAATGCTGTCCGAGAGCTTTCTTGGGACGTACGGGACCGCGGCTCATCTCCTGAAGGTGCTGATTGATACTGCGTCGGTGCCGGGGCGAACGGTTGCTCCGGTTGCAGCGGGCGCGGCGAGTGAGCGTATGCGGGCCGGTGCCGAGGCTTCGCCGGTGAAGGCGTAGGTGTAGGTCATCAGAGAGCCGTCGTTCTCGGTCCACTGCATGATGAGGCGAGTGTAGTCTCTGTTGAATGTATATGCACAGTTGAGGCCCGCGCCGTCGTTGTAGGTCACGTGCAGTATCGGCGTGTTGTTGCGGTTGTCGTAGCAGTACCATTCGATCCATTCCCAGCCGAGCTCGCCGTTGACATAGCTGTAGTATTTGCCGGTGCCGTTGCTGAAAAAGTCGAACATATTCACAGCCGTGCCGGTCACTTCGTCGCCGTTGGCAGCCACGAGGTCCCACTGGCCCACTATGTATTTGTCGAGGTAAGTGTCAATGCCGGGATCGGGACCGGGGCCGGGACCGGGACCGGGCCACGGATCATCGTCGTCGCAAGAGGTGAAGAGAGGGAGAGTGAAGAGCGCCATCAGGAGCGCCAAGAGGTAATTTTTTTTCATAATAGCAGAGTTTTATGGCGGGGAGCCGTGTGCAGATGGGGGGGGAGAGGACACTCTCTGTACGGATTAGACACCCGTAATAATATTACGTTTAAAAGGCCCGGAAAGTTGACTCTCCGGCATCGGGAGGCGACCTGAGCCCGATCAGGAGGCTGCCTGAGGCTGCTTCTCTCCGGCCACCGGGAGAGTGGAGATAGCTGTGAGGATGGAGAGAGCCTCGGCTACGGTGGCTACCTGACTCACGACTATGGAGCGGCTTTTGTCTTTCTGCCGGAACTGTGAGCGGCGCGGATTGGCCTGAGCCCATGAGAGCACGCGGCCGAACGCCCGCGACTGGTAGTAAGCCTTGTTCTCCTCGCCCACAAAGTGCAGATACATGCGTCCCTGCTTCAGATAGAGGCGCTCTATGCCGAGGCTGCGGGCCGCCGATCGGAGCGGCACTATGGAGATAAGCTCTTCGGTGCGGCCCGGTATGGCGCCGAAGCGGTCGCGCAGGCGCGAGCGGAAAGCGTCGAGGGCCTGCTGTGTGCCGGGCAGGTTGTCGAGCTCCTGATAGAGAGCTATGCGTTGGCTCTCGTTGGGCACATATTCGGGCGGTATGAGGAGCTCCAGGTCGGTCTCCACCGTGCAGTCGGCCACGAAGGAATCCTCTGAGGCGCGGTCCGCGTCGGGCTCCTCGCCGGCAGTGGGGAGGTCGGGAAACTCCTCGGTCTTGAGCTCGGTGACGGCCTGCCGCAGTATCTTCTGATATGCCTCGTAGCCCAGGTCGGCTATGAAGCCGCTTTGTTCGGCCCCGAGCAGATTGCCGGCACCGCGTATGTCGAGGTCCTGCATGGCTATGTGTATGCCGCTGCCCAGGTCGGTGAAGCTCTCTATGGCGTCCAGACGCCGCTGAGCCTGCGGTGTGAGCTTGAGTCCCGGTGGGGTAAGCAGGTAGCAGAAGGCGCGGCGGTCGCTGCGGCCCACGCGTCCGCGGAGCTGATGCAGCGCCGAGAGACCGTAGTTCTGCGCGTCGGTCACTATGATAGTGTTCACATTGGGCATGTCGATGCCGCTCTCGATTATTGTGGTGCAGAGGAGCAGGTCGTATTTACCGGCGGCGAAGTCGGTGACGGCTTTCTCGAGCTGGGCCGGAGGCATCTGGCCGTGGGCCTGGACCACACGGATGCCCGGCAGCAGTCGCTGCAGCATATTCATCAGAGTGGCATGGTGCTCTATGCGGTTGCAGAGCATGAAGGTCTGTCCGCCGCGGGATATCTCGAAATTCACAGCCTCGGATATGATGTCGTCCGTAGCCAGGCCGGTGCGCGTCACGATAGGGCGGCGGTTCTGAGGCGGTGTGAGCAGGTTGCTCATGTCGCGCGCGCCCATGAGAGAGAACTGCAGAGTGCGCGGTATGGGGGTGGCGGTCAGTGTGAGTGTGTCCACACCGGTGCGCAGCTGGCGGAGCTTCTCCTTCACTGCGACGCCGAACTTCTGCTCCTCGTCGACCACGAGCAGACCCAGGTCCTTGAACTTCACACTCTTGCCTATGAGCTTATGAGTGCCTATGATTATGTCGATGCGTCCTTCGGCGAGGTCGGCCAGTATATCGCGGGTCTCTTTGGCCGAGCGGGCGCGGGAGAGGAACTCCACTCTCACGGGCATCTCGCGCAGACGCTCCGTGAAGGTGTGGTAATGCTGAAGGGCGAGCACGGTCGTGGGCACAAGCACGGCGGTCTGCTTGCCGTCGGCGGCCGCTTTGAAGGCCGCGCGTATGGCTATCTCCGTCTTGCCGAACCCCACGTCGCCGCATACGAGTCGGTCCATGGGGCGGCGGGCCTCCATGTCGGCTTTCACGGCGCGGGTGGCCAGAAGCTGATCGGGCGTATCCTCGTAGGCAAACGAGGCTTCGAGCTCATGCTGCAGATAAGTGTCGGGAGAAAAGGCGAATCCTTTTTGCTGAAGACGCGCGGCGTAGAGGCGGATAAGGTCGCGCGCTATATCCTTCATCTTGGATTTGGTGCGCTCCTTTATGCGGTTCCAGGCACCGGAGCCGAGCTTGTTGAGACGCGGAGCCTCACCCTCCTGTCCGCGGTACTTGGAGAGTTTGTGGAGCGCGTGGATGCTGACGAAGATTATGTCGTCGCCGGCATAGACGAGCTTGATCATCTCCTGCAGATTGTTGCCCGGACCCGGCACACGCACAAGGCCGGCGAAACGCCCCACGCCGTGGTCGATATGCACTATGTAATCGCCGGTGCGGATCTGGGAGAGTTCCTGCAGCGTCATGGCGAGCCGTCCGCTGCGGGCTTTCGCGCTGCGCAGCGTGTAGTTGTGGAAACGGTCGAATATCTGATGGTCGGTGAAGCAGCAGAGCTTCAGAGAGGCGTCGGAGAAACCTTCGTGGAGCGTTCCCTCCACGGCAGTGAACGGAATCCGGTCGCCTCGGTCGGCGAAGATAGTCTCCAGGCGTCGGGCCTGTTCGCGCGAGTCGGAGAGGATATAGATAGAGTAGCCCTGCTCTATGAAGCGGCTAAGCGACTGAGCCAGCAGGTCGAAATTCTTGTGGTAAAGTCCTTGCGGACGGAAACTGAAGCGGACCGTAGCGGCGCCCTCCGCAGCAGGGAGCGGCTCTTCGGCGGACGGTTCCGGCAGCTCTGCGTCGGCGGTTGCGTCGACAGAGGGCGCGTATGAGGCGGTGGCTATGCGCAGGCTCTCCCAGGCTTTGGCGAAGCGGTCTGGGTCCACGGCATGCTTCATGGCTGAGGCATCGCCCTCGCCCGAGAGGACCACCGACTCCGACAGACCGTCTCCGGCGCTCTCCTTCACAACCGCAAGGACCCGCTGCTCGTCGCGGCAGATCACCACTGTGTCGGGGTGAAGGAACTCGGGGAGCGACACCTCCTCATCGGCGGCTTCGTCCTGCAGGGCGCCCACAATCTCCACACCGTCGCATTTCTGCTCCGAGAGTTGGGTCTCCACATTGAAAGTGCGTATGGAGTCCACCTCGTCGTCGAAGAAGTCGATGCGGTAGGGGAGCTCGAAGGCGTATGAATAAATATCCACAATTGAGCCGCGGCGGGCGAACTGTCCCGGCTCGTAGACATAGTCGGTCTTTACGAAACCGAGCTCCGGCAGACGGGCTGTGAGGTCGCCGGGCAGAAGCTTGTCGCCGATGCGCACTCTCAGTGTGGCGTCGGCTATCTTGCCTGCACACGGCACCTTCTCGACGAGAGCCTCGGGGTAGGTCACGAGCCAGCGCAGAGGGCTTTCAGGCGCCGCGAGCGCTCCGAGTGCCTCGGTGCGCAGAATCACCGACGGCGGGTCGGGCTGGCCGTAGCGTATGCCGCGTTTGTAGCCCGAAGGGAGGATCTGCACGGCGTCGGGGTTGCGGCTCAGGCGCACCAGATCGGAATAGATATATCCGGCATCGTCGACGTCATCGGCCACAATCACCACCGGATGCTTGCTGCGGCGGCAGCAGGTCAGCAGCATGGCGAGCGACGAGCCGGCCAGGCCCGTGAGGGCGAAGCGGCGGCACTTGCTGTCGGAGAGCAGACGGCTGAGAGCGGCCACAGAGGGCGCTTTAGCGAAGCGCTTCTCCAGGTCGCTGACGGGTATGCTTTTTGAAGCGGGAATGCTTTTAGTGGAAGCGGGTATGCTTTTCTTAGAGGTCTGTGAGGACATTTCAGCTTATTTCTTGGCGCCGGACCGCACGGGTGCTTTCATGCGCGATTCGGCCTTGGAGGGCGCTGTGAGCAGCTCCTTGTAGCGCTTGGGGTCGAGAAGTATCTCGGTGGCTGTGTCGAGCGCTTCGTCGCTGCGTATGGTGTTGCGGGTCTCGCCCTCGGCGAAGTAATAGCGGCTCACGATTTCCGGGCCCAGGTAATAGCTTATGCGGCTGCGCAGCGAATCGAGCTCCACGGAGAGGTCGGGCTGCAGCAGCGAGTCGAGCAGGTTGATATGGCTCTGCACCTCGGGGGTGAGCTGTCCCTCATCCTTCAGATTGTCGCGCAGATTGTTGAAAAATTTGTCGAGATTGCGCGACCGTTTCAGCGGCGCTTTGGAGGCGAAGGCGCAGAAGTCGGCGTAGATGCTGTCTGTTACCTCAAAATCCTCGGGGGCCGGGATGGCGGGGTGTTCGGCGGCGTACTTGACCGAGTAGTCGAACACTACCTGCTGGTTCACCAGGTCGTAGAGCAGCGAGTTCACCTTGAAGTCGGTCACTTTCACATCGGGGCTGAGGCCGCCGCCGTCGCGCACCTCGCGTCCTGCCTTGGTCAGAAAGACGTTGGCCAGACTGTCGGGACGGTGTATGGCGTTGCCCTGCTCGTCGCGTTTGGAATAGTCGAGAGCCTGGATGAGACGTCCCGACGGGATATAGTAGCGGGCGGTGGTTACCTTCACCATAGCGTTGTAAGGGAGCTGCAGAGTGCTCTGCACCAGTCCTTTGCCGAAGCTGCGGTTGCCCACGAGCACGGCGCGGTCAAGGTCCTGGAGGGCGCCGGCCGTCACCTCGGAAGCCGAAGCCGATCCGCCGTCGATGAGCACAGCCAAGGGCATGTCGGCCATAAGAGGCGCTTTCGATGTGCGGTACACCCGCTCGCCCACATTCTCGTTGCCGCGAGTGCGGAGCACCTCCGTGCCTTTGGGCAGGAAATTGCCGAGCACGTCGATAGCGGCGTTGAGCAGGCCTCCGCCGTTGCCGCGAAGGTCGAGCACCACACCTTTGATGTTCGGGTCAGAGGCGAACTTCTCGAGCGCTTTCTCCACCTCGTGGCCGGTCTTCTCCATGTAAGAGTCGATCTTTATGTAGCCGATGCCGGGACGCGCCTCGCCGCTGTAGCTCACCGAGGGCAGGTTCACCTTGCGGCGCTCCACAGTCACCTCGATCACGGAATCCTGCGTGTGCGGACGGATCACACTCAGCTGCACCTTGGTGCCGGCCGGACCCATGAGATGCTTCTTCACCTCGTCCACACTCATCCCCTTGGCGTCGGTGGTGTCCACACGGGCTATTTTGTCGCCCGCACGGAGACCCGCGAGGCGGGCCGGCGAGTTGGCATAAGGGCCTGTGAGCACCACATAGTCGCCGCGCTTCATTATGTAAGAACCTATGCCGGCGTATTCACCCTGCGTCTGGTTGGAGAAATCCTTCGTCTCCTGCTCGGTGAAATACTCGGTGTAGGGGTCCAGATCCATCAGATACCCTGAGATGGCGGCGTTGAAAGCCTTGTCCGTGTCGATAGTATCGACATAGCTGGTCTCTACCTGGCGCACAATGGAGGAGAATGTCTCCAGATTGCGCATCAGGCGGGCATCGCGGGCAGAGTCGGCGCTCAGTATCTGAGGCAGCCCCAGTATGGCAATCCCGGCGGCGACTAATATGGCGGCGGTAGTCTTTTTCATAATCGTTTATTTATCAAGCGGTCAGAGGAGAAGGAGAGAGAGGCCGAGGCGGCGCGGGAAGCCGAGGCGTCCGCGATACTGGCCGGATTGGCGGACCGAAAGCGGCGGCGTTGCGAGTCCCGGCTGCGCGGGCGGCTGTTAATCTTCGCCAGTGGGGGCCGGGTGCGGATAGTCCACCGAATAGTGCAGCCCGCGGCTCTCTTTGCGGGCCATGGCCTGACGCATGATCAGGTAGCCTATGTTGATCATGTTGCGGAGTTCGCAGAGCTGGCGGCTCACCTTGCTCTCCTTGAAGAGACGCTCCGTCTCCTGGTTGAGGATGTCGAGACGGCTCCAGGCGCGCTGCAGGCGCAGATTGCTCCTCACGATACCAACATAATAGCTCAGGATTTGGTTTACCTCCTTCATGGACTGGGTGATGAGCACCATCTCCTCGGGATGGGCCGTGCCCTCGTCGTTCCATTCCGGCACATCGGTGCGCAGCTCGTAGTCGCCTATATACTGCGAGGCGTGGCGCGCTGCGGCGTCGGCATAGACCACAGCCTCGATAAGCGAGTTCGACGCCAGACGGTTGCCTCCGTGCAGCCCGGTGCATGAGCACTCGCCCACAGCATAGAGCCTCTTTATGGAGCTCTCGCCGTTGAGGTCGACCTTGATGCCGCCGCAGAGATAGTGGGCGGCCGGTGCTACCGGTATGTAATCTTTTGTGATGTCGATGCCGAGCGAGAGACATTTCTCGTAGATGTTGGGGAAATGCTTGCGTGTCTGCTCCGGGTCCTTGTGGGTCACATCCAGATAGACATGGTCGGTGCCGTGGGCCTTCATCTCCGAGTCGATGGCGCGGGCCACAATGTCGCGCGGTGCCAGCGACAGACGCGGGTCATACTTCTGCATGAACTCGTTGCCGTCGAGGTCGCGGAGCACAGCCCCGTAGCCGCGCATAGCCTCGGTGATGAGGAAGCAGGGACGGTCGCCCGGATGATAGAGAGCCGTGGGGTGGAACTGTATGAACTCCATGTCCTGAACGGTGCCCTTGGCGCGGTAGACCATGGCAATGCCGTCGCCCGTGGCCACAAGCGGATTTGTGGTGGTGGTGTAGACGGATCCGCAACCGCCGGTAGCCATCAGTGTGACGCGCGCCAGGAAAGTGTCCACACTTCCCGTAGCCTCGTCGAGCACGTAGGCGCCGTAGCAGGTTATGTCGGGCGAACGGCGGGTCACCACCTTGCCTAAATGATGCTGTGTGATGATCTCCACAGCGTAATGATGATCGAAGATGTCAATGTCGGGGTTCGAGCGCACCTCATCTATAAGCGATGTCTGTATCTCGGCGCCCGTGTTGTCGGCGTGGTGCAGGATGCGGAACTCCGAGTGGCCCCCCTCGCGGTGCAGGTCGAACTCCTCGCTCCCCTCCTTGCGGTCGAAATTCACGCCGTGTTCTATGAGGAAGCGTATCTGCTCCGGCGCTCCCTTCACTACCTTCTCCACAGCCTTGGGATCGCTCAGCCAGTCGCCCGCAACCATCGTGTCGTGGATATGTTTGTCGAAATTGTCCACCTCGAGATCGGTGACCGAAGCCACACCGCCCTGAGCCAGAAACGTGTTGGCTTCCTCGAGAGTGGTTTTGCAAAGTATGGCCACACGCGTCGTAGGTGAGGCTACCTTGAGGGCAAAGCTCATGCCTGCAATGCCCGAACCTATCACAAGATAATCATACTTGTATGTCATGACATAAGATATTGGATGGTATTTCGATTCATCAGTTGCAGGGCCCCGGGGAGCGCAGGGAGTGAGACGGCATAGAGCCGGAGGGCGGCGGCGGAACCGAGGAAAGAGGCCGGGGTCTGCTTAACCTGCAAAATTACTAATTTACTTTTTACAAACCAAATCCGGATTTTTGCCCGGAAAATCAGCCCGTCGGGCGCGTGTGCAGCCGGCTAATCGCAAGCGATCCGGCACGGGGATATCAGGGATGGGCCAGGAGCCACGCGGCGATGAGCATGGCGGCGATGAGGAGTATGCCGCACCGGCTGCGGGCCAGGCGCAGGGCTGCCGGAATGGTCCGTCGGTGCAGGATGAGGTCGCAGGCAAGCATCAGCGGGTAGGCCACCGTGAGCAGGGCCACGACGAAGCAGAGCGGATTCATGGTCCACGCGGCGGCGGTTTGGCCGTGAAGCAGGAGCACGCTGGCGCGGGTGAGGCCGCAGCAGGGGCAGGTGAGGCCGAAGAGCAGCCGCAGCGGGCATGTCTCCACGAGTCCTGCGCCCGCAGCCGACGTCCCGCCGGAGCGCAGCCAAGCGGCCGCTACCCAGCCTATGAGCAGCAGATAGATTGCCGTCAGAGCTGTCAGTGACCGCTTGTCGAGGCGCGGAAGACCGGTGCGGCCGGCCTTACCGTCGCTGTGGGTGGGGTGTCTCAATCCGGTTCGGTTCCCGTCAGAAGAGCGGGAATGTGGAGTCGGTGTTCACATATTTGGCCTCGAAATCCTGCTGAGTCATGGTCAGCATCATGATGCCCTGAATAAGGCTTATGATGCTCCAGAGGCCGCAGGTCACCACAGTGAGCAGTATGCAGATGAAGCCGCCGCCTACTTTGCCCAGATAGAAATACTGTATGCCGAGGCCGCCGACCAGTATGGCGAAGAGACCGGCCACAGTCTTGTCTTTAGCGGGAGCAGGACAGGTACCCGGTGCGCCGGGATTCTGAGGAGGAATGCCGGAGCCGCAGCCCTGCCGGGTGAGTTCCATAAGTTCGGGTATGGTGTATACGGCCTGCCACTGGGTCATACCCTCGCGCCATACCTGCGTGTTGGGAGTGATATGGTAAGCCATGAGCTGCTCCTTTGTCATGGGACCTACGGTTTGTCCGTTGTAAGCTATGTACCATACTTGTTCGTTTGCCATATTGTAATATTGTTTAGTGGTGGTATTTATGTCTTATATATGAAGTGGAGAGGGGCCGGTGTCCGTCCAATTGCCGGGGATCGCCTCGCGCAATGTCAGATTTTCTTGGAGAAGGCCACGCGGCGGCGGTGCTGGCGGCGTCCGAAGTATTCCCACTGGCTTTGCACCTTGTTGTTCTCGGCCATCTCGGGGTTCGATTCGGCGTATTTGAAGCCGCACTTGATGTACTGCGGTATGAGGTCCTGGAAGAGTATGGCATTGGCACCTTTGCTCTGGTATTCGGGTTTCACGGCCACCAGGAGCAGGTCCACACGGTCGTTCTTGCCCTTGAGTCCTTTGAGCAGCGGTATCCAGCCGAAGGGTAGCAGTCTGCCGCGGGATTTCTGAAGCGCGCGGCTCATGGACTGCATCGAGATTCCCACAGCCACAAGCTCCTCGTCGGCGTTGACCACCAAAGTGACCAGATCCAGGTTCAGCAGGCCTATGTATTGCTCCACATAGTGGTCGATCTGTCGCTCGGTGAGCGGCGAATAGCCGTAGAGCGAGTCGTAAGCCTCGTTGATGAGGCGGAACAGCGCGTGGCCGTACTTCTCTTTGATCTTCTTCTTGGATGTGTATTTGACCACCCGCAGCCCGAATTTCTTTTTCACTATGTCGGCTATGCGGTTGAACTTGTCGGGGATGGCGTCGGGCACATCCATGACATATTCGAGCCATTCCACCTCCTGACCGTAGCCCAGGGCCTTCATGTGCTCGGGGTAGTAAGGGTAGTTGTAGATGGTGGCCATGGTGGAGAGTTCGTCGTAGCCGAAGGTGAGCATACCCTCATGGTCCAGATCGGTGAAGCCCAGCGGCCCTACAATCTTGTCCATGCCTTGCGAACGTCCCCAGTCCTCCACAGCTTTTAGCAGAGCTGCCGATACTTCGCGGTCGTCGACAAAGTCGATCCATCCGAAGCGCACCTCGCGGGCCTGTTTGCGCTCATTCACCTGACGGTTGATGATGCCGGCTATACGGCCCACCATCTTGCCGTTCCCGTCCTCGGCCACGAAGAGTGCCTCCTCGCAGAAGTCGAAAGCCGGATTCTTGGCCGGAGTCAGAGTCTTCAGATCGTCGAGCACCAGCGGCGGCACGAAGTACGGGTTATCCCTGTAGAGGTCTATCTGAAAATGAATGAAACGGCGCAGATTGGCCGCTGTGGGTTCTATTTGCCTTATTTTTACCATAATGGAGGGGTGGATCGGGAGAGCTGGTCAGTGTTGCTGTAAGATTGGGATTGAGGCCGGAGCTCTGGGTGTCAGTTCGATTTCACGAGCCAGACCACAAGCACGGCCATGGCCGCTATGAAAGCGCATATGGCCGCTATCAGAGCCTTGTTTGAGCGATGCTCAATTGACAGGCGCAGCTCAGGCACGGAGCGATAGCGGCGGATAGGATCAGAAGCCATGCACCGGTTGGCTATGCGCCGCAGACGCGGTATGCGTGTGGGGCAATGGTCGAGAACCTCGTTGAGCACCTCGCCGTAAGCGCTTATGTCTTCGGAGGTATCGAGCGGAGTGAGCTCCTCTTTCTGGTCGTAGCCCACATTGAGCAGCTTGAGATTCTCGGTGTATTCAGTGAAGATGATGTTGTCGGGCGAGATGGGATAGTGGATCACATGGTTCTCCTGCAGATACGATATGGCGTCGAGGAGCTGAGTCTCCAGGCGCCGCAGAATCTTGGGAGTGAGGCGTCGCTCGTCGATGAGGCGGCGGAGCGAGTAGCCGTAGGCGTCGTCGGTGACTATGGCTCGGCCCACACCGGGAATCTCCTCGTAGTCGTTGACCATCACTATGTTGGGGTGAGCCAGATTATAGCGGGTCTCGAACTCGCGGTCGAGCATGCCGCGGTACTTCGGGTCGTCGGCAAACTCGGGTTTGAGCGCCTTGAGCATTACCCACTTGCCGTGCTTGCGCGCGGTGTAGACATTGTAGTACTTCTCCTCCCATTCCGGAAGCAGAGTCATGTCGGACCATTTGCCCGAGGGGTCGTTGATAGGAATTTTCTTTTCCTCTTTGCTTAAGTAGCCCAGTGCCATGATGGTGAATTTGTTTAGAAGATTCTACGTGAGGTTGGGTGGTTGCGCTGCACCGGCGCGCCGACAGCTGTTGATACCCCGGCATGTACCCCCCCAAGAAGTTCGGGGGCGGAGAGCGGTGCCTGCAGGGAGGGAAGGCTTCTCAGTCTATGATGTCGAAGCCCGTGTATTTGCGCAGACACTCGGGTATCACTATACCCTCTGGTGTCTGATTGTTCTCAAGCAGGGCGGCCACGATGCGCGGCAGAGCCAGGGCAGAGCCGTTGAGCGTGTGGCAGAGATGCGTCTTCTTGTCGGCGCCGCGGTAACGGCATTTCAGACGGTTGGCCTGATAGCTCTCGAAATTGGACACGGAGCTGACCTCGAGCCAGCGCTTTTGGGCGGCCGACCACACCTCGAAGTCGAATGTGATGGCCGATGTGAAGCTCATGTCGCCGCCGCAGAGGCGCAGGATGTGCCAGGGCAGACCCAGTTTCTCGAGCAGCGAGCGCACATGGTCCTTCATCTCCTCGAGAGCGGCGTAGGAATTCTCCGGCTTCTCTATGCGCACAATCTCCACCTTGTCGAACTGATGCAGGCGGTTCAGGCCGCGCACATCCTTGCCGTAGCTGCCGGCTTCGCGCCGCCAGCAGGGTGAATAGGCGCAGTTCTTTTTGGGAAGCTCCGCCTCGGGAATGATTACGTCGCGGTAGATGTTCGTCACGGGTACTTCAGCCGTCGGTATGAGATAGAGATCGTCGAGCTGGCAATAGTACATCTGCCCCTCCTTGTCGGGGAGCTGACCTGTGCCGTAGCCTGAATCCGCGTTGACCACGAAGGGGGGCTCCACCTCGAGATAACCCGCTTTCCAGGCCTCGTCGAGGAAGAACTGCTGCAGGGCGCGCTGCAGGCGAGCGCCCTTGCCGATGTAGAAGGGGAAACCGGCGCCGGTCACCTTTACACCGAGTTCGAAGTCTATGATATTGTATTTGCGGGCGAGCTCCCAGTGGGGGAGCGCATCCTCGGGCAGGTCGGGCATCGGGCCTCCGGTCACCTCAACGACATTGTCGGCGGCTGTCTTGCCTTCCGGCACAGCCTCGCACGGTGTGTTGGGGATTGTGAGCAGCAGTTCGCGGAGCTTGTGCTCCGTGGCGTCGAGCTCTTCGAGGAGCTTGCGTGTGTCGGCCTTGAGGTCGGCCACCTGCTTCTTCACCTCCTCGGCGGCTTCTTTCTGCCCCTGCTTCATCAGGGCGCCGATCTGAGCCGCCAGCTTCTTGAGCTGGGCAGCCTCCTGGTCGGTGCGTGTCTGTATGCGGCGGCGTTCGGTGTCGAGGGCGAGCACCTGCTCTATGGGCCCGCGGCCGTCGAAACCTTTCACCGCCAGGCGCTCTATGATATATTCGGGATTCTCTTTTATAGACTGGAGTGTAAGCATTGTATTGTCTGTGTTATCTTCTTGAATTTATGCCAATTGAATTTCGTTCGGAGAGAGAAGAGGCTCATCCTCATGAGGGCGGAGGATCAGAGAGCGGCGAGCATCTCCTTCACCTTGGCCGAGATAGCGCGTCCTTCGGCGCGACCGGCCAGCTGCTTGGAAGCCACACCCATCACCTTGCCCATATCCTTGGGCGACGAAGCGCCTGTCTGAGCAATTATGGCCGCGATTTCAGCCGTGAGCTCCTCGTCGGAGAGCTGAGCCGGAAGATAGCCTTCGATCACAGCTGCCTCCGCAAGCTCATTCTCCGCAAGCTCGGGGCGGTTATTGTCCGTGTAGATCTTGGCGCTCTCGCGGCGCTGCTTCACCATCTTGGTGAGGATACGCACAGCCGTCTCATCAGTAAGTTCACCATTGGCACCCTTGGCCGTCTTGGCCTCAAGAAACTCCTTCTTGATGCCGCGGAGGGCTTCCAGACGCACTTTCTCGCGAGCCAACATCGCTTTCTTGATGTCCTCGCTTACCTGATCGAAAAGATTCATGATTCGTTTTCGTTTTTTTTCTTAACCGACAAAGTTACAAATTTTTTTGATAATCAACAATCTTTGAGCCCGAAACTCTCCGAAACCACTCCCTGCAGCGTCCGAAAATTCTCCGAAACTCCCGAAATCCCGAAACAAATCTTCTAAATCCCCCCTCCAAAATCCAAAATAGCTACCTTAGCTATAATAGCTACCTTAGCTAAAATAGCTACCATAGCTACCACAGCTATAATAGCTACCATAGCCCCCTCACTCCCAAAAATCTATCTCAGCTATAATAGCTACCTTAGCTAAACCACCCTCCGGCTAAAAAAACTTGCCTATCGCCTTTACTACACCCCAAAGGG
>SFOK01000140.1 GCA_004552395.1 Bacteroidales bacterium | reverse complement strand
TTGCTGTCTCAGGCAGCAGAAACGCTACCGCAAGCGCCAATACTGTCAGAATTTTCTTCATAGTTTATAGAATTTTGAATGTTTTTAGTATCATTTCATAACTGGCTGCTTCCTGAGGTGAGGAAGCGCTTTTGTAAAATATTAACGATAAAGGGCTCCGGTTTGTTTGCAGTGCCGGTGCAGTTTTTAAATTATCTGAGGATACCACTCATAATTGCAGACCTCCGGCGGTTTGTATTAATGCGGGATTATTTCTAACTTTGTGTAGCTGTTAACAGCCGATACTAACCCGTAACCACAATGAACAGAGGCAGAAACACGCGATACAACGGACGACGTCGCAAGTCGATGTGGATCCCTCCCGGAGCGCTCGTAGCTCTCTCCATACTTTTTATTCTCATAGGCGGCACGCTGATCTACGCTTCCTCGCGCCGCAAAAATCAGCAGAAGGCCGAAAAGAAAGAATACGCGCAAGTGCGCGATATCCCTTCGGCTGACCTTATCTACACCGTCATCCCCAAGGGTACCTCGCATCAGGACAAGGAATACACAGGCTTCACCGTCTGCTTCAACCGCGACAACGGCACCGCCAACTGGGTAGGGTGGGAGCTTACCGCCGACAAAGTGAAAGGCACTGTGCCCCGAGCCAAAAATTTCTGGTGCGACACCGACATCGACGGCTGCCCCACAACCGACGACTATCGACGCTCGGGATACGACCGAGGACATCTTTTCCCCGCCGCAGATGCCAAATGGAGCGCCGACGCCATGCAGGAATGTTTCTCACTTGCCAACATCACACCGCAGGACAATAAGCTCAACGGCGGCGCCTGGAAGAAGCTCGAAGACCGCGAACGCACGTGGGCATCCAAGTTCGGCCGCGTCATAATTGTCTCAGGACCCATCTATCAGAAAGGCGACACGAAACGTATCGGCGACACCGGTGTGAGAGTCCCGTCGGCTTTCTTCAAGGTCATACTCGCGCCCGACCTCGAGGAGCCGAGTTGCATGGGATTTATCTATAACAACTCACTCTGCCCCGGACGCATGGAGAATTATCAGATGAGTGTGGATCAGGTGGAGGAGATCACCGGATTCGATTTCTTCTCCGCTTTGCCCGACGAAGTGGAGAACCGCATCGAAGCCATGGCCAACATCACAATGTGGAACCGCAGCCTTCAATGATATGATGACAGCCGAAGATACTATCGCAGCGCCTGCCACAGGCTCTCAGCCCGCCGCCCTCGGGATAATCCGGGTAAGCGGCCCCCGCGCCATAGAAATAGCCGATTCCGTCTGGAAAGGCGCCCGATTGCAAGACACACCGGCCGGCACCGTCAGACTCGGGATGCTACTTGCCGCCGACGGCTCGCCGGTGGATCAGGTCGTGGCCACAGTATTCAGAGCTCCACACTCCTTCACCGGCGAAGACACGGTGGAACTGTCGCACCACGGCTCGCGGTGGATCCGGCGAGTCCTGCTTCAGCGCCTCTGCGAAGCCGGAGCGAGGATGGCAGAACCCGGCGAGTTCTCGCGACGCGCCTTCCTGAACGGCAAGATGGATCTGGCGCAGGCCGAAGGCGTAGCCGATCTAATAGCGTCCTCCTCGCGCGCCTCGCAGCGCATGGCCATGAACCAGATGCGAGGCGGTTTCTCCCG
This sequence comes from Bacteroidales bacterium, assembly GCA_004552395.1. Taxonomy (GTDB): domain Bacteria; phylum Bacteroidota; class Bacteroidia; order Bacteroidales; family Muribaculaceae; genus Lepagella. The sequence goes on along the minus strand of SFOK01000140.1, from coordinate 1,635 downwards.
CTCGCTCGAAAACCTCCGCAGCCAGCTCATAGAACTCGCCTCACTGCTCGAACTCGAACTCGACTTCTCCGAAGAAGATGTGGAGTTCGCCGACCGAAGCCGAATGCGTTCGCTCGCTGAGAAACTCCACACCTCCATAGCCCGGCTGCACCGCTCATTCTCGACCGGTCAAGCTATTAAAGAAGGCATCCCGATAGCGATTGTCGGCCCCACCAACGCCGGCAAATCATCGCTGCTCAACCTCATGCTCGGCGACCGACGCGCCATAGTCAGCGACATACACGGCACCACACGCGACACTATCGAAGAGACCATGGAGCTCGGCGACTACCTCTTCCGCTTCATCGACACAGCCGGGCTGCGACTCACCGACGACCCGATCGAAAAGATCGGCATAGAGCGATCGCAGGAAGCCCTCGGCAAAGCCTCACTCGTCCTCCTCATCACTGACCCCACAGCCCCGACCTCCGGCATCACGGCTGACGGACTTTCGCAAGCCGCATCCGGACTTCCGCAAGCCGCGGCAGAAATGCTTCAGAAGGCCGACCGAGACGGCAAACTGATCCCCATAATCAACAAAACCGACGTCGCCCGAGAAGAGGATATTGAAGCCATGCGCCTGGCACTGAGCCGTACTTACAGCTCACAACCCGCCGAAATATCAGCGAAACAAGGCGACGGCCTTGACGAACTCGAACAGCGCATAATCAATTATGCCGACGCGGCCTTCGACGAAAGCAGCACAACCGAAGGCATCGTCGTGACAAACCGTCGCCACGCCGAAGCGCTTCGCCACGCCGACAGCAACCTGCAACGCCTCCTCGAAGGGATGGACGCCGGTTTGCCCGCCGACCTCCTCGCCCAAGACCTGCGCGAAGCCATCCACCACCTCGGCACCGTCACCGGCGCCATCACCACCCCCGACATCCTCCACACCATCTTCTCCCGCTTCTGTATCGGCAAATGACAGAATTGTCAGAAACCGTCACAATCCATCACAATCCGTTAGTACAGCGTGCTTTACAGCACGCTTTTTTAATGCCCTTACTGACGGATTCTAACGGATTCTGACCCCTTTTTCGCCCATTTTTGTATCCCGGTTGTATCTCGCTCGCAGCCGCGACTGAAAGCGTAAGAAAGAAAGTGGACAATTGCACATAGGTACACGTCAATACACGCCCTTACACGCTTTTGGCTGAATTACTGCCTGAATAACTCAGTAAAAACTCAGCAAAAATGAGCAGTAACATTTTTGTTAATCGAGTCTGCCAATGGTGCGGTAAAGGGTTCGTGGCAAGAACTACGACCACCAACTATTGCAGTCATCGTTGCTCCGGACTGGCTTATAAAGAGCGGAAGCGACAAGCCAAGCTGGAGAAAGTTCAAGAGGAGTTCGAGAGGGTCAAAGGATGCCCTCCCGAATTAGAAAAACAGGAGTTCCTGACTCCAAGATAAGCTGCCCAAGTTATAGGCATCTGTTACAAGACAATCTATAAACCTATTGGTTGAATTAATTTCTTAAAATATTTATAATGAAAAAGTTGCACATATCGCTGATATTTAGTAAATTAGTGGTGACGAAACCATTGATTACTATCATCGCGCTTATGCACAACTTCATCGTAAAGTTCGGAA
>SFOK01000033.1 GCA_004552395.1 Bacteroidales bacterium | reverse complement strand
CGAAGCCTCCGAATCACCGCCTTTGGAACATGATATTGACCCAGAGGGGCTTGTCATACATTAAAAGTAAGCCCAACTTCTGCTTATCAAGAAGTTAGACTCTCTGATTTATGGTTTAGCGGACAGTAATATGATAAAATGGAGAATTCCATACAGAACATCATACTGCAGGAGATGGAATCGCTCGAAGGGATCATGATAGCCACCACCAACCTCACCACGAATCTCGACAAGGCTTTCGAACGCCGCTACCTCTACAAGATACGTTTCGACAAACCGACGGACGACGCCCGTGCCGAGATCTGGCAGACTATGATCAAGGGTCTATCGAGCGACGACGCTCACAGACTCGCTTCGGAATTCGACCTTTCCGGCGGCGAGATCGAGAACATAGCCCGCAAACACTCCGTCAGCGCCATCCTCTCCGGCAAAGAAGGTATCGACCTTGAGGAACTCATCGGCATCTGCCGCCAGGAGCGCATCACCAATACCCACCGCTCCCGCGTCGGCTTCTAACCGGATCTGCAGCTCGCAGCCCTTAGCGCAGGATGTAACTTATGTAGCTGATGTGTCTAATGTGTCTAATGTGTCTGATGTCTCTTATGCGCGGCAGCTTCATCAGCAACATCAATGCTAAGGCTACTTTCGGGGGCCCCGCCAGTGGGCGAAGGGACGGCGGCGGGTGAGGTAGGTGAGGTCACGCTGGTGGTCGTAGGCCTCGCGCTCGAAGCTAAGTGTGCGGTAAGCTTTCCACCGCGAACGGCTGCGCAGGAGCCGCCAGAGGTATTCCAGGCCGTAAGCGATATAGAACGGCAGCCAGAGCATCTCTCGCATCTGCCGTGAGTGTATCCGTTCATGATTCACGATCTCGGCCGTGACCCTCTCGGGCGAACGGCTGAAGAGCACACCGAACAGATTCAGTGTCCAGCCATCGTGCATAAGCGGACAGCGTATTATTCGTGTGCTTCTCATCTGTCAGAATTTGATATATAGCTCGCCGGTGAGGTTTCGGTATTGATCTGTGTAAGTTTCCGGAGCTGTCTGGATGATTATCTTTTTTGCATCGCAGCCTTCGGCTTTATCCTCTCTCTCAGAATGATATGTACGGAGAGTGAACTCTGTGAGTATCCTTTTGGGCTGCGATGACGGTGTAGAGTAGAGGATTGCTTCTCTTGAGAGACGGAGGCCGTGTTCGCGGGCTGTCTCGAGCAGCGCATCGCGCCATTCCGGGGGCGTGATCTGCGCTATCCTTCCTCCCGGCCTGAGCAGTTTACTCCCTTCTGCCAGGAGCGAGAGAGGGGAGAGCTCGGCGGCATGACGCGACCTCACGCGGCAGTCGGTATCGCCAGGATCCATGCCGGCTGCGAAGAATGGCGGATTAGAAATGATAAGGTCGTAAAAACCGTCACTGCCTGTCACCGTCAGTGAATCGGAGGCTGTAAAATCAGCGGGAAAAGACTTAACCCCGGCACTGAGCCGGTCAGACCAGGGCGAGGCGAGGAAATTCTCTTGCGCCTCTTCCACCGAATCCCGGTGTGTATCGACACCTTCGATGACGGCTGTCGGGCATCGCTGCGCCATGATTAGGGCTATGAGACCGCAGCCTGTGCCGACATCGAGTATGCGCGGCTTCTCCACGCCGGGGAACTCGGCTCCGGCCCAAGCACCAATCAGCACGCCGTCCACGCCGACCTTCATCGCACTGCGGCGATGGCTCACGCTGAACTGCTTGAAACGGAAAAGTCGCTCTTTCATACTCTTAGGGTCGGTTTGCAGGCTCTTACGGCCTGCTCTAAGGCTTCATTCCGCCACCGATCCGGCACCGCAAAATTAGCGATAAAAGCCGAGTCGGCAAAATCCGGCAGAGTTCCAAAACAGTTCACAACAGTTCCGCAACCGCCGTTGTCCGGTCGGGATTTTAATATGTGCAGGATTTTGATTAATTTTGTAGGCTTTTTAAGAAAACGGAAATCATCAACGTGGCAAAAACAATCTCACATAATTTGATAGATCCTACCGGACTCGATTTCTCAAACATACCCGCTATACCGCTGAGAAACAGTGTGGTTTTCCCGGGTCTGACAATCCCCGTGGCTATTCAGGACGCAACTCTGCTCGACATACTCCGCGAGTCGCAGAAGAATCACACGCCCGTATTCGTGGTGGCTCTTAAGGATTCTGACGCTCAGGGAACCTTCCGCAAGGATTATTACGACTTCGGTGTCGTGGGCGAAGTGGTGGATTTCACCGAGCCTAACGACAACGACTCACCTGTCTGCGCAATTGTGCATACCACTCACATTGCCAGGATACTCTCCACCGTAAAGGGTGTGAAGCCGATACATTTCTCTGTCGAACTCTGCAAAGAACTGATTCCCAACCCACAAAACAAGGAATTTGTTGTGGAGTTCGAATCCGTGAAGGAGAAGTATATCAAGATGCTCGAGGGTATCGACGAGGAGGGCCAGGTCAAAAAAATACTGGAGGAGATACACAATCCTCTGGTGGAGCTCTCATTCATGTGTCTGAACTGCCCCATAGATATCGAGATGAAGATCCACTTGTTGCGCGAGCTTAACCTCTTCAGCCGTGTGCTGCGTCTTTCAAGCTATATCGACCAGGCCAAGGAGTTTCTCGAGATCCGCAAGGAGATAGCCGACCGAACTCAGGAGCGTATGACCCGTCAGCAGCGGGACCAGTTCCTCCGCAATCAGATACAGACCATGCAGGACGAGCTCGGCGACACGGAAGATGCCGAGATCGACGAGCTTGCAAGCCGTGCTGACACGAAGCACTGGTCCAAGGAGGTCGACGATCATTTCAACCACGAGCTGCGCCGCATGGAGCGTTTCAACTCATCCACACCGGAATACGGTATCCTTTTCGGCTATCTGGAGTGTATGCTCGACTTGCCGTGGGACGATATGACGCCCGACAATTTCAGCCTCAAAGGTGTCCGCGAGCAGCTCGACAAGGACCATTACGGCCTCAAGGATGTGAAAGAGCGCATAGTGGAACACATGGCTGTGCAGATACTCCGCAACGACATGAAGTCGCCTATTCTCTGTCTCTACGGCCCTCCCGGCGTCGGCAAGACTTCCATAGGCAAATCCATAGCCACAGCCATGGGCCGCGACTATGCCCGTGTATCGCTGGGCGGTCTGCACGACGAGGCCGAGATCAGAGGCCACCGCAAGACTTACATAGGCGCCATGCCCGGCCGAATCATAGCCGCTTTCAAGAACAAGAAAGGATCCAACCTTGTCTTTGTGCTCGATGAGATCGACAAGCTCGCGAGCGACATAAAAGGGGACCCGGCGGCAGCTCTGCTCGAGGTGCTCGACCCGGAGCAGAACGGCAAGTTCCATGACAATTATCTCGATGTGGATTATGATCTCTCCAAAGTGATGTTCATAGCCACAGCCAACGATCTCTCCACCATCTCGCGTCCTCTGCTCGACAGGATGGAGCTCGTGGAGATCACCGGTTATCTGCTCGAGGAGAAAGTGGAGATAGCCCGGCGTCACCTCATACCTAAGGTGAAAGAGAGCAACGGACTGGGCGATAGCGATATAACGTTTACCGATGAAGCGATCAAGAAGGTAATCGAGAATTATACGCGCGAATCCGGCGTACGTTCGCTCGAGAAAAAGCTCGGCAAGATCATGCGCAAGATCGCAGTCAAGGCCGTTTCCGGCGAGGAATATCCCCACGAAATCACGCCCGAGTTTGTGAGGGAAGCTCTCGGTGTGGAGCAGGCGGAGCCCGACATCTACGAGGGCAACGATTATGCCGGCGTGGTGACCGGACTCGCCTGGACCTCAGTCGGAGGCGAAATACTCTATGTTGAGACCTCACTGAGCCCCGGCAAGGGGGATAAGCTCACGCTCACAGGCAATCTCGGCAACGTGATGAAAGAGTCGGCGTCGCTTGCCATGCAGTATATCAAAGCCCACGCGTCGCAGATAGGGATCCCCGATGATCTGTTTGCCAAATACGATGTGCATCTCCATGTCCCCGAAGGCGCCATACCGAAGGACGGACCGTCGGCCGGAATCACAATGGCAACCTCGATAGCCTCTGCCTTCACACGCAGAAAAGTGAGACGCAACATAGCCATGACAGGCGAGATCACGCTCCGCGGTCGTGTCCTCCCCGTCGGCGGCATCAAAGAGAAGATCCTGGCAGCCAAAAGGAGCGGCATTTCAAACATAATACTCTCGGCAAAGAACCGGAAGAACATAGAAGAAATCGGTGCCGAGTATATTACCGGCATGAATTTCCACTATGTAGACACCGTTTCTGATGTGCTCAATATTGCACTTACAGATGAGATAGATGTCACGCTTCCGGAGCGTAGATGCGGGCAAGAAAGCAAGCAAGAGAATTGATAAACAGAGAGATATGGAAAATATTCCCAACGATCCGTTCATGCTTCTGAGCTACGTCAACACCAGGCTGCGCGACGATTATACGTCGCTCGACGTGCTCTGCGATGACCTGGACATAAACCGCAGCGAACTCGAAGCCAAACTTCACGGCGCCGGCTTCGATTATATGCCTGCCATAAATCAGTTCCGCTGAAACGCACTGCCAACGAACCAGCCGCGGGCAAGCGTGCCTGACGGGCGGCATGAACTACAAGCGGCATAAACTATATGTAGAGAAAGTAGATAATTATCGGCGTGGGGTCACGATCCTCTCGCCGATTGTTTTTGCTATTGCCGATCTCAGTTCGGAGATATGCTGCAGCTTACGCATGGAGCGTTCAGTGGCTGCGGAGTCGCCTCTCTCGGCTGCTTCGCCGAGCAGACGCTGCTCATCTTTGAACTGCAGCAGGAGAAGGCCGTCTTTGAGTTCGGAGATGGCCCGGGGGATCAGTTCTTCGAGCTTGTCGGCTTCCATGAGTACCTTCTTCTGTTTGGAGTGATAGCTACTGAGGTGAAAACGCGGGATCACGGCTTTGAGAGCGAACTCCCTGATAGCGTCGTCCGGGTCTGAACAAAGCGTGCGGGCGCTGTACTCCATGGCAAATTCCTTGACAGTACTGCGTTTCTCGAGATCGAGTTGCTCTTCGAACTCCTGTTCTTTGCTTGAAAGCTCCTGAACCGACATATAGCGTGTGGCTATGTCGGATCGCCATTGTTCGCGTCTCTTCTGCTGCGCCTCGTCAATCTCCGACAGTTTCTGCGCGTAGGGAGCGGCGTATTCCTCGGCAAGGCGAGAGGTTCGGGCGACAACCTTGCGGACCAGGTCGGTTGTAAATTCAACTCTGTCGGCTTCCATCTCCTCGCGGATATAGTCGAGCACACTGATGCTCACGACCTGTTCCTGCTCGTCGATAGCCGTACAGAAATCCACTAAACCGTACTTGATGCAGTAAGCAGCCAGGCGTTCCTCAAGCGGCCTCAGAACACGTTCTTTCTCGTTTTCCTGTCTGGAGTAGCGGCTGAGTTCGCTTGCCGTGAGTGTCTCGGAGCTGTTGCCGTTAGGGCCGGAAGCAGCAGCCGGAGAACCCCCTGCAGCTTGTGAAGTTCCGGGAGTGCCGGAAGTTACTGTAGCCGAAACGGCGTCAGCTACCGCCTGATTGACCGGATGCGGGGGCTGTTGCTGATCCTGCGTCACGTTGGCCGGAGGCTGCGGGGTGCGGCTGCCTTCACGCTCGAGACGACTGCGCTCGCGTTCGAGGCGAGTGAGTTCGCGGCGTTTGCGCAGTTCGTCCATCACCTCCACACGCGAGGCATTCACTTCGGTGAGGAGCACCTGCTCGCTCATACCGAGCTTGATGGCGCATTGCTGAATGAAGACCGCGCGCTGAATCATGTCGGATACCGAGGCTATGGAGCGGACTATGCTCTTAATGGCCTGCGCTCTCTGCAGAGGTTCGTTGGCATCCTTAAGCAGTATGTCGGTCTTGAACCTGATGAAATCGGTCTCGTGCTCCTCTATGAAGCGGTTGAATTCTTCGGGTGTATGTTTTCTTGCAAACGAGTCAGGATCGTCACCGTCGGGCAGAAGCAGCACTTTGATGTTGAGCTTCTGCGACAGGAGCAGGTCGATGCCTCGCATCGAAGCCTTGATTCCCGCCGCATCGCCGTCGTAGATCAGAGTGACGTTCTCGGTGAAGCGGTGAAGAAGCGCTATCTGTCCCTCGGTGAGGGAGGTGCCTGACGAAGCCACAACATTCTGTATGCCCGACTGCCACATACCGATCACGTCCATGTAGCCCTCCACGAGGAAACATTTACCCATGCGGACAATAGCGTTACGGGCCTGATGTATGCCGTAGAGCTCGTTGCTCTTCACATAGAGCGCCGATTCGGGCGAGTTGATATATTTGGCCGGCTCGCCTTTGATTCCGCGACCGCCGAAAGCGATCACTTTTCCCGCCGAGTTGAGCACCGGGAAGATGACTCGTCCGCGGAAACGGTCGTAAGGTCTGCCACTCTGCTGCGAGAGGCCGCAGAGACCCACAGCGCGGAGCACATCGGTCTCAAAGCCCTCCTTCTTGGCAGCATTGTATAGAGCAGCGGGAGCATCGAGTGCGTAGCCGAGCCGGAAAGCCTTTATAGCCTCGTCGGTGACGCCGCGCTGATAAAGATACTGCAGTCCGACATTGCGGCCTTCGTCCGTAGCGGCGAGGTTCTGCTGCATCAGCTTCATGGCCCACTCGTTTGCGATCATCATCGACTCACGTTCGCTCTGGAGCTGACGTTCCTCGTCGGTTAGCTCGCGCTCCTGCACCTTGATACCGTACTTGCCGGCCAGATGAATAAGCGCATCGTGATAGTTGATACCCTCCTTCTCCATGATGAAATTGACCGGACTTCCGCCCTTGCCACATGAGAAGCAGTGGCAGATGTTGCGGGCGCGGTTCACGGAGAACGACGGCGTCTTTTCATTGTGGAAAGGGCAGAGGCCCATGTAGTTGGAACCGCGCTTTGTCAAGTGCACATAATCGCTCACCACGTCCACAATGTCCGCGGCATCGAGTATTTTTGCAACAGTTCCTTTGTCGATCATGGGTTAGGAGGGGGAGGTGACTGATGTAGCTTCTGTGGCTTATGCGGGGAGATCAGCGGGAGGAGGCGGCTTCGGAGAGGCGGCGGACTATCTCGTGGATTTTCTCGTTGGTGGAGACGCGGGTGGGCACCAGCGGCAGACGCAGTTCGTTGGCTATCATTCCCATATTGTGGAGCGCGCATTTCACGCCGGCCGGATTGCCGTCGACAAACAGGAGCCGGAACAGTTCCGTGAAGCTGTGGTGTATCGGAAGAGCGTCCTTGAAATTACCTTCGAGACAGAGATGTACCATGCGGCTGAACTCGCGGGGATAAGCGTTGCCTATCACGGATATCACACCGACAGCGCCGAGCGTCATGAGTGGGAAAGTCATGCCGTCGTCGCCGGAAATAACCTGGAAGTCAGCTGGTTTACGTTTGATTATCTCGTCCATCTGGGAGAGATTGCCCGAAGCCTCCTTGATGCCTATGATCTTGCCGGGGAAGTCTGCCGCCAGCCGCAGAGTGGTTTCAGCCGACATATTCACACCGACGCGACCCGGCACATTATAGAGCACGAGGGGGAGCGGCGAAGCCTGAGCGAGAGCGGCATAATGGCAGTAAATGCCTTCTTGCGACGGCTTATTGTAGTAGGGAACCACAGAGAGGATAGCCGAGAAGCCGTCGAGATTGCGCGACTTGAGGTCCCTGACAAGGCCCATGGTATCGTTGGAGCCCAACCCGAGGATGAGAGGGAGCCGTCCGGCGTTTTTCTCTTTGACGAAACGCATCACTTCGCGCTTCTCCCCGGCAGTGAGTGTAGGGGTCTCGGCTGTAGTACCGAGGACTACAAGGAAGTCGGCGCCTCCTGAGATGAGCGAGTCGAGCAGACGGTCAAACGCTTCATAATCAATAGATTTATCGCGGCGGAAAGGGGTGATGAGCGCAACACCCATTCCCTTGAGGGAAAACTGTGCCATGGTCTGTAACTGGTTTGATGCAAAGTTACGAAATTTCCTCCTTAATATCAAACAAAGGCCGGCTCATAAAGGGGATTAACGGGCATTAAAATTTTTAAAGAATTGTTCTTTAGAAGTAGGTCTTTACGGCAAAGAGGAACTGATCGATGAAAATCTGCTTGAAAGCAGAGATATTATTCTGCTCGTAGAACATAAGCATATCCTTCTTGTAATCAATCGAGTCCACGCTTCTGAAAGATATGGGGCAGAAGCCGTGAGCTATGAGAATTCCGTTGCTAATGATACGAGCCGTGCGCTTGTTGCCGTCCGTGAAGGCCTGTATGTAAAAGAGGAGTACAAGGGCGAGCAACGCTTTTTCAAACACTTCGCTCTTGCCATTGATTAGCCTGCAGCTGTCTTCGAGAGCTTCCCGAATCAGGAACTCATTGTCGAGTGGCTGATAGTTAGTTCCTGTGATACCGACTCTGCGGTGACGGATATTTCTCTCCAGGCCAAGCTCCTTGGTAAGCAGAGCATGGATTTCCTCAATGCGGCTCACCGATATATCTTGACCCATAGGTCCCGATTTTTGATGTTTTTTGGCCTATTTTGGCCCGATTCGACCGTATTTGGCCCGATTCGGTCTGATTCGGGGATTGCTGCGAGAGTGCAGATAGCTACTATAGCTATTATAGCTGCGATAGCTGATTCCGGTGGATTGGGACGACCAGAAGGTAAGGGCCTACCGGGGGATTAGGGGTCGATGAGGGAGTAAATGCGATTGAGGATCGAATCCTTTTCGAAAGTGGCGGCTTTCTTCAGGGCTTTTTCGCTCAGATTGTGGCGCAGCTGTTCGTCGGTCAGTATGCGCTCCATGCCTGCGGCGAGTGCCTCGGGCGTGAGGTCCACTGTAATACCGGCGCCATCGCCGAGCTGTTCGTCGACACCGGGTATGAGTGTGCTCACTATCGGTTTACCGAGTGTGAGTGCTTCGCAAATCACTGTGGGGTAACCTTCGGCATCAGATGAGAGCACGAAGGCATCGGTCTGACGGAGGATAGGGTATGGCTTCTTGTGGAATCCGAGCATCTTCACACAGTCCTGAAGACCGAGTGAGGCAATCTGTTTGCGAAGCCGCTGCTCAAGAGTACCGGTGCCCATGATCCACACCTCGAAATCATGGCCTTTGTCACGCAGTATACGGGCTGCCTCAATGAGACGGTCCTGACGTTTGGCCGTCTCGAGTCTACCGATGTTGAGAAAAGTGAATTTCTCTGTATGCAGTTCCGTCTTCTCAAGAGATTGACGGCGTATCTTCTCGGTGGGTATGATATTGTATATGATATGGAGGTGCTGATCATAGCCAAACATGCGTTTGAAAGCCTCTTTGGCTCCGGCTGATACAAAGACGATCTCCGACATACGGGCGAATTCGTCGCGTTCCTCCTCGATGGACCGATAGAGATACGAGGTCCAGTGGCAGTCTTCCAGATTGATATGGCACCAGTTGATGTTGCGCGGCGCCTTGTCGGCCACATAAGTGTGCATCTTCAGCGTGGGACCTTCCATGAAAGAGATGATGCAGTCGAACCTCTCATCTTTGAGCAATTTGCGGATGTCGGAGCGATAGAGCCTGTTTCGCATTGCTACTGCGTGCTCTCTGAGGCGGCGCCATAAACCCGGCCGGCGGCCATAGATATAGCGCACGCGGATATCATCAGGGATCTTGTCGAGATGCACTCCCACGTTGAAAACGAGCAACAGCTCTATCTCGTAACGGTTTCTGTCAAAAGACTCAAGCAGGTCTAAAAACACTTTCTCCGCTCCGCCTCCGGCGAGCGACTCCATGATGAAGAGGATTTTCTTTTTGCTCATGAGCTTATTTCTTTTGCAGAGTAAAGAGCGTGATTTCAGGGAAAGCAGTGCCGAGACGGGCAGGCATGGCCACTTCGCCGGCACCTATATTGACGTAAAGCAGCGATTCGCCGCCGAAGGGATTGGGCGACCGATAGAGGCCGCTCCATTCCGGGTAGCGATACTGCGAGGGCGACCAGCGGAAACCGCCCAGAGAGAACTGCATCTGCATGGCGTGGGTATGGCCCGAGAGAGTGAGGTCTATATCCGAAGTCTTGCGCACCTCCTCGTGCCAGTGCATCGGGTTGTGGCTCAGTAGTATCTTGTATCGTCCGTCGTGGATACGGCCCTGATTGTCAGAGGGGTATGACTCGGTAAGTTTGCCATACTGTTTAAAAGGGGGCTCGCCCCAGTTCTCCACACCTATGAGCGCAATCGTGTCGTTACCTCTTGAAAGAAGCACATGTTCGTTGTTGAGCATACGCCAGCCGAGGCGATTCTCTTCGATGTCGATAAGATCGAGATTGTTGAGCTTGTGAGCCTCGCCCGAAGGCCAGTCCTTGTAGTCGCCGTAGTCGTGGTTGCCAAGGACACTGAACACACCGTCGGGAGCATTGAGTTTTGAGAGCGCCCCGACGAAAGGGTAGATCTCCGGTGTGGAGCGGCTCACAATGTCGCCGGTAAAAACGATGAGGTCGGGATGAAGCGCGTTCACTTCCGCCACAAGTTTATTTATGAATCCGGGATCGGAGCCCCACGTATCCACATGAAGGTCGCTGATCTGCACGATTCTGTAACCCGAGAAAGCGGCCGGCAGCCGGGGCGATTCCACTGTCACCTCGTTGACATGGATATGCCGGCGACCCACTGTGGCCCCCCAGGTCATGGTGAAGAGAGCCAGAACGGCGAGCGTGAGCCCGACGTATATCCCGGTGTCGAGCCGTTTTCGACGGAAAATCTGAGGAATACGGCCGATAGCCGAGCCTATGATATAGAAAAGTTTGGCGGCAAAGATGCTCACAAAAATATAGAGCAGCCATACAATGTGGGATATTGAACCTTCGCCGCGACGCGGCAACAATATGGTGACTGTAAGCAATATGAGGCAAGCCGCCGCTATGTAGACAGTTATCCAGACCGGACTGAGAGGGTGCTCACTTAGAGGCAGAAACTGTTTATTCTTCCGCTTTGTATAGTATCGGGCATCGCAAAAAATATAGAAATCTACAGCGAGCTCAAGGAGATAGAGCGCCATGATCACAGCAGAGGGTAGTCGCATCTCAGTAAGTCAAGGTTAGCTTATTCCGCGCCTCCGAGCAAAGCTTTGAGCTTGTTTCTGAGAGGGTTGGCATACATATTGAGCATGAGCTTATAGACCCATTCGCGCTCTTCGCAGGTCATGTCGGGCACATCCATGCGGTCGATCTGCTTCTGCAGATACTCCTTGAATGCGACACATTCCGCCGCAGTGTATTTGGCGGCGAAGCGGCGCGTGTTTTCAAGCAGGTCGAACGAGATGTAGTTGATCGGGAAGATCTCGTAGCTTCGGTGTATGGCGTTGTCGATGATGCGGCTCACATAACGGGCGGAGGTGTTGTTGTCGCGGAAAGTGCCTATCTCGTCGATACGCGCGTTGATACGCGGTGTAAGCTGGAAATGTACTTTGCCTTTGAACTGGAGCAGACCCGTCTCCATGGAGAACAGGTCATCGCGCTGCGACTTCTTGAACTCCGGGTCGCGGCGCTTGTTGAGGAACTCTCTGGCCTTGAGATAATCGTTGGGGTCATACTCATAGCTGATGCTGATAGGCATTATATTGAGCTCCTTGATACTCTCCATGAACGGACCCTCACCGCCCAGGGCAAGCATCTTCACAAGCGAGTCCTGCGTGCCATCGCTGCTGTCCTTGGCGCGGCCCTGGCGCTGGGCTATCCATACGGATTCATGTTTCTCCAATATAGCGTAGTGGATATAGGCCGAAAGATGTTTTGCGGCGAGCAGAGCTTCTCTGACGCCCGTGTCACGTTTCACCACGAAACTCTTGTTGAGACGCACCAGAGTTTCGATCCAGTCCATAGCGAGAAGATTGTTGCCGATGGCCACCTCGGTAGTGGGAAGCCCGTGCTGGGCGAACGCCATGCTCAGGAACGAGGCGTCGAGCACGATATCGCGATGGTTGGTGATGAAAGTGAAGTTGTATTTAGGATTGTAGTTTTTGAGTCCGCCCATCGTGATGCCCGCCGTAGTCGTCTTGGCGATCATCTCCAGAAACGGCACCATGATCTGTACCTGAAAATCATGTTTGTTGGTGATTTTCAGCATGTCGTCGATGAGATGATTCACCGCTTCGGGAGGCATGCAATAGCTCACGGCATGAAGGAAGCCGGGAGCCTTGACGAGTTCCGTCACTTTATCGTGGAAAATTGAGTCGTCGTAAGGGGCTATATCTGAGAAATCCTGTGAATCTGTCATTTGTCAGCTTGGCCTGAGGCCTGTTATCAGGTTAAGGAGATATGGTCAGCTGCGCAGCGCAGCATAGTACACGCAAAGTTAACAAATTTTCTTTACAACGACTCAGCTTTTCGATATAAATCCTGCTTAGCCGGCCTAAAAAGGGCTTCGCAAGAGGCGGTGAAGGGGCTTGAAAGGGGCCAAAGCAGGGTCAGGGGGGATCGGGAAAGGCCGGGGGAGGGTTCCGGAGCGGATTTTGGCGATAAACTTGTGCCCGAATTAAGCATAATTGGCGCGGTTTTTGTTGTGTAATTGTTATGACTTACAAGAAACTTCAGGAGAAATACTCAGAAATAAACAGCGAGATCGTCTCGGGCTCCTTTTCAAAGGCTTTCCGAGACCTCACTGAAATGATAAATACATCCGGTTTGCGCCAGTTGTCAGAAAAGCTTTCGCAGGCAAAACAGACCTACAGCTATCTGCTTCACTATTTCCGTCAGGGAGTTCCCGACGCAGGACGTGAAAAAGTCCTGACAGAGATTCGGGAGAGCCTCCATTCGATTCTCGATATGTGGATGCAGGAGATGTTTCGCAAATACTCGCTGTCGAAGTACAGTTCCGTGCTCCGATCCGGCGACGTGCAGTCCACCGACATATCCGGCCTTCTCTCGCAATATGCCAAAGTGAGGATGAAGCTTGACATAGCCCGCGAAGAGGGCGTCTATTCCGAAAAATTGCACGGCGAGGCAGAGTCCATAATATCGCGGATCTTTGCGGCCATATGGAGCGACTTGCGCCTCACCAAAGCCGACACCAGCGCGATATCCGACGCGCTTAAAGGCCGCGACGATGACGAAGCTCCCGATATGCAGCTTTCATGTACCATACTCGGCGCACTGCTTTTCGGGTGCCTGCAGTTCTATGACCGCTCCAAGCTGCGAATACTTATAGAGACCTTCCTCAACACCGAATCGCAAGCCCTTGCCGCGAGGTCAATTGTAGGTATCATACTTATCCTTGACCGATATCCGCGCAGAGTGGAGGCTGACTCCACACTCTCGGCGCTGCTTGACCTGATGGGAAGTCATCCGGAGTTCGAGTCCGCACTCCGGGAGACGATGCTCAATCTGATCCGCACACGCGACACCGAGCGAATCAACCGCAAACTGGCCGACGAGGTTATTCCCGAGATAACCCGGCTCAAACCCGATTTGGAGAAACAGATGCGGAAGATAGATCCCGAAGCTGTGGAGGATATGGAGCTTAATCCGGAGTGGGAAGATATGCTGCGCAAATCAGGCCTGATGAAGAAACTGCAGGAGCTCTCCGAGATGCAGGAGAACGGCGGTGACCTCTTCATGCTCGCCTTCTCCAAGATGAAGCAGTTCCCTTTCTTCAACGAGGTGGACCACTGGTTCCTTCCTTTCGATACCGAACGCACCGAGATACGCCCCATCCTCGACATGATACCGGGTCCGCTGCTCGACATGATCACCAAGACCTCTTTCTTCTGCAATTCCGACAAATACTCCTTCGCACTTGGTATCGCAATGATGCCCGAGGCACAGCGCAAGATGGTGGGAGCGCAGATGGACGCCCAGCTTCAGTTCGTTGAAAACGACGAGAAGAGTTCGCTCTTCAAGGATATGCGTCCGCAACTGTCGAGAGAAATTGACCTTTACATCAAGGATCTGTTCCGGTTCTACTCTCTGTCCTCCTTCCGCGACGAGTTCAACAACCCCTTCGTACGTCCGGTGACATTCATATATCTTCCTGTACTCGGCAATCAGGTTCGCGATCTGGGCCCGCTTCAGCTGCTCGGAGAGTTCTATTTCAAGCGCGGTTACTGGAAAGATGCGTCTGCTGTCTACAAAGAGCTTCTCAAATATCTTCACGATGAGACGGAAGGAGTGGCCGGCGACGATGCCCCCGACGAACTGCAGCTGCTGGAGAAGTATGGCTACTCGCTTGAGAAACAGAGACTCTATGAGGAAGCGCTCGCGCAGTATAAGGCCGCGGCGCTTATCAACGACGACGACCGCTGGCTGCTGCGCCGCACGGCCGAGTGCTACCGGCGCACAGACCGCAAGGACGAGGCGCTTGACATCTATACCCGATTGGCGCAAATGGAGCCGGAGAATGTGAATGTGGCGTTGCAGACAGGACGTCTGCTGATGGAGAAACGACAGACAGCGGAGGCGCTGAAACAGTTCTACAAAGTCTGCTATCTAACGGACGATGCTCCGAAAGGACTGCGACCAGCCGGGTGGTGCGAGTTCATGAGTGGCAATTTCGAGAAATCGCTCGACCGCTATATGCGCATCCCTGAGTCCCGGCGCACCATGGCCGACCTCATCAACATAGGACATTGCCAAATGGCGCTGCGTAATTATGCCGAGGCCGGCAATTCATATGCAGCCGCCCGAAAGGCCGAGAAAGAGGGCGGCGATTTTGAGAGGGAGTTTGCCGCCGACCTTCATTACCTCACCGAAGCCGGTGTGGCCGCCTCCGACGCGAGACTTATGCTCGAGTCGCTGCTGCTCGATTAAGCCTTGAGGTTGATCAGAAAGTCCTTGCCGCACGCCAGTAGAGCAACAGGCCAATGAGCAGATAGACTGCGTTAGGTATCCACATGGCGATGAACGGGCTTGTGAGACCCGAAACGGCAAACGATGAAGTAACGGTGGAGAAAAGTATGTAAGAGAAGCTGAGTATCAGGCCGATACCTATGTTGATACCCATGCCGTTCTTCACCTTCCGCGCCGAGAGCGACATACCTATAAGCGTAAGGATGAAAGCCGCAGCGGTCATGGCATAGCGGCGCTCTTTCT
>SFOK01000139.1 GCA_004552395.1 Bacteroidales bacterium | reverse complement strand
CGCAGAGGTATCAGAATCACTTTTTACGGCAAATAATAACCCCCCAAAAATAACAGCGATATGAACACCCCGTTTTTACTGACCCTATGGGTCGAAGTATTTATAGCCGCCCGCGCCGCCCGCGCTATCAATGCGCGCCCCGCACTCGCCGAAGTTCTCAAACAGGTTTCAGAAAACGAATGGGAAGCCTCAACTTACAGCCGCAGCGACGTAACCAATATCCGCGAGATTATCAACGAGCAAATGGCTGAGTATGACATCGTAGAATATGAAATCGAAATCCATTAAGCCGCTATGAAGAAGATAAACCTCACACCCGCACAGGCGTATGCACAGCGCATAATCGCCGCCGTTGATAACCTGCTCGACTCTCCCGACGACAAGGACACAATCGCGGACATTCAAATGATGATCCTCGAACGCCCCAAGACACTCCGCTGCGCCCTTGCAGCTTATCTGTATAAATCTCAATCCGCTCAACTCCAAAGACGATGAAACAGCAGACAATCGAAGCCGCGTATCTCGCGGGCTATGAACCCTCACAGGACGGCCTCACAGGCGAAGCCCTCTATCGTGAAGCACTTGAATACCTTACCCGCCTGTATTAACCCTCAAGCAATCAACTCAAATCAATAACCACGGGGCGGGACACGCGCCCGCCCCACAACACCCAAAAAACAATGGAAGCAACCATTATGAACCCCACCGCCTCCGCACAGGCAACCGCCCTCCAGCAGGGTCTCAACGATGTAGTTATCAACAAAGTTCAGCGTATGATTGACGGCAAGGCCGTCGGCGTACAGGCCACCATGCAGCGACTCCTCGACGAGGGCAAGCTGCAACAGGACTATATCGCGCCCCTCGGTGTGAACCTGCGCCGCAAGGAGCATAACCCCGTGATCACGTTCACGGGCGGGGACACGCCCCTCACGATGAATATGCCCGACGGGCAGTTCAGCCTCCACGACAACGCTATCGGACAGCTCGCCGACCGCATGGGAGTCCCGCAACGCTATCTCCGCACTCTCGCTTCGGGCGACGTATGGAGCAAGCAGCTCGCCGCCCACGTGTTGAACGAACACAGCTCTTGGACGGAGCGCAGCCGCGTTTTGGTTCGCGCCGTAGGCACACAGGTTCGCGCCGTGTTATCCGACAGCTACCGCCGCCTCGACAGCGTACAGATACTGACGGCTTTCGTTGAGGAAGCTGCGGGGCAAGGCGCGGTTATCGCTGACGCGCTTATGACCGACACGAAGATATGGGCTGAAACAATCCTCCCGCAGCCTATCATCGTACCAACCCGCAACAACGGCAATGTAGTTATCTTCGCGGGGGCGCGGTTCAGCACCTCGGACTACGGCAACGGCTCGGTTGATATGCGAGCCTTCCTGCTGAACGGGGCTTGCCTCAATGGCATGGTTCGCGAGAGCGTGATGAAACAGGTACACCTCGGCTCGAAGCTCCCCGACAACCTCGCCCTCAGCCAGCGCACCTACGAACTCGACACACAGACGACCACCTCGGCTATCCGCGACCTTACCAGGGGGCTGTTTAGCCGCGACACCCTCGAACGCAAGGCCTACGAGATACAGGGCGCGAGCGAAATCGAAGTTGACCTCGACCGCGAGATCACTCGCCTCACAAAGAGCGGCTCGCTGCTGAAAAGCGAGGGCGAGGAGGTTGAAAAAATCCTCATGCGCAACGACCCCGAAGACGGAGTACAGGGCGCGGCTACCCTATGGAAGCTCACACAGGCCATAACAGCCCACGCCCGCGACCTCACTCCCGAACGCAGCCGCGAGCTGCACGAGATTTCGGGCAACCTTATGAACCGAGTTAAGCTCAACTAATCAACCGCCTGTAACGACAACCGCCCGACAGCCCGCCATAATAGCCCGCTGTCGGGCTTATAACCACCCAAGTTATGATGACAACCCAAATATCGTTTCCCACCCGCGAGCGGCTTGATAAGCACCTCGCCGTGTATCTGAGTATCGGCTATCAGCGGCTAACAGGGCGGCGTTGCCCCAACGGCACGAAGCATAAAATCCTGTTACGCCATGACGGCCTAATATACCCGATTTATCACCTGTAACACCCCGCAAACGTATATGACAACCAAGACAACCGACAAACATCGACGTGCGGCCTTATACGCCGCCACACAGGCCGAGCGCACCGCTCAGCTGAACCTCCGAACCGCCTCTATCAACAGGGCGTGGCATGAAATGAAATTGAAACACCCCGACGCAATCCTCCTGTTCCGCGTAGGCGACTTCTACGAGATATACGGGGAGGACGCGAAAGCCGCCTCCGACACTCTCGGTCTGACACTATGCCGCCGCGATGTCGGAAGCAATGTCGGGAATGATGTCGGAAAGACAATATCCCTGTGTGGCTTCCCGCACCACGCCCTCGACAGTTATCTCCCGAAGTTAGTGCGGGCGGGCTTCCGTGTGGCTATCACGGAGGACTTCGCCGACATAACAGCCCCGACACAGCCCGCGTGGGACGGCAAAGGTAAATGAGTTATCGCTGTATTATCGCGGCGATAACCCCGTTAAAAGTGAATTATCGCAAGTTTTCGACACTGATAACCCCATAGTATAGTAGAGTATAGTAGAGTAGAGTATAGTAAAGTAGAGTATAGATAAATAAATTTATCCTTATAGAGGTATATACGCCTGTAAAACAGGCTATGCACCACTGAAAACTGATTATATGAATAATTTGCCCCAACATCAAGACTGCCCCGAAACAGGGCGCAAACAGGACTTCATCTATCGGGTGGAGTTCATCGACTGCCCGCTGATAGGCGACAATCGTAAGGATTTTTTCTTTCACAGCCTCGCGGCGATCTACGAAGTGTTCACGCCCGAACAGGTGGGCTGCAAGGTAACCCGCCTGTGGAACCTCGGCGTGGCAGATGGCAATAGCTATCACGGGCGGCTCTGTTCCGTGACCCGCGAGCCTATTATGCGAAAACGACATAAACGCCCGTAAATCGCGCGCAAAACTTTGAATGGTAAAATGCTCCCGCTCAAATAAGTAAACGCGAAATACGGCGATTTCGAGAAAAATAACTAATTTTGCAGTATTATGAAAGAATATGAGAAATATTTAGACTCCCTTTCCGATGAGGAATTTTTCAGGCCAGCAAAAAAACAAAACATCGGCATGGATGATACCCCGTACATCAAAACGGAAGTAGGGCAAACCCCGAGTGGAGGCGCATTCTCGCGAGCTTTTTATTATGACAAAGATAGGAAGCCCTGCGTCCCAGAAGAAGCCATCTTTGTCAATATTGTTGAATATGACAAA
>SFOK01000032.1 GCA_004552395.1 Bacteroidales bacterium | reverse complement strand
TTCGGAAAATCCTCAAAAATCTGTTGCCTGAAAAATATCCTAACATCTGGGCTCAAAAATCAGAGGCTGCGCCGTAAACCTTAATTACGACACAGCCTCTTGTAGTGCCCAGAACAGGACTCGAACCTGCACGCCTCTCAGCACTCGCACCTGAAACGAGCGCGTCTACCATTCCGCCACCTGGGCTTTTGACGGTGCAAAGTTAGCAATTGTTTTTTATTT
Organism: Bacteroidales bacterium; assembly: GCA_004552395.1. GTDB lineage: Bacteria > Bacteroidota > Bacteroidia > Bacteroidales > Muribaculaceae > Lepagella. The sequence goes on along the minus strand of SFOK01000032.1, from coordinate 15,300 downwards.
GACCAAAAGTTGAGGGCGTTTTTTCAATTTTTTTTGCGCTGAAGAGTCCAATTTTTGCGCTGAAGAGTCCAATTTTTTTGCGCACAGGGGCGCTTTTTTGCGCACAGTGGCGCCTCAGGGGCGGAGAAGGCGCGGGATCTGATGAAACGCAAGGGGAATTAGCGGAGGACGGGGGGATTAGCGGAGGGCGGGGAAGGAGTCGGGGAGGTGGAGGACGCGGTGGTGGGCGTTGGAGAGGGCGGCGGTGCGGTCGCTGACGAATTTGCGCTGGGGTTTGGGGAGGGCGTGGCGGTAGCGCCAGTAGCGGCGTGTGTCGGCGAGCCGTTCGCGGTAGAGGGCGCGGGCATCGCGTAGCAGTGAGTCGGCCACGACGCGGGAGGCGGCGGCGGGGTTGAGGCGGGAGGCGACGCGGAGCATGGCGAGGGCGAGTTCGGCGCCTTCGTCGGTGTAGGTGCTGTCGGGGAGCATGAAGCCGGTCCAGGGGATGGAGTGGGCGGGCATCTTGCGGCGTATGGTCCTGACGAGCCGCAGGGTCTCGCGGTCGCGCTTAGGGTCGCGGCTGAGCACCATGGCGGCTTTCACAAGTTCGATGCGGAAGCGTGTGAGCCGACTCGCTGTGAGCGGGTCAAAGTATGTGGACCGGTTCGGGTCTATCATTCCCCAGCGATAAACGCCGTTGGCGTTCCGGGCCATTTTAAGCGCTTCTAACGGCGTCGGGAGCCTCAGTGAGGGGTTAATACCCTGAGAGGGTTTGGCGCCAACAGAGGATACGTCAGAGGTCTCTACGACGGTCTGAGCGCTCGGCACCCCATCTGCGCCGGACTCGCTGCCGCTCTCAAAGGAGGTCACGCCGCTCTCAAAGCTGCCGTCGGGGTCGAGGATCCAGACGACTCCGCAGCGGCGCATGAAAGGGCGGAGCCGGGTCTGGAAAGGTGCTGAAGCGGCGGCGTCCCAGGCCATGGCGCGGGGCTTCGGGGAGCTGAGGTTGGAGGCTATGATGTCGAGTGTGGCGAGCATATCGAACGGCATGAGGCCGCTGCCGCCGTTGACCTCGCGCAGGTCGAGGCGTATCGTGTCGCGGCCCAGCGGGAGCAGGACGCGTGATGTGGGCATCTTGGCGTAGACTCGGTCAGCATCAGGTTCCGAGGAATAGAGCTGCCGGAGCGCCTCGGAGGCGTCCATCCAGTCGCCGCCGACGGGCAGCTCGACGTAGGCCAGACGGTCGGAGAGGAGCCATCCCTGCGGCACGGTGAGTCGGAGTCCCGGATAGCCCCAGGGGCTGAGGCCTAGGCGGGCCACATAATCGGGCATGGATAAATATGGCATATTAACGACAAAGACATCGCGGCGCACTTCTTCGACGCTTTGTGCATAAATGGCCGGGAATACCGAGTTGTCCGTGTCGAGGAAGAGGATAGCGTCGCGGGGCACCGAGGCAAGAGTGTTGCGCGCCATGTCGGAGACAGCCGAGCGGTTGGAGCGGTCGTGGTCGTCGGTCGTGCGGGTGAGGATCCACACCGGCACAAGCAGAGTCAGCGCCGCGCTTGCCGCTACAATGCCGCGCACCGTCTTTCGGGTCATCTTCAGGCGGAGGGCGGCGAGGCGGCGCAGCGCACCGAAGAGCGGGAAAGCGGCGGCGCCGATCCAGATACAGAAGGCGTACCAGGAGCCCAGGAACGAGTAGTCGCGGTCGCGGGCCTGAGTGGGAGGCTGGTTCAGATAGATCACTATCGCCATACCGGTGAAGAAGAAGAGCGAAGCGATCACCGAGTCAGCCATCTTCCCGCGTCGGCCGCGGCGGAGCAGCGAGGCGGCGCCCGCTATGCCGAAGATGAGCGGTATGAAATAGTAGATATTGTGGCCCGGGTTATCTTCGGCAATGTCGGCCGGCATCTCCGCGGGCGAGGCGAAGAGGGCGTCGACAGAGCCTATGCCTGTGGCCGGGAGACCGCCGTCGGGTTCGCCGCTGCCCGTGAGGTCATTGTGGCGTCCGGCGAAGTTCCACCACAGATAGCGCAGATACATGTAGGATATCTGGTATGCGGCGAAGTAACGCAGGTTCTGCAGCAGAGTAGGGCGGTAGAGCGTGTCGGGTTCGTGGCCCGGTATATCGACGCGGTGTCCGGCCGGGTCCACATAGAGAGTGGCGTCGGTTATCGGCGTCATTGATTCCCGCGAGAGGCCGCCCCAGCCCTCGTAGCCCGTCACATCCGCGTCGCGGTTGGAGTACATCCTCGGGAACCAGACGCACATTTCAGGCACTCTCTCGCCGCGGAACGAATATCCTGTCACGAAGTAGCAGTCGGAGCCGCGGGCCGCCAGACGGGCGTTCTCAGCTTTGTCGGCCTCTGAGGCGAAGCTGCTTGTCAGCACCGGAGGCACCGAGCCGCCGCCCCCCTTGGCATACGTGGCGCGCGGGTGAGTGTTGCGGTAGTGGGTGAGGTCGTGCGAGCCGTCGGGCCGGTTATGCACCTCGATGAGACGCGGCGCGCCAAACACCGGGCCGTGGAGGAGCGGTGTGGAGCCGTACTGGTCGCGCTCATAGTAAGCGCGGAAGCTGAAGATATTGTCGGGAGAACCGACATTGAGGAACGGGTTGGCATTGGAGCGGATCAGCACCAGAGCATAACATGAGAAGCCTATGCAGAACATAAGCAGGGCCCAGCAGCTCAGACAGAGAGCGCGGAGGAAGCGTCGGCTCTGCTGCAGCGCTATGGCGGCCGAGGTCAGGGCGGCGAGCAGGAGCAGCCAGAAGGTGACGAGGCCCGTCGAGAAGGGGAGTCCGAGCCTGTTGACGGCCAGCAGTTCGGCCTGTCCGCCGAGGAAGAAGACGAGCGGTAGGAACCCTTTGAGCAGCAGGATCACGAGCAGACAGCCGCCCGCGAGGAAAGCCCAGCTGCGCCACCGAGGGGCCCCCGGACGGCGCGTGCGGTAGCCTATGATCAGCGCCACGGTGGGAAGGGAGAGCAGATTGAGCTCGTGGACGCCCATTCCGGCGCCGGTGATGAACGCCACCAATATGAGGTAGCGGTCGGCGTGAGGCGTGCCGGCCTTGGCGCCCCAGAGCAGGGTGAGCCAGATGGCGAGGGCCGTGAGCAGCAGGCTGAAAGCGTAGACCTCTGCCTCCACAGCCGAGAACCATACAGAGTCAGACCAGGCCAGAGCGAGACCTCCCGCAGCTCCGGCGGACAGGGAGAGCCATCCCCGGGAGAGAGGGACGCCGCGGCGACGCATCTTGCGTTCGCCGAGCCAGCGGCCGGTGAGGAGCAGAGTGGCCGTGCGGCAGAGGATAGCCGCCGCGAGAGCCGTGGTGACGGCGCTCAGCAGGTTCACGGCGAGCGCCTTGTGCATGACGTCGGGGGCGAAGTTCACCATGAAGCGGGCCGCGAGCATCCACATAGGGTTGCCCGGCGGATGGCCCGTGAGCAGCTTGTCGGCTACCGCCACATACTCCGGGCAGTCCCAATAGCTTGCCGACGGGTCTATGGTGAGCAGATATGTGGCGAGCGCCACAAGGCCCGTCAGCAGGGCCGTGAGGCGGTCGAGCCGCAGGAAGCGGCCCATCGACATTCTGTTCAGATCGGAAATATCGGACATATCAATGCAAAATTACGAAAAATCCGGCTCCCTGCAAAAAAGAGGCGTGAAGGCGGATGCACGAGCCGTCCGTCCGTACAGTTTTCCGGTGCAATTCCGACAAAAACGAAGTGCGGACAGCCTCCGAGGGCCGCCCGCACTGCTGCGTAAATGTATCAAAAAATTCAGGTTACTTCACAAGCACTTTTGAAGCGCGTCCGTCTTTCACACGGATGTAGATACCGGGCTGCAGTGTGCTGCCTGCTGCCACGCGTACGCCCTGCAGGGTGTACCATGCGTCCTCGCCGCGGTTACCTGTCTCTACGGTCGTGATGCCGGTGGGATTCTCGATACCGGTCACTCTGTGCATAGTGGTCATTGTGGTACCGCCCGAAGCGAACTGCATGTTGAAGGCGAAGTTGGCTGCGGGTTTGTCGTATGCGTCCACTGTCTCCACACGTACGGTTCTGTAACCGAGCTCGCTCATCTTGTTGTAAACGCCCTGATGGTTGTTGTAGGAGATGCGGCTCGGAGAGTTGGCCTGATCAGTCACCGCGGAGCCGGGGCAAGCTGCGTTCCACTCCTCGAGCGAGGGGCAGCGCAGAGGCTCGTTCTTGGTGTAGCGAATCACGTTGCGGGTCTCCAGATCCTCATAGTTGGCCTCTGTGTTGTAGAAGTGAACGGCGGGGAGAAGGTCTATGCCGTGGTAGTTGCGCTGCGGGTCGAGGTAGGTGAAGGTGAAGCGCAGACGGCCGTTGCTGAGCTGCTCTACCCAGTAGAACATTCTCAGGTTCCAGTGCTGGATCCCCTCTACGGCTGCGCCCGTAGTGTTGTCCTGCACGTTGCCCTTCTTGAGCCAGCGCCAGTACATGTGGTCGTCTTCTTCTTTACCTTCGTTATACTTTTCGTTGTAGTATTTGAGGTTGGGATAGTAGTTGTCGCCTTTAGTTTCGCCGCCGTCGATATACTCGTTGGATGATTCGTTGTAATCCACGGGATGGATCACACCTGAGGTCAGGCTGTTGGTCACGGTCGGTTCGGCAGGCGTGTCATCACCGCCGGTGCCGGGGTTGGAAACGGGGTCTTTCCAGAGATAGAGGTTGTCCATATACCAGTCGGGACCATTGGTGTTCACATCCTGCATCACGAACTTGAACTGATACAGACGCGAGTAGTCGAGGCCCTTGAATTCCGACAGAGGTATGTCGAAGGAATTCCACTGGTTGCCCTTCACTTCGATCACACGTTTCTCACCATCGTTGACCACCTCGGTGCCTTCTTCGTTGGTTGACCAGCAGATAGGGAAGAGATAGGGCTTGAAGTCAGTCTCCGAGTAGATGTCCACGTGGATGTATAGCATGTCGGAAGCGTCGATGCGGTAGTCGGGGCTGGGGAGTTTGAGCTCATAGCCCACGAAGTTGAAGTTGGAGAATTTGTATGCCTCGTCGGTCTCGCTGTTGGCATCGTTGGGGTTGACCTTCAGGTTCACTTTCTTGATTACGGTGTGACCTTTCTGTTCAGACCACTGAGCGGCACCGGATGTCACAGTAGGATCAGCATTCTGATAAGCGCTCGAGTAGAACGATTTCACCAGACTTGCGTCGCGGGTGGGCTTGGGAGCCGCGGGTATCTCCGTTGTGGGCACCACGCTGCCGCCGCCGGGAAGAGTTATCTCCTTTTCGGCAGAAATGTACCGACCGTTAGTGATAGGTATCATAACCTGACATTTGATGGTCTGGCCTTCGGGTGTGTAATCCACATCAGCGGAGTAATAGCCGTTGGCATCGGGGCCTGTCAGATTGGTGGGAACGAGTCCGCCGTTGGTAATATCCCAATACTGCATGCCGGCGCCGGCACCTACAGAAGAGGGGTCCTCAATCTTGAGACGAACTTCGAGCTTGTTGGTGGTGGAGTTCCACTTGTACGAGAGAGTACCTGTGGTGCTCTTGCCGGTAGTAGTATTGATAGTGATAGTCTCGGTGCCGTAGTCGACATCGCCCGAAGGGGTGCTTGTCTGCGGAGCTTTCAGGCCCCACTGCTGGGTGTTCGAGCCGTTGTACTCCCATGTCTTGACATTTTCGCCGTCGTTGGTGGAGGAATTGGGTATCTCGATGGGCAGACCCGAATTGCGGTCCACGAGGATATAATAGTCGTCGCCGACAGCGCCGAGGATGAACTGCTGGTTCCAGTTGTTGGAGCCGCTCCAGCCGTAGATCTGCACTGCGGCGCCCCAATCCATTGATTTGTCCTTGATGCCGAGAGTCTTGCCGCTGTCGAGCTTGGTGGCTATCTTGTAGACGCCGTTGCCAAGCTCGGTGAAGATCCATATCTGGGAATTGTCGTCCTCGGCTGCATACTGCACTGTGTTCGTGCCGTTGGCGGTGCCGTTGTTGAGCAGGTCGAGATATTTCTGCGAATTGCGGTTTATCACCTTCCATTCGCCTCCCTTTCCTGTCACGCCGGCAGCCTCGATCTTGAATGAGGAAACGCAGTCGTTCCAGTCGTCGCCGACCCAACTTGTGTGGGCTGTTATCACGCGGCTCTTGCCCTGGAAATTGTCGTCCTTGTAGAGGGTCACCTTATAGCCGGGGGTCACCTTGAGCGATGTCAGAGAATTGTCCTTGATCCCTTTCGACACCATGGTGGCGGTGTTGTACTCCCCTTCGCCGACCTTCACGGCGTAGCCGTTCTTGTCGTTCTCGGCTGCGTTGTAGTCTATGTTCTCATAGATGGTGACGGCTGCCGAATTGTAGACGTCGTTGATCTGGGCGTTCTTCCAGAAGTAGAGGTTGTCAAGATAGAATGTCTGGTTCTTGCCGTCGTCAAACTTAAACTGAAACAATTGCTGAAGATTGACTTGGTCTTTAAACTCGCTTACAGGTATATTGAAAGAGTTCCACTGATTGGCAGTCAAAGTCAATGTCTTTTTGTAAGAGTCTTGAATGTTGCCGGTAGCACCCTTGCAGATGGGATAAATATTGATATTATCGCCAGTTGTGGGATATATGTCTACGTGAAGATATTCCATATCGGAAACATCCACTCTCACACCTTCGCTGAATTCATAGCCTACATAAGTAAAATTTGAATGTTTGTGGGCTTTGTCGCCTTCGGCGAGAATCACTTCCTTAGAGACTGTACCGGAATTCCAACTGGCTGCAAAGAGGGAGGGCGCCTGCATCGGGTATTTGTCGCTATAGAAAGATTTAACGTTAGCGGCATCCTTGTCGGGTGTGGGAGCGGGCGAGATTTCGCCGCCTGTTTGGCCGCCGCCCTGTTCGGTGCCGTTCTGCTCGCCGTTGTCGCCGGGTGAGTTGTCGCTTGTGCCGGTGAGGGTGTAAGCGCCGTCGTTCTCGAGCTGAGCCACACGTACCCAGTCCACGAGCATCTCGGCGGGCAGAGTGGCTGAGATGCCGATGGGATCAGAGATGTTTGTGAACTGTCCGCCTACAGCTAAGTTGAAGAGAATGTGGAAATTTTTGTGGAAATAAGTATACGGATCTGTGCCGGCGCCTATATTCATAGTGCAGGGAGTCTGTTCGCCGTCCACGTATGTGCGGAACTGGTTCTCGTCCCACTCGAGCGTGAAGGTATGGTATTTACCGTCCTGCACACTGTGCGAGGTGTTGAACGACGGGCCGTACATGGCATGGGCGCTGGGGCTTGTGCCCCAGTGGTAGGTGCTGTTCATGTAGGTCTCGGGAGTGCCATATCCGTCGGAGTTGCCCATCTCCACGATATCGATCTCGCCGCACATAGGCCAGCCGGGATTGTCGATATCTTCGCCGAGCATCCAGAAGGCGGGCCAGAGACCCTGTGCTGTCTTCGGCATCTTGATACGGGCCTCGACCTTGCCGTGTTTCATGTAGACTTTCCCTTTGGAGTTGATACGGCCCGAGGTGAAGCTCTTGCCGTTCACTGAGTTGCGCGCAGCGGTGATCACGAGATTACCGTCGCGTACGGCCACTCCTTCGGTGCCGTAATGCTGCAGCTCATTGTTGCCGCAGCCGTCGTCCCTGGTCTCGATATTCCATCGGGAGCCGTCGAGCGAGGTTCCCGAGAAATGGTCGTACCAGACAGTCTTCCAGCCTGATGGATCAGAGGTCGCCCCATTGAACGTCTGCGCGCCGAGCGACTGACCGCTCAGGGCTACGACGGCTCCTAAGGCGGCGAGCCGGAAAGGTTTGTTAAGAATCATGTTGGTAAATAATTAAATATGAATGTTGATAAAGAATGCAAATCAAATTCGACAGCCACCGCTGAATGCTTACGTGCGGATGAGACCTCGAAATTACCATAGGAAAACTCCGGGTGTCTTTTTATGGAGCAAAATTATATATTTTTCTGAAAACGACAAAAAATAATTGCTTTAAAACTATGCCGCACTGAAAAAATTATGATTCTTTTGCGAAGGCCAGCCAGGTCCTATAAATCCTATGAATCATACAGTTCAGATCTCCCCGACTATGCGGACCGAGGCGAGCGAAGGGTCGGCTTCGAGGGCTCGGAGTGTCTCGGCCTGCGGCCCTACGAGCACTCGGTCAGCCTCGGGGAAGGCTCTGAGCATCGGTAAATCATGGAACGAGTCGGTGATCACGGCCGCAGCGCGGAGACCCTCTTCGGCAAGGAGTTGCTTCACAGTCGCGGCCTTGAGATCGCCCCGCAGCTCGCGGTAACCCGCAGCGGGGCAGTCGGCCGGCATAGTGGCAAGCACGCGGTCGAAGCCCAGGCGCCTCCCGAGCGCCTCGGCATATTCACCGGCGGCGGCTGTGGCAAGCACGCGCAGCGAGTCGGGGTAGCTGTCCAAGAGACTCATGACCTCGGGACGCACCTCCCGCTCCAGACGATTGAGCAGACGGTCCATGTCGCGCTGCGGGAAATGGCGTCGGGCTATCCGCGCGGCCGCATATTTGACTTCGCGGTGGGTGATCTTGCCGCGGCGGCGCGCCATCAGCTTGCGGGCCAGCGCGGCGGCCGAGATCCAGTGGCCGCCGCGCAGCAGCGAGCGCAGCAGCGAGCGCACGAACACGGGCCAGGAATTGCAGCCGAGCACCGTGCCGTCCATGTCGGCCACGACGGCGGTCAGCGGCGCGGATTGTAATCGAGCGACCATGGGAAGCGTATTAGTGTTTCGTCGCGCCGGAGCGCGTAATCGGGGTTGATGAGCGGCGTGGCTGTGGTGACGGTGAGCACGGCAGTGCGCACCTCGGCCTGAGGCGCGGCTTCTCTGATGGCGCGGACAGTGGCCAAGAGCGTGCGGCCCGAGTCGACGGCATCGTCGGCCACAAGGACCCTGCGGCAGTCGCGGAGCGTCGCGGCGAGCGAGGGCCGCAGGACGAAAGGCTCCGGCTCGGCGAAGCTGACGCGGGCCGCCTCGCGCCGCCGGAGAGCGTCGGCAAGGCGGGTGGGGAGCAGCCGCAGGAGCGCGCGCAAAGGCTTCTTCCGCTTGGTGGCCTTGCGGCGCAGCGAGACCTCCGTATACGCAGCCTGAGTGAGCACGGAGCGCATCTCCGAGGCCACGAAGGCGCCCCCTGTGGCTATACCCACAAGCATATCGGGCGCGAAGTCGCGGGCCTGTGCGGCGAGGTCGCGGCAGGCACGGCGGAACGGTTCGGGATGCAATGTGATCACTTTCATCTCTTCAGCAGACGGATTAAACGGGTGGAGGGTAGCGTGAGAAGCACGGCGGCTTTGTTGAGCAGCCTTCCGCGGGGGTTGAAGAAGCAGCGGCGGCGCAGGGCCCTGACGCGGCGGCGGCACTCGGCTATGGCCGTATGACCGGCGGGGAGGAGTGTGAGCAGGTTGAAGGCGGCCGAGAGAGAGCGGTCGCGGGCGGCGGCTTCGAGCGGCGTGCCTGCATAGTGAGTGCATATACGGTCTGTGACTTCGAGCACGTCGAGGCGCGAGGGGGAGAAGGTGCGTATGAAGCTGGCGGCGTGGTCGCGGTAGAAGTAGAGCCTCTGCGGCAGGAGCGCTATACGGTCGGCTTTCTCGTAGAGCCGGTAGAAGAGGTCGAGGTCCTCGTAGCGTGTGCCGGGGCGGAAGAGCGCATCGGCGGTGAAGAGGCGGCGGTCGATCAGCGCACCGTGCATGGAGGGCTCGAGCTTGCGGCGGTAGAGACACTCCTCCACGGCTCTGAGGCCGCTCAGTATCTGAGGCTCGCCCGCGCAGGGCGCGTCAAAACGCTCAGGCAGAGCGCCGTAGCTCTCGCGGACCACTGTTATGGGCGCTCCCGAATCCCGCAACGCTCCCAGGGCAAGCTCCAGAGCCTGAGGATGAAGCAGATCGTCGGCATCGAGGAAACAGATATATTCCCCTTCGGAGGCCGCTATCCCCGCGTTGCGGGCCGCCGAGACGCCCGCGTTGGCCTGCCGCAGCAGACGTATGCGGGCATCCTTCGCGGCGAGACGCTGCGCCGCAGCCGCCGTGGAATCCGTGGAGCCGTCGTCCACGACCATAGCCTCCCAGTCGGGGCAGGTCTGCGCCGAGAGGGAGCCGAGAGCGGCCGGGAGCCACTCCGAAGCATTGTAGGCCGGTATGATCACTGAGACCGCGGGCATAGCCACAAAATTAGAAAATATGCCTGAAAACCGCAAACCGTTACGCGGAAATTCGTTAACTTTGCTCACGCTTATGATTTCCGAAACAGATTTCTATCTCGATATGCTGCGTCAAGCTGTGGCCCGGAGCGTGAGTTTCCCCATACGCACGTCGCGCGATTTCGAGCTGCTCTCCGAGGCTGTGGCCGACGCCGGCGCCGGGTATCTCTCGCCGTCCACCCTCAAACGTGTCTGGGGCTATGTGCGTGGCTCGCAGACCCGCCATGCCGCGACACTCGACATACTCAGCCGCTTCGCAGGCTACGACTGTTTCGGCGATTTCGCGGCGCGTATGCGCGAGCAGGGCGAGGTGCAGAGCGGTTTCCCGGAGCGGCCTTCTCTCGACGCTCTCACGCTGGAACCGGGCGCGACGCTCGAACTGTCGTGGCTTCCTGACCGACGCATGACGCTGCGTAGGCTCGGTGCCTGCCGCTTTGAGATACTCGCCGCGGCGAACACCCGTCTGGAGGCCGGCATGAGGGTGCGTTTCAGCCATATAGTGGAGGGCTCGCCGCTTGTGCTCAACATTGAATCCGACGCTGTGGCTCCCGGCTCCGTCTACGAGATCGGCAAGATCGACGGCGTGACTTTCCGCCTCCTGCCCGCCGAGTAGCCGGTCCCGAGCCGTCGAAGGGTAGCTTGCGGCTGCATATTTTGTGGGATTTTATTCCCTTGAATCTTTATACCTATTCCTGATTATTCCGCAAATTTTCATTCAGCGCTTCCTTCTCTTTGATGCGATCTTCCTGTCTTTGCTGCTTGGTGATTGCAATGAGTTCTTTGAGTGTAGACGACATATACGAATGTACCTCCTGGACTTGCGAAGCTATATCGTGGTCCCAGAAGGTGCCCCACTCCGGAGCGTGACGGGCTAACAGGCCGTCGGGACACCGCTGGCGGAACCCGTCGAACGGCGCGACAAGATCCTCATACAGCTTTTGGGCCCTGTTTATAAAGTAAAAGTATGTGTCGGGAGCTGACTCCCGGCGGAGCGCCTCGTCGCGCAACTGTGTCATGGCGCGGCGTGTCGGGCCGATATTCGAAGCTACCTCATAGACGATGGCATCGTGCTCCCGCTCCAAGGCGGCATATTCGTCGGGCAAGGTCTCACCTGAAGCGGGTGAGGCCGACGCAGGCAATGCTTCGGCACCGACAGCAGGCGCGGGCACGGTGTCGCGGCGCTCTATGGTGACGGTGTCGTGCACAGTCGCTTGAGCTGCAGAGGGTTGGAGCGCCTGTCCGGATCCGTTGCCTCTCAGAAGCAGCGCGATGATTAGCGCAGCGAGGGCGGCTCCGGCCGATATCCAAAGCGCTGTGCGGAGAGATCGGCGCGAGCTGCGCAGCGTCCGGAGCATGGCAGAGGCATCCTGAGGCCGTCGGTCGGGATCCTCGCGCAAGGAGCTGCGTATGAGCGGTTTCCAGACAGGGCCGAGACGCATTTCCTGCAGAAGCATACCGAGGCTCCACACATCGGCGGTGGGGGAGGCCTCGTAGCCCGGCGCGAACTGTTCCGGCGCGCCGTAGCGGGTGTTGCCGCCCACTGCCTTGGAGTAGACGAAGGCGCCTCCGTCGCTGAGGTTGAAGTCGATAAGCTGAGGCTGAGGAGACTCTGCCGAGCCGGTCATGAGGATATTCTCCGGCTTGAGGTCGAGGTGGGAGAGACCTTGCGAGTGGAGGTAGGCCATCGCTTCGAGCAGTCGCCCGGCCGCGAGGCGCCGTGTGGCGGCGGGGGCTTCGGAGAGCCATTCGCCGAGCGGTTTGCCTGCCACATATTCCAAGATGATGGAGAGCCCGGCGCCGGGTATGTCGGTGAGCGAGAAGGCCCTCACGATGCCGGGATGCGAGAGACCGGCCAGTATCTCGTACTCCTTCACGAGCGAGCGGCGGCACGACTCCACGCCGCGACATTCCTCTACAAGCGATTTGACGAACCAGACACGGCCGTAGCCCGTGACGCGGCCCGTCTGTGTGTGGCCGTGGCGCGCCAGGGGCTGATAGTCGTGGTACGCGTAGACCACGGCCATGTCGCCCGAAGGCGCGAAGCCGGAAGGCACTTCGGTATGTGGGCCGGTGCTTTTCATCTTGACGGAATGTAGAGGGAGAGGGATGTATACGCAGTTTCTGCAAATTTACGGATAAAAAACGTAATAGCGGCGAAGTGTCGCAATTTTTTGATACTTGAACCGGAAATGAATCTGCCCGGCGGCAGCTCGGAGTGTAATTTTGCGGCGTGAACACCGGAGAAATCCGACCAAAACGCCAAAGAGTTTATTAAACGACAATAAAGCCCATTCCCGAAAAATGTCGGCTGCATAGGTAGAGGGATTGAAAAAATTGACTATCTTTGTGGCGCGGACGAAGGATTCCAAGCGAATCCTCAGGCCGTTTATGACATAGAGAAGCGTTTTATTCGCTTGATCCATCACACCGAAATCGCCAAATTCAGGAAACCGAAGGATCATGCGGACGGGAACGCTCCCGGAGCTGTCATAGCTGTAAGCCAATCAACTGCAGGCTTTGACATAGGCGCGGGAGTGGGCTGTCTGTTTCGGTTTGGGGCGTCTGGCGATGCCCGGTGTGAGACTGACAGAAACCGCTGCCCGCGCTCCTTTTTGAAGGCGCGAGCCGCCTCTAAAACAGACTGCAAGATGATACATTTAGGCTCACGCATCAAAGAGGTGTTCCATTCTATGCCGGACCGCCCCTCAATAGAATGGCTCGCCCGCAGGCTCTGCTGCAACAGAGCCAATGTCTACAATATTTTCAGCCGCGAAAGCATAGATGTGGAGCTTCTGCGGCGCATATCCCACACTCTCGACCACGATTTCTTTGCCGAGCTGTCAGAGGATTTCCGAGCTGAGGAAGCACAGCTCCGCCGGGGAACCGCACTCCCCGATCCGCTACCGCTCCCGAAACAGAAATAGGCTGCGGGTTTTTCATGCTTTTTTGAGCCGACGGGAATTTGCCGTGGAATAGGCTGAAATGTTAAAAAATCAATCGTATAAAAAAATGATACATAAATATTTTTTGAACTTAAAAATTGTTTTTGTAATTTCGCTCACGGTAGTGCGTTTTTAACTACCCGAAAATCACCGGATATTCGGACTGCTTTTATAAAACCGGACTATTAACTATTTTATTAACCTATAAAAGACATTTTACTCATTATGAAAAAGTTAGCATTAGCCGTAGTGGCCTTACTCGCTGTTGGCGCTGTTTCTTGCAACAAAGACAAAGCTAATGATACAACTGCTGACACAGCAAAGGCCGCTGAGGTAGCTCCCCAGACAAATGCCGAGGCTGCTCCCGATGAAACTCTACAGGTCGTTAAAGAGGAAGCAATTGAAGGCGTTGACGCAGGCGACATTTACGATCAGGCTGCTCAGACAGTTCAGGACGCTCAGAATCAGGCTTCCAAGGCCATGAAGGACGCTCAGGATCAGGCTGCCAAGGCTATGAAGGACGCTCAGGACCAGGCTGCCAAAGCTATGAAGGAGGCCCAGGAACAGGCTGCCAAAGCTATGAGAGGTTATTAATATTCTTAGAAATTTTTATTTAAACAATTATATTAACCTAACAAACAATTTTACGTTATGAAAAAGTTAGCATTAGCACTCGTGGCCCTTTTCGCAGTTGCAGTTGTATCATGCAAGAGCCCGGCAGAGAAAGCCGCCGATAAGATGAAAGAGGCCGCTGAACAGGCATCAGCAGCTATGCAGGACGCTGCCGAGCAGTCATCCGCAGCTATGCAGGACGCTGCCGAGCAGTCATCAGCAGCTATGCAGGACGCTGCCGAGCAGTCATCCGCAGCCATGCAGGACGCTATGGGCGAATAATAACTGAACTGCCTTACTCGAAAACAAGACTATAATACTAATTTACACGAACAACAATGCAGGAGGTCGAGTCTCACGGATGACCCGACCTCTTTTTTCGTATAAAGTTGTTTGCCACTATATGAGCCAAATAAGCAACAGTAGTCAAAAAAAGCTAAATCAAGCATATAATCTTGACGAGGAGCTCATTATTTTTTACCTTTGCAGATATGATTACGATTCGTCCCGCTAAATTAGAAGAAGCTCCCGTGGTAGGAAGCGCCGTCTGCATGGCTCTCCTCGACCATGGCATAGAGCATTTTGTAGAAGAGACCAACCGCCGGAGGACGGAAGATCCTCAGTCTGCCTCACTCGGAACCTGCACTGCCGAAGATGTCAAAGCCCTTTTCGGCGCCCTCGCAGCTCGCGAAGATTCGCAATACAGCTACCGCAATGCCCTCGTGGCCGAAGACGAGCAGGGTAGGATACTCGGCGCCATCGTAGGCTACGACGGTGCGCTTCTCGAGCAACTTCGCCGTGTCTTTGTGGAAGAGTCCCGCCGCAGGCTCGGCGTAGAGTTCAATCCCGCCGATATGGGCGACGAGACTTCGCCGGACGAATTTTATCTCGACTCGCTGGCCGTGTTTCCGGGGAGCCGCGGCAAGGGCGTGGGCGGCAAACTGCTGCTCGCGCTGGCCGAACGGGCTCACGCAGCCGGCAAACCTGCCGGTCTGCTTTGCGACAAGGAGAATGTACGTGCCGAAGCGCTCTACACACGGATCGGGTTCCGCTACGTGGGCGACCGTCCCTTCGCCGGCATGCTGATGCGCCACCTCCAGTTGCCGCCCAAATAACCCGCAGCGGCGTCAGAGCACGGCGGCTACGTGACGGATGCGGGCCAGGCGTTCCATGAAGGAGCTGTCGTGCTGCAGCCGACCTTTGTTGTAGCCGGTCTGAAGGTTTATCCAGAAGTCGGCTTCGATTCCCAAGGCCGCTTCCAGCATCATGGCATATTCGATTGTGAAATCCCGTTTGCCGTTGATCAGCTCGTTGAGCAGGGAGACTTTTATGCCTATCTCATTAGCCAGCCGGGTCTGAGTGATACCTCTGCACTCCAGTTCCTCCCGGAGTATCTCTCCGGGATGTGTAGGCTCAAAGGGGGTGAGATTGTTGGCAATCATCTTGGTGTAGCCGCCGATGGGGATACCCTGGTAGAGAGCGTTGAAGTAGTTGTTGTCGAAGGTCAGGCGCACAGGCAGGCGCTTAATGATGAAGCTGGGCAGCTCCGTGCAGGGACGGCCCCACTGCTT
>SFOK01000138.1 GCA_004552395.1 Bacteroidales bacterium | reverse complement strand
CTATCGCATCGTTATAAACATAATCATAGTCCTCTTTGCTGTATACAAGCTCGATAGGCTCGCTTCCGTCCTCAAACACGAGCTTGGTCAACTTCAGGTTAAGCAACCCGCAGATCTCAAGCTTAGTGACTGATGCCGGTACCGTCACCGAGGTCACGTTCTTGCACGTAATGCCATCAGAGAACGCATTGACTCCGATAGCGGTCACCTCATAATCCTTCCCACCGTACTGCACCGAGGCGGGTATCACAATATCTCCCGTAACCGTAGACAGACCCTTATTGTCGCCCATGACCTTGGCCTCCGAGCCCGAAAGAGAGTAATATAGCTTGTTTATCAGCACATTAGCTGATTGCACGGTCACGGCCGAGAAAGCGATAATCGCCGCGAGGCTCAGTGTCTTTACGAGAGATTTCATATTGTTCGTTGTGATTATTAGGTTATTCGTTAAAAAGCGGCGTATCAGTTCAAAAAGGATCGGCCCTGAATAAGCCTCACTCCGGATTCTTACGGCCCGGATAAGCCTCCAAGGCCTTGCGCAGCACGTGCATAGCCCGCCTCAGCTCCTCCTTCTCAAGCACATACGCTATACGCACCTGGTCGCGGCCCATGCCCGGTCTGGTATAGAACCCGGAAGCAGGTGCCATGAACACGGTCTGGCCTTCGTATTCAAACTCGCGCAGACACCATTCACAAAACGCATCAGCGTCATCCACAGGCAATTGCGCCACTGTATAGAAAGCGCCCATAGGTATCGGCGAATAGCAGCCCGGTATCTTGTTTATCTCGTCGATCAGCAGATTGCGGCGTTCCACATACTCATTGTATGTGGCCAGCATATAGTCGGCCGGCGTGTCGATTGAAGCCTCGGCCACAATCTGTCCGATAAGCGGCGGACTGAGACGCGCCTGGCAAAATTTCATCACATTCTTCTTCAGAGCCTCATTCTTCGTCACAAGCGCACCGATGCGGATACCGCACTCATTGTAGCGCTTCGACACCGAATCGATCAGCACCACCTGCTCCTGAATCTCAGGCAGATGGAACGCCGAGATATACGGCGCGCCCGTATAGCAGAACTCGCGGTAAACCTCGTCGGAGAACAGGAAAAGCCCGTACTGCTTCACAATACGCTGGAGCTGCTCCATCTCCTTGCGGGTGTAGAGATAGCCCGTCGGATTGTTCGGATTGCAAATCAGTATCCCCTTGGTCCGCGGCGTGATCAGCTCCTCGAAACGCTCCACAGGAGGCAAAGCGAAGCCGTCGTCGATGCTCGAAGGGACAGTCACAATCTTCGCCCCGGCCACAATCGCAAACGCCATATAATTGGCGTAAGCCGGCTCCGGCACTATGATCTCATCGCCCGGATCCAGACACGCCATGAAAGCGAAAAGCACCGCCTCAGAGCCGCCCGTAGTCACTATGATATCATCCACATCCACCTCGATGCGGAAACGGTGATAATACGTGCGCAGCTTCTCGCGCAGCGACAACAGACCTGCCGAAGGGCTGTATTCCAGCACATTGCGGTCTATGGAGTGAAGCGCCTCGAGAGCCTGCGGAGGCGTCGGCACATCCGGCTGACCTATGTTGAGCCGGTAAACCTTCACACCACGCCTGCGTGCCTCTTCGGCCAGCGGCACAAGTTTACGGATAGGAGATTGAGGCATACGTTCGCCCCGCTCGCTCACACGCGGCATAGGGCGATTACTCTGTTCAAAAGAATCCTTCATATTTTGAGTCATAAACTTCTCAAAAGGTCAATACATGTATAAAACCCGTAATGAACCGCGGAAGTTCGTGTTAATCTTTCTGGAAAAGGTCGCGCGTGTAGACACGGTCGGCCACATCGGCAAGCTCCGACGAAGTGCGGTTTGCCAGGATAGCCCGCGACCGGCGCTTGAACTCAGAGAGGTCATTCACAACGCGCGAGCCGAAGAACGTCGACCCGTCTTCAAGCGTAGGCTCATAGATGATCACCGTAGCGCCTTTCGCCTTGATACGCTTCATCACGCCCTGGATACTCGACTGTCGGAAATTGTCACTGTTCGACTTCATGGTCAGACGGTAGACACCGATCACACACTCACTCTCCGGCGCCGCGCCGTAAGTGTTCTGCTGCGTATAGTCATACCAACCCGCCAGACGAAGCACCTGATCGGCAATGAAATCCTTGCGCGTGCGGTTACTCTCCACAATCGCGCTCATCATGTTCTGCGGCACATCCTCATAATTCGCAAGCAACTGCTTCGTATCCTTCGGCAGGCAATAGCCACCGTAGCCGAACGACGGATTGTTATAGTGAGTGCCGATACGCGGATCCAGACCGATACCCTCGATGATCGACCTCGAATCCAGGCCCTTCACCTCAGCATACGTGTCAAGCTCATTGAAATAGCTTACACGCAGAGCCAGATACGTATTCGCGAACAGCTTCACAGCCTCCGCCTCCTTCATACCCATGAAAAGCGTCGGGATATCCTTCTTGATAGCCCCCTGCTGAAGAAGACCCGCAAACTTGCGCGCAGCCGCCTCCAGGCGCGGGAAATCCACCACGGCATTGATAGCCGCATTCTCCTCGGCAAACTCACTTCCCTCGATATGCTTCGGGATACCCACAATGATACGCGAAGGATAGAGATTGTCATAGAGCGCTTTGCTCTCCCTCAGGAACTCAGGCGAGAACAGAAGATTCAGTCGCTTCACGCCTTGCGCTGCATATTTCAGGTATAAACTGCGGCAATAACCCACCGGAATAGTCGACTTGATCACCATCACCGCGTCAGGATTCACACTCAGCACCAGATCGATGACCTCCTCCACATGCGTCGTGTCGAAATAATTCTTCACCGGGTCATAATTCGTCGGTGCCGCAATGATCACAAAATCAGCGTCAGCATAAGCCGAAGCCCCGTCGAGCGTAGCCCTCAGATCAAGCTCCTTCTCAGCCAGATACCGCTCAATGTAATCATCCTGAATAGGCGAGCGCCGCGCATTGATCAGCGCCACCTTCTCCGGAACCACATCCACAGCCACCACACGGTTATGCTGTGAGAGCAACACAGCCAGGCTCAGGCCCACGTAGCCAGTGCCGGCCACGGCTATATTCATCTTCTTTTCAGCCATTTACAAATGAAATTCAAAGGGGGGAAGAGACTCGGACCATCCGCCGCCAGTCCTTCGGCAACACCTCCTCAGAGAGCCAAGGCAGCACCTTCGGGAGCGAAACGGCATCTGAGCCTCAAACAGATTCGCAAAGATACGCAAAAATCCCGACACATGCTACCCCACACGCATAAAAAACCTTTATCCGCCCCATTTCCCCTCATTTTATGCCCTTTTCCGCCCCATTTCTCCTCTATTTCCGCAAAAATTCCCCTCCGTTTCCTCCATTTCGTGCCCCAACAAGCGCTGACTGGGGGGATTCCCGAAACAATCTCTACACCTGTTGGTTGAATTAATTTCTTAAAATATTTTTAAGTACATGACAAAAATTTGAACACATCGAATTTCGGCTTGTAGAGCGGTCTTAGAAGAACGTTTGCGATTTCTTCCAGACCATACTTGATTAGTGA
>SFOK01000031.1 GCA_004552395.1 Bacteroidales bacterium | reverse complement strand
AAGCCGCAAAGCAACAGCAGCAAGCCGAGCCGAGCACGCCCGTGCCGGCGGAAACAAGCGCACAGCCGAATGAAAGCGATGTCCTTCCCCGTGAGAGTGATGAAGGCTATCGGTGTGGATACCCTCTTTGTGAGCAACGCAGCCGGCGGCATGAACAAGGAGTTCCGTGTCGGCGACATCATGATCATCACCGACCATATCAACCTTTTCCCGGAGAATCCTCTTCGCGGCAAGAACTTTGAGGAGCTCGGTCCCCGTTTCCCGGCAATGACCGAGGCTTACAGCCACGACCTCGTGCGTATGGCCGACGAGATAGCTGCCGAGAAGAATATCCGTGTGATGCACGGCGTGTATGTGGGCACAGCCGGACCGACGTTTGAGACCCCGGCAGAGTATGAGTATTTCCGTGTGATCGGCGGCGATGCCGTGGGAATGTCGACCGTTCCCGAGGTGATAGTAGCCAACCACGCCGGCATGAAAGTGTTCGGTGTCAGTGTGATCACCGACCTAGGCGGCAAGGATATCACCGAAGTTCCCACCCATGAGGAGGTTCAGAAGGCCGCAGTGAAAGCGCAGCCGTTCATGACCGAGATCATGAAGGAGATGGTGGCCCGCATCAAATAACCGCAGCCATTTAAGCCACTGAGGCTAAGCCCCGCGGCTTTGCCCGGACAGAGCATCGTAATTGATAGAATAACAGAGCGGTGCATCGCATCAGAAAAGGTGTCGGTGCACCGCGTCATAAAAAACGCATCTTAGATAGAGAGCATAATTTTTACTATGGAAGAAGCGAAACAAGTGCCGAATACCGAGGCTAATAAGGAGCCGAACGCCGAGGCTAATAATGAGCCTAAGACTAAGGCGCGAGGTCAGAATAAAGAGACCGAGATATCCGATCTTGGAGAGTTCGGGTTGATACGTCACCTCACCGAGAATATCAAGCATGTGAATCAGTCGACAGTAGTGGGCGTCGGCGACGATGCCGCTCAGCTGAGCTACGGCGATAAAGAGGTGCTCGTCACCACAGACCTGCTGCTTGAGGGTATACATTTCGACGTGCGCTATGTGCCGCTCAAACACTTGGGCTACAAATCGGTAGTGGTTAATCTGAGCGATATATACGCCATGAACGGCACTCCGCGGCAGATTCTGGTGAGCCTGGGTGTGTCGAGCCGTTTTTCGCTTCAGCATATCGAGGAACTGTATGCAGGCATCCGTCTGGCATGCGATACCTACGGCGTGGATCTTGTGGGCGGCGACACGAGCGCGTCGGCCACCGGTCTGATAATCAGCATCACCTGCATAGGCGACGCCCGCAAAGAGGATGTGGTCTACCGCAGCGGCGCCAAGCCCACCGACCTTATCTGTGTATCGGGCGACCTTGGCGCGGCCTATATGGGTCTGCAGCTTCTCGAGCGCGAGAACCGCGTGGCCGCACAGAGCGGCGACCCGAATTTCCAGCCCGATTTCAGCGGCAAGGAATATATCCTTGAGCGTCAACTGAAGCCCGAAGCCCGCCGCGACATAGTGGCCGAGCTGCGCAAGGCCGGCATAAAGCCCACAGCCATGATGGATGTGAGCGACGGCCTGTCATCGGAGCTTCTGCACCTATCGAATGACAGCGGCGTGGGAGTGCGCGTCTACGAGGACAAGATACCGATCGACTACCAGACAGCCGTGATGGCCGAGGAGCTCAACATGAACCTTGTGACCGCCGCGCTCAACGGCGGCGAGGACTATGAGCTGCTGTTCACCGTGCCGCTCACCGACCACGAGAAGGTGGAGAAGCTGCCCGGCGTTCATCTGATCGGCTATGTCACCAAGCCCGAGCTCGGAGCCGCCATAGTGACACGCGACGACACCGAGATACCGCTCCGCGCCCAGGGCTGGAACGCCTTCACTAAATAGCATCCCGCCATGCGTTTCACCGATTTAAGGAGACATTCGGCCCGAGTTTCCTTTATTTGAGGAGTCATCCCGCCTTTCGCTTCCCTTATTACAGGCAGCTTCCGGGCCGCCTCTTTCCGGATCCCGCAAGCTTTTTGTGCCGGAAGCCGGTGAAGGGAATAAAGTTATTTTAACAATTATTGATGTTAGTTAATTGGGAATTTTTGTATTTTTGCAAAGTTCTGAAAAGAAACGCACACAACCGCACGGAATATTTAGCAATAAGTTAACAATCATAAAGATAGAATTATGAACGAATCTGTGAACCTCCGCGAGCTGAACGAGCTTATAGCGGCCAACAGTTCATTTATAGCGACTCTGACACGCGGCATGGATACCCGCGTGGTGGGTCAGAAACATCTGGTAAAATCGCTCATCATATCTCTTCTCTGCAACGGCCATGTGCTGCTTGAGGGTGTGCCCGGTCTTGCCAAGACTTTGGCCATCAAGACTCTGTCACAGCTTATCGATGCCGGTTTCAGCCGCATACAGTTCACACCCGACCTGCTGCCGGCCGATGTGATCGGCACCATGATCTACAGTGTAAAGCAAGAGAAGTTCGAGATAAAGAAAGGTCCCGTATTCGCCAACTTCGTGCTCGCCGACGAGATCAACCGCGCTCCGGCCAAGGTGCAGAGCGCGCTTCTCGAAGCCATGCAGGAGCGTCAGGTTACGATCGGCGACCACACATTCCCGCTTCCGAAGCCCTTCCTGGTGATGGCCACACAGAACCCGATAGAGCAGGAGGGTACCTACCCGCTGCCTGAGGCCCAGATGGACCGTTTCCTGCTTAAGGTTGTGATAGGCTATCCGTCGAAGGAGGAGGAGAAAGAGATCATACGTCTCAACCTCGAAGGCGAGCTGCCCGCCGTGCAGCCGCTGCTCAAGCCCGAGGAGATACTCACAGCCCAGCAGGTTGTGCGCAAGATATATATCGACGAGAAGATAGAGAGCTATATTGTCGACATAGTGTTCGCAACCCGTCAGCCCGGCAACTACGGACTCTCGAACCTCGACGGCATCATAGCCTACGGAGCATCGCCCCGCGCCTCGATCTCGCTGGCCCTGGCAGCCCGCGCCAACGCCTTCATACAGGGCCGCGGCTATGTGATACCCGAGGATGTGCGCTCCGTCTGCCACGATGTGATGCGTCACCGTCTGGGCCTTACCTACGAGGCCGAAGCCACAAATATTACCGCCGACGACGTGATCACGGATATCCTCGACGCTGTAAAGGTTCCTTAAAACTTTTCACAGGATGGATGTCAACGAACTCCTGAAAAAAGTCAGAAAAATAGAAATAAAGACCCGCGGATTGTCGCAAAACATATTCGCGGGCGAATACCACACGGCCTTCAAGGGTCGCGGAGTGATGTTCGCCGAGGTGCGCGAGTACCAGTACGGCGACGATATCCGCGACATAGACTGGAACGTGACGGCCCGCCACAACAAACCGTATGTGAAGGTCTACGAGGAAGAGCGCGAGCTCACCCTGATGCTGCTTATCGACGTCTCCGGCAGCCGCAACTTCGGCGGCACAGGCATGGAGAAGAAAGAGATGATGGCCGAGATAGCCGCCACACTCGCCTTCTCGTCGATACAGAACAACGACAAGGTAGGTGTGATATTCTTCAGCGACCGCATAGAGCAGTTCATACCGCCCAAGAAGGGAAAGAAGCATATCCTGCGCATCATACGCGAGATCATAGACTTCCATCCCGAGAGCGAGGGGACCGACATTGCCGTGGCCCTGGAGTTCCTCACCAATGCTCTGAAGAAACGTACCACTTCTTTCCTGCTCACCGACTTCATCGACAGCCACGACTACTCCAAGCCTATGGAGGTGGCCAACCGCAAGCACGATCTGGTGGCTGTGCAGGTCTACGACAAGCGCGACGCCTCGATACCCGATGTGGGCATGGTCTCCCTGCGCGACAGCGAGACGGGTGCCGTGCGCCTGGTGGATACCTCCTCGCGCAAGATACGCACTCTCTACGACAAAGCCTGGTACGCTTCGCAGCAGAAGCTCACGGCTGTCACCGGCCGCAGCGGTGTGGACCTGGCCTCGATAAGTACGGATGAAGATTTCGTGAAGTCACTGCTCGGACTGTTCCGCAAGCGTTCCACCCGCTAATCTGTTTTTTTCTCGACATGAATTCCAAATTACTGAAATATTTCTGCACTATTGCCCTCGGCCTGACGTCGCTTCCGCTGAGCGCGGGACCGACGCAGGTGAGCGCCCGGCTCGATGTGAACGCCATCGAGATGGGCGCCAAGACCGTGCTCCACGTGCAAGTGGTGGGCGACCGCGGCAAGGAGGGTTACTTCCCGCTTTTGCGCGAGAGCATGAGCAACGGCTTTGCCACCCTGTTGGGCGACACCATAGAGCTCGGGACCGATTTCAAGAAGAGCAGCGTAGATCTGGGCAGCGGCCGCATACAGACATCCTACGAGATACCGGTGCAGGCTTTCGACTCCGGATTTTACACTCTGCCGCCCCTGGTTTATGTTACCGGCACGGACACAGTGCTGAGCAACACCGTGCAGCTGAAAGTGTTCCCCGTTGAGGAGAAACTCACCGCCTCGTCGCCCATATCCGACTATACGGCTCCGGCGGCTCCCGTTCAGCCCGGCACCTGGGCCTCAGTGAAAGAGTGGCTCATAATCTACTGGTGGATACCCGCCGCCGTGGTGCTTGCCGCCGCCGTGGCATTAGCAGGCATCCGGTGGTGGAAGCACCGCCGCAAGAACCCGATCCGGCGCAAAGCCCTTCAGCCGCCGTATCCCGAGGCCATGCAGCAGCTCGCCGCCCTGAAGGCTAAAGGCCTCTGGGAGAAAGGACTTGAGAAAGAGTATTTTACTGAACTTATAGATATACTTCGCCGCTACATAGCACGTCGCTTCGAGATACCGGCCATGGAGATGAACTCCGACCAGATCCGAGCTGAAGTGAAGCGCCATCCGCGTCTGGCACCGTTCCGAGAGCAGTTCTCCGCCGTGCTGACCGTGGCCGACATGGCCAAGTTCGCCAACATGACACTCACTCCCGACGAGAACACCGGCGCCTTCCGCGAGGTGCAGGAGTTTGTGGAGCGCACCAAGCCCACCGTACAGGAGGAGCGCGAGGACAAGGAACGCGAGGAAGCTTCGCTGACCTCGCCCCGCCGCAAGGGTAAGGTGAGCGACAAACAGGCCCGCAAACCCGTGAAGAAAGCGTTCAAAGGCCCGTCAAGCTCCAAAGGAGCGTCGGCTCAGAGGGGTTCCGGCTCTCAGAAGGGGCGCAAACCGGCTGCCAAAGGTAAGAAAGGAGGCCGCAAATGACACTTCTTCATCCCTGGATGCTTCTGCTCCTGTTGCTCTGGATACCGGTGGTGTGGTTATGGTTGCGCCGTCGCCGCAAAGGGACGCCGTCGCTGACCGTATCCTCTTTGGCGGCCTACATGAAGCTGCCGTTCAGCTGGCGCGAAGGTGCTGATTATGTGAGCCTGCTGCTGCGCCTGGCCGCCATAGGCGCTCTGGCTGTGGCTTTGGCCCGACCGCAGAAATACGATGTGCTCACCGACTCGTCGATCAACGGCACAAACATAGTGCTCGCGCTTGATATTTCCGAGAGTATGATGACGCCCGACATGCGGCCCAACCGCTTCGAGGCAGCCCGCAAGATAGCATCGGATTTCGTGGAGAAACGTACCCACGACAATGTGGGCCTCGTGGCATTTGCCGGCGAGAGCCTCACCATGATGCCTCTGACCACCGACATGACGGCCGTGATCAACGCCATATCGCTGCTCAACCCCGGTTCGCTGGGCGACGGGACCGCAATAGGCGACGGTCTGGCCTCGGCCATCAACCGAGTGCTCAGCGGCGATGCCGTGAGCAAGTCGATAATCCTGCTTACCGACGGCACCAACAATGCCGGCGAGATAGACCCCATAGCCGCCGCGCAGATAGCCCGCGACAAAGGTATCAAGGTATATACCATAGCGATAGGCTCCGATCAGGTCTACCAGGTAGGCTCATACTTCGATCCCGGCGCCACGATCCGTGTGCCGATCGACGAAGATACCCTAAAGAAAATAGCAGCCGCCACCGGAGGCAAATTCTACCGCGCCACGGAGAACAGCACGCTTCAGAACGTTTTCGACGAGATAGACTCTCTGGAGCGCTCCACTATACACACGTCAAACTCCCGCCGCACCGAGGAGGGCTTCGGCCTGTGGATGCTGATTGCCGTCGGCTGTTTCGCAGCCGAGGAGCTGCTGCGCTATACACTGCTCAGGCGACTGCCCTGACGAACCCTACAAAAAAGAGAAAACGCTTATGCTGAGCTTCGCATATCCCCGATTGCTTCTGCTGCTTCTGCTGGTGCCCGCTGTGGCCGGCCTCTACATACTGGCACGCCGCAGCAGCCGCCGTAAGCTGCGAAAGTTTGCCTCGGCAGAGAATCTGCCCGGGCTCATGCCCGATGTATCACCATATAAGCCGGCGCTCAAGCTCACACTCTCCCTCCTGGCCCTGACCTGCATGATAATAGCTCTGGCGCGCCCCTGGGGCGGTGTCACTGACCAGAAGAGCGACAAGTACGGCATGGAGATAGCTCTGGCCGTGGATGCTTCCAACTCAATGTCAGCTTCCGTGACCGACTCGCCCGACGATGCCTCGCGCATGGTCACCGCCAAGGTGATGCTCGAACGGCTCATAGACAATTTCACCTCCGACAAGGTTGGCCTCGTGGTCTTTGCCGGAGAGGCTTATCAGCTCATACCCGCCTCGACCGACTATACTTCGGCCAAGAGCTTCCTGAACACCATAACGCCCGACGAGATACCGGTGCAGGGCACCGACATAGCCTCGGCTGTGGATGTGGCCCGCCAGACCTTCACCGACTCCAAGGACCTGGGCCGCGCTATCATACTGCTCACCGATGCCGAGGAGCTCGATGATGAGCAGGCAGCCATAGAGGCTGTGCGCAGTGCTGCTGCCGACGGTATACAGGTGGATGTGATAGGTGTCGGATCACCCGACACACCGGCCACCATACCCGACATGAACGGCGCCATGACCGACAGCAACGGCCAGATTGTTCGCACAAGTCTCAACGAGCGCCTGGCCCGCGAGCTCGCCAAGGTCGGCGGCGGCGTGTATGTGAACGCCTCGTCGCCCGATGCTCTAAATGTGCTTCAGCGCCAGCTGCGCCGTCAGAAACAGGCCTCGCTCGGCTCGAGCACCCTTGCCGTGCACGATGAGCTGTTCGTATGGTTCGCCGCCGCCGCTCTGCTGCTTCTTGTGGCCGAGGCGTGCATATCCACCGGCAAGAACCGGCTGCTCAACCGCATCACATTCTTCCGCAAAGGACACTTGTTAAAGAAGTAGAAATGAAAAAGACAGCATATCTGATAGCACTCCCTGCCGCTCTGATGGCACTGATGTCGCTGACATCGTGCGAGCGGGGGCGTGTGATCTCCGAGCGAGAACAGCGCCACGACGTGGAGAAGGGCAACGCTCTCTATGCCCAGAAAGACTACGGCGCCGCTGCCGCCGAGTACGATAAGGCTCTATCTTTGAATTCCGGCAATCCCGAGGCGACTTTCAACCGCTCGCTGGCCAGTGTGCGTCTGGCAGCCGCCGAGAAAGTGGATTCGCTCAAGCAGAACCTCTACGCCGAGGCTTCCGCAGGGTGGGAGAAGTTTGCAAATGCGCCCAAGTCGAACCCCGCCATAGCCTCCCACAGCGCCTACAACTTAGGCAACATTCAGATGGAGGGGAAGCAGTTCGACCAGGCAATATCCTATTATAAAGCCGCTCTGCGTATCGATCCAACCGACTCTGTGGCCCGCCGCAATCTGCGTATTGCTCAGCTGAACAAACAGCAGCAGGATAAAAACAAGGACAAGAATCAGCAAAATCAGCAGGACAAACAGGATCAGCAGGACAAGAACAAGGATCAGCAGCAGAATCAGCAAAACAAGGATCAACAGAATCAGGACAAACAGAATCAGGACAAGCAGAAGCAGCCGCAACAGCAGCAGAATCAGCCTCAGCCTCAGCCTCAGCAACAGCAGCCTCAGCAGCCCATAAGCAAAGCAGCGGCCGACCGTCTCCTGCAGCGAAGTCAGAATAAGGAGAACGCCACCCGCGCCAAGCTGATGAAGCAGAACAGCAACAAGCATAATCCCCGTTCGCGCGATAAGAACTGGTAATCCTCTCTCTGCAACTGAATAAACTCTCTCTGCTAAAGGAATGAAACATCTGAGATACCTCATACTGACACTTTTGGCTGCGGTGGCGATCCTGCCCGCCGCCGGCAAGTCGATTACGCTTTCGGTGTCGGACCCACATCCCGGCGTGGGCGATTACTTCTATGTCTACATCACAGTGAACGACATAGGCGACCGACTCTCCGGAGCACCCGGGGCACCCGGTGCCAAACAGCTCTATTTCCAGCTCAAGGGGATGCAGCAGCAGACCACAGTGATCAACGGCCGCAGCACCATGAGCTCG
The DNA here is from genome assembly GCA_004552395.1 of Bacteroidales bacterium. GTDB lineage: Bacteria > Bacteroidota > Bacteroidia > Bacteroidales > Muribaculaceae > Lepagella. The sequence continues at coordinate 8,060 of SFOK01000031.1, read as the reverse complement.
AAAGCCACGTATGCCGTCACGCTCCGTGCCGAGAAAGAGGGTAAATTCACTTACGGCCCTGTGACGCTCGGCGGAGTGCGCTCCAACACAGTGAGCTACACCATCGGTAAGGCAAGACCGGGCGGCAAACCCGCGCCGGCCGGACAGAATATCGGCGCCGCACCTTCGGCTCCGAAGCTCGTGCACGCCGGAGGCAAGGATCTCTTCCTCAAGGCCGTAGTCTCCGAGATCTCGCCCTACGAGCATCAGCCCATCGTCTACACCATACGCGCCTACACATCGTATCAGGGCACTCAGGTGAACGGCGCTCCCGGCGCACCGCAGTTCGAAAACTGCACCTACGAGCAGACCAAATACGCCTCCACTCAGTGGCGCCATGAGAATGTGGGCGGCCACGAATACATGGTGGCTGACCTGATACGCTATATTGTGTTCCCCTCCAAGGCAGGCAAAACGCTGATCAAGGGCAATACGTTCAGCTTCTCGGTGAAACAGCTTCTCGAATATGAGGATGAGTTCGGATTCATGCCTGTGTTCCCCGGCCAGACCATCGAGGCCAAGGTGCCGGATGTGACGCTCAATGTGCGTTCGCTGCCGCAGCACGACGGCGATCTCAACGGCCTGGGCAATTATACGGTAAGCTCCACACTCCCTCATGTGCGGCTCGCCACAAACCAGGTGGCCACTATCACTTACAAGATACAGGGCACCGGCAATCTCTCCTACATGACGATGCCCGATATAGCATCGCAGCTCCCCGCCGAGCTCAAATATGTGAAGACGGAGGACAAGACGGACAAGACCGTGGGCGACAGTTCGGTTAGCGGCACGGTGGAATACACCGTCTCTTTCATCCCGCTCAAAGAGGGAGCGTATGATATTCCCGAGCTTCGTTTCACCTTCTTCGACGCCGAGAAGGGAACTTACTACACCCGCACGGCACCCGGCTATCATGTCACTGTGGATCAGCGCGGAGCCGCCGCATCATCAGACGGTTCGGGCGAGACCCACAAGTTCAACCCGCAGTTGCAGAAGGTCGGAGAACTTTCGGCAGCGCAACATTTCTACGTGAAAGGCTTCGACTACTGGCTCTTCTATATCATCCCCGTGGCATTGCTTCTGCTTGCCGTGGCTGTCTATCGCCGCCGCATCAAGGTGATGGCCGATGTGGTGGGACGCCGCAGCCGCGGAGCGAGCAAGATGGCCCGCCGCCGTCTGAAAGCTGCCGCCATCTGTATGCGGAAAGGGGATCGCCCGCAGTTCTACGACGAGACTCTCAGGGCTCTTTGGGGTTATATCGCTTACAAACTCAATATGCCTACCTCCGAGCTGAGCCGCGTCAATGTGAAAGAGCGCCTGGAGGCGGCCGGAGCTTCCGAGGCTGACGCAGACCGCACCATAGAGGCTATAGACCGCTGCGAACAGGCTAAATATGCTCCCGACGCCACAGCTGACCTGCGTGCTGACTACGACGCCGTCTCATCGCTCATAGACTCGCTCGAGAGAGCATTGGGGCGCAAAGTGACAACCGATTAATCCGTCAATCCTTATGAAACGCTGTATTATATATATCCTCCTACTGTTGGTAGCACCTCTAGCAGCTTCCGGCGCTTCCGCAACGTCTGCTTCCTCGGCCGACAAGCTCGCGGCGGAAGCCGCCAAGGCTTATCAGGCCAAAGAATATCTGAAAGCGGTCACGCTCTACACACAGATAAAGGACTCCATAGGAGTGTCGCCCGAGCTTTACTTCAATCTGGGCAACGCTTACACTCAACTCGACAACTACGGTCCGGCCGTGGTCTGCTACAGCCGTGCGCTGCGGCTCGCCCCGGGCAACTCGGAGGCGCTTTCCAACCTGCGTTACGTGGAGGAGAAAGTAGCTCTTGAGAACGAGGCTCTGATGGCCGACAAGAATCTCGACCCCACGCCCGAGAGCGCATCGTTCTTCGGCTCGATACGTTCCTTAGCGGAGGCTCCCGGCTCCAATTTCTGGGCAGTGGCGGCCGCTGTGTTCTTTATCCTCTTTATGGCAGGTTGCGCCGTGTATATTTTCATAGCGCAGGTGAAGATGAAGAAGATAGCCTTCTTCGGCGGTCTCGCATCGTTGCTTCTGTGCCTGGTCTCGATCTCGTTGTCGTTCTCGGCCCGGCGCACAGTCCTCGCCAAGGACCGGTGTGTGATCATGGTGCCCAACACAGCCCTGAGCGCCAAACCGTCGGCCGACGCAAAACGTATGGTGGTGCCTCTGAGCGGCGGCACACAGCTTCGGGTGCTCGAGACACTCTCCGACTCCGTGAAAGGCGACTGGGTGAAGGTGCGCCTCAACAGCGACTTCTTCGGCTGGCTGCCCGCGCAGGATGTGGAGGTGATATGATACCTCGACCCCATTTTTACCCGAATTCTGATATTCCAGGAGCCATGGGCAAGAAAGATTGTATAGGTTTTTTCGACAATTCCTTCGCGGATGTATCTTTAATATGTTGAATATCAGCAGTTAAGTGCAGAATATGTTGTAAAACTATAAAAATAATCTGCTCTTTGCTTGTTTTATAATAAAAAACTCCTTAAATTAGCAAAGTAAATAAGAAGTAGCCTGCGGGCCGGCCCATTCTCTCTTTGGGCCTACCGCCACGGCGCAAGTGAGAGAGAATATTTTTAAAAACCATAACCTCATAAAAGTAATTATCATGAGCAAAACTATAACATTCAACGAACTCCGCAGAATCAAAGACAGCCTGCCCGACGGAAGCTCCCACCGTATAGCCGACAAACTCAATGTCACCGTACAGACGGTACGCAACTATTTCGGTGGGGTAAACTATCAGTTTGGCAAAAACTGCGCCATGCATATTGAACCGGGCCCCGACGGCGGTCTTGTAGTGCTCGATGATACTACTATCTACGACATGGCTCTGGAGATTCTCGCCGAGCAGAACAAAGAAAAATAAATCGAAGAAAGCAAACTGCGGGGCTGCGTCAGAATTTCCCTTTTGGCTCAGCCCCTCTTTATTATGCATAAAATCCTCACTCCTGACATCTAACTCCTCGAATAAAGCATGAGCTCTGACAAATTCATAACGCTGGCAATCCACACTTACGATTATGCTGTGGGGCTTCGGCGTATACTCAGCGAGCACGGCGTGGAGTCCGAACTCGAAAATGTAGATATGGCCGACCCCAAACCCGCGTCGGGTGTGAGAGTGCGTATACTCGAGGCCGATCTCCCGCTTGCCCTCAAACTCGTGGAATCGCCTGTGGAGAATTCGCTCATTTTTAATTCCGGCGGACATCCCAAGCTGCTGATCCCGACCGACTTCTCGCCGCTGAGCCTGCAGGCGTGCCGCGTCGGTTTCTTCCTTGCCGAGCTCATAGGATGCGAGGTGATGCTGCTGCATGTCTACGCCACACCTTACTTCGATGATTCGCTGGGAAGCACTGATTCCTTTGTCACCGAGAGTGTCGACAATGAGGTGCACAAGACTCTTGAAGCCGGATCGCGTCAGCAGATGCGCCGCCTCGAGAAGCAGCTACGTTCCGAGATACTGGAGGGCAAACTGCCGGCTGTTCGCTTTTTCTCCACATGTGTGGAAGGTCTCCCGGAAGATGCTATCCTGGAATATGCGCGCGAGAACTCGCCTCAGCTCATCGTGATGGGAACCCGCGGAGCAGATCGCAAGGCCACCGACCTTGTCGGAAGCGTGACTGCGGAGGTGGTGGATTCATGCCGTGTCCCGGTATTCACAGTGCCGGAGCATTATTCCTTCGATAAGGCCACGAAGCTCGAGAAGATTGTGTTCTTCTGCAACCTCGACCATCAGGATCTTTTGGCTATGGACGCCTTCCTGCGCCTGTCGCTAGACAAGGAGATGGAGATCACGCTCATCCCCGCCGGCGATGCAAGCTCGCGGCTGCGCTCCCGCATGGATGAGCTGCGCCGTTACTTCTCCGGCCGTTATACAATGCAGACGTTCCATACACATATCATCGACGACGACAAGGATTACCGATCGCTGTTTGAGCGCTACGTCACGGAGAAGGGTGTGGAGATGCTCGTGGTCCCCAACAAGAAGAAAAACATATTCTCGCGCCTCTTCAATCCAGGCATAGCCCATAAGATACTATTTGAGAAAGACATACCGATGCTCGTGCTCCCCGTCTGAGCCCTCTGCTCAGATTCGTAAGAGCCTTTAAAGAGCCTGTTGCCGAGCACCTTCCAAGCCTTCCCGAATGCAGGTCCATGTAGTTCCTAAGGCCCTTTACGCTGAATACAATCCCTATCAACCCGCAAATGGTTTATCCTCACAATTTCGAAGAGAAAACCGGTTTCTCCACTCTCCGTTCCCTTATAGCCGACAATTGCAGCTGTCCGCTCGGCCGTCAATGGTGCGCCGAGATGACTTTTTCCGACAATTTCGACGAGGTGCACCGCCGCCTGTCGCGTGTCAATGAGCTGCTCTCAATAATAAACGCCGGCGTGGCTATCCCGGCCGCCGCCATGCACGACGTCACACCGCAACTTCGCAGCCTCAAGGCCGAAGGAAGCTATGTCGACGCCGCTTCTCTCTATAAGATAAAGAGTTCGCTGGAGACTATCTCGGCTCTGCGCGCCTTCTTCCTAGCCAAAGACGCCGAAGATGGCGACGCTCCGGCATACCCTCATCTTGCCGAGGCTTTCCGTCCCATGGCCTCTTTCCCTTCTGTGGTCGACGCTATTTCAGCGGCTGTGGACCGTCACGGGGAGATTAAGGACACGGCTTCTCCCGAGCTGGCTTCGATTCGAACAGCGCTGAGGAGGGTCAGCTCGTCGATGTCGGGCATAATGCGGCGCGTCATTGAGCGTTCGGCCGGCGAAGGGATTGTGAGCAGTGACACGGCTCCGGCCTTGCGCGACGGCCGTCTCGTGATACCGGTGCCGGCGGGTGTGAAGCGCCGTCTCCAGGGTATTATCCACGATGAGAGCGCCACGGGCAAGACGGTCTTCATAGAGCCGGCAGAAGTGGTCGAGGCCAACAACCGTCTGCGTGAGCTGGCGGGCGAAGAACACCGCGAGATTGTGCGGATACTGCAAACTGTGGCCGCGCAGATACGTCCTTGCATACCGGAGATGCTCGAGAGCTATGCGCTGCTCGGTCTCTTCGACTTTATTCGCGCCAAAGCGACGCTTGCCCGCGACCTCGGCGGTCAGATGCCTGTGCTCGAAAGGGAACCGCAAATCGAGTTTTATCACGCTGTGCATCCTGTGCTCGCGCTTTCGCTAAAGGCGCAGGGCAGGGAAGTGGTGCCGCTCTCGCTACGTCTTGACCGCGATCGGCGCATACTCGTGATATCCGGACCTAATGCCGGAGGTAAGTCGGTGACACTCAAGACGGTTGGTATCATACAATACATGGCGCAGTGCGGTGTGCTTCCCACTCTCTATTCCAACTCTCACGTCTCGGTGTTCGAGAATCTGCTTATCGACATAGGCGATGAGCAATCCATCGAGAACGACCTGAGTACTTATTCGTCGCATCTGCGCAACATGAAGGAGTTTCTGCGAGCTGCCACGCCGCGTACACTTATCCTCATCGACGAGATGGGCTCCGGCACCGAGCCGGTGATGGGCGGCGCTTTGGCTCAAAGTATCCTCGCCCGTCTCAATGAGCTGAAAGTCATGGGGATAGTAACGACTCACTATCAGAACCTGAAGACGTTTGCCGACTCCACGCCGGGTGTTATCAACGGCGCTATGCTCTACGACCGCCAGCGCATGGCTCCGCTTTTCGAGCTCTCTGTCGGCTCGCCGGGCAGCTCGTTCGCCCTCGAGATAGCTCGCAAGACGGGATTCCCGCAGCAGGTGATCGAGGAGGCGCAACGCCTTGTGGGTGAGGATTATGTCAACAACGACAAGTATATGCTCGACATAGCCCGCGACCGCCGCTACTGGAGCAACAAACGTCTGTCGGTCAAGGAGAAAGAGCATAAGCTCGACAAGGTGCTCGCTTCTTACGACGAGGCTCTCGCCGAACTGCGCGCCCGCAAAGCCGCCATTCTCGCCGACGCCCGCCGCGAGGCCCGCGAGCTTCTCTCGGGCAGCAACGCCGCGCTGGAGAAGACTATTCTGGAGATCCGCCGCAATCAGGCCGACAAGGAGAAGACCCGCCAACTGCGCCGCGAACTCGAGGAGTACAAGCAGCAGCTCGCCGACGATTCCGCCGACACGTCGCTGGCAGAAATCCGTGCTCCGCGCCGCCACAACCGCCGGAAAGCTCCCAAGGCTGCCGCCGCCGAGGCCGCGCCCAAGGCTCTGGAGGCGCCGCTGGCCGCAGGCAATTTCGTGAAGATGGAAGGCTCGGCCGTGCCTGGCGAGATCATTTCCATAGAAGGCAAGAAGGCTGAGGTGGCTTTCGGTCAGCTCCGCACGCATGTGCCGCTGGCCAAGCTGAAGCGTACGGAGGCGCGTCCCAAAGCCACAGAGACACCGCACCGGCCGCTCGACGATGGTAGCCGTCAGCGCCGTCTCAACTTCCGGCAGGAGATTGACCTCCGCGGCCAAACGGTCGACGAGGCTCTGCAGGCTGTAACATACTTCATAGATGATGCACATCAGTTCGCGGTGTCGCAGGTACGTATACTCCACGGCACTGGCACGGGAGCGCTCCGTCAGGCCATCAGGCAGCTGCTTCAGTCCATCCCGGTGGTGAAGTCGTTCCACGATGAGGATGTCCGTTTCGGAGGCGCCGGCATCACCGTCGTCAACCTCGCCGGCAACGCTTAGCCCCCTCTTACAATTCTTTCCGTTCCCGCGCGTCTCGCCAAATATGATTTCCAAAGCCTCCGGAAAATCAGGCCTTTACAAAAAGTCAAAAAAGGTCAGAAACGCAGACTTTCAACTTTTTCCCGGGTAGGATAATTTCTCACTGATAGCAACGGAAACTGCGTTGTCGGAAATTTTTTCCGACGACGCTTTTCAAGCGCCAGAATTATTTTCAATTCCCGAAGAAATGTTGTAATTTTGTGCCTTCAAAACGGATACACGGTAATGAAATTTAAATATACAGGGATTTGGTTGCTCTTCGCCTCGGCGCTCCTGCTAATAACAGTGATCTCCTTCGCCGGTGACATTTCCATTTTCGGTATCAAAGTAAAGAAGGCTCCCATAGCTGAGAAGCTCACTGAGAAATACTTAACAACGGAGGAGAAAGCTGCGCAAGATTCGATCCGTTCCCGTATTCTCGAAGAAAAATCGAAGCCACAGGAGAATCCTGTGGACACCGCTCCGCAGTCGTTCCTCATTTTCGGCGACTCTATGACCCAGAACCTCGCTCTCCGTCTCGCCGCTTACGCACGTCAAAACGGCCATACTATACACACCGTCAACTGGGACAGCTCTGGCACGCGAATTTGGTCGCAGTGCGACACGCTCGATAACCTGATAGCTCGCTATCATCCTTCTTTCATCTTCGTCTCGCTCGGTTCCAACGAACTCTATATCCGCCATCTCGACAAATATCGCGAGTATGTGCGCACTATCCTGGCGAAGATCGACACTATCCCTTACGTCTGGATCGGGCCCCCCAACTGGAAGCCTGACGAGGGGATAGGCGATATGCTGCGCGAAGAGACGGCCCCCGGCTGCTATTTCTCATCAGCAGGCATCGAGCTCCCCAGGAAGCGCGACCAGATTCATCCCACGCGCGATGGCGCCGCTATTTGGTTCGACTCCATAGCCCGCTGGATACCCAAATCGGCCCACCCGATACGGCTCCTCACTCCGGCTGACTCCATAGTCGCTTCGACCAAACTTAAACACACCAACATAGTTTATCTCAAGGCACTCCACTGATGGAATTCACATTCCCCGACATAGCCACAGCCCTCTCCAACATAGGCAAGATGCTCCTCTACGACAGCGGAGCGCCAATGCTTTTCTCGTCAGGACTTTTCTGGCTCCTGTTCCTTTTCTTCATACCTCTCTACGCCCTCATCCGCAATCACCGGTCGCAGATGGTGGTGTTCGTGATCCTCTTCTCGCTCTATTTCTATTATAAGTCTTCGGGCCTCTTCTTCCTCATGCTGAT
>SFOK01000137.1 GCA_004552395.1 Bacteroidales bacterium | reverse complement strand
GAAGTGATGACCACGTCGTCGTACATCATCATCATTGTATCTGGGACATATTCGCCGATCTGAATACGGTTCTCTAACCCGCGGCGATTATTATCAATCATTTTGAAAAAGTCTATGCCTACACCGTAAGCATGAAGATATGCGCCCGAGAATCTCGGATTTATTTCAGAGACGAAATATCGGCCATCTTTTTCAAACAGTTCAATGTCCACAGGTCCGTTGAATTCGAAAATGGAGCAAAGTTTTATGACAAGTTCCTCCAACTTCTTATCTTTGAATGATATACTCTGGCTTGTTCCTCCAAGACCTTTGATAATCTTATGTTTGGCGAATATTGCTATGGGCTGACGGGAGACAGTGTCGACATACAGATCCACATCACTTTCTTTACCCGACATGAATTCCTGTATAACATTCGATTCTTCAGAAGCCGACCAATCTCTTCTGAGCTGTTCGATATTGTCAACTTTGTGTGCCCCGATGCTTCCGCAGCCACAAACAGGCTTCATGAACACGGGATAAGAGATGTCTCCGGCAAGAAGTCCCTTTTCAAACTCTTCAAGAGATGCATAGGTGAGCGCAGTAGGTATATTTTTTGAAGTCAGGTACTTGTAGAATTCGTACTTGTTGTAACAGATGCGGGCCGTATGTTCGCTCGGAGTGAGGAGCAAAATTCCTTCCTCCCGGAATTTGTTGGCTGCTGCCGCCAAAATTTCGATTTCAACATCGATAAGAGGAGTGACCACATTTATACCGTTTTCCCTGCATATGTCGAGAATGGTATCCACATAGCCGGGAGTGATCACCTTGGGGACCGTGAAGGCCTTGTCGCAGAGCATAAGTGCCGGGGAATTGGAGAAGCAGTTGGTGCCCGCCACGAGGCTGCCGGGTCCGAGGCTTTTCTTGGCGTTGAGCATGAGGCGACCGCGCCGGCCGCAGCTGCAGAAGAGTATGTTGGTATCGGTCATCGGTCTGTAAGGATTTTATCGGCAGTCCAGGGCTCGCGCACAAGCTTGGGAGCGCCGTCGCAGTCCAGAGCGTAGACGGCAGGGAAAAAGCGGATAAAGAGACCTGAAAGCGTCAGAGTATAAGCGCCTTCGTGGGTGAAGAGTATGCGGTCGCCCACGCGCAGTTCCGGCTCGTCGAGAAGCTCGAAGAAGCGGTCGTCTTCCATGCAGGAGCATCCGCCGACGATCTGGCGCGGCGATACGGGGCGGTCGCCGGAGCGCAGCAGTATCTGACGGAAGTGAGAGGTTTTGCGGAAAAGAGGGTCGATATCGTTGCGCGAGCCGTCGAGGGTCACGAAGCGTAAGCCGTCGGCCTCCTTGACGTCGATAACCTCGGTGAGGAAACAGAACGGCTCGGCCAAAAGAGCGTGGCCCGGTTCGAGAATAATTTCCGTGTCTTCGATAGCTGAACCGGCGAGGCCGTCGCGGATAGCCTGCGCATAGACAGGGAAGCCGGGCTTCCCGGGGAGGCCGCCGAAGTAGCCGCCGCCGAAGTCGATATATTCGGGCGCAAGCTGCAGCTCAGCGGCGATACGGGCCGCGTAGAGGGCCAAAGAGCGGTAATAATCGGGGAGACGGAGGCGAGTGGTGCGGTGGAGATGCAGGCCGGCCACTCTCACGCCTTCCAAGGCTTTGATGCGGCTGACGGCCTTGGCCAGCTCACCCGACTCGAAGCTGAAGCCGAAGCGGCTCTCGGCGAGTTCGCCCGGGGCCATGCAGCCGGGAGCCATGCGCGCCGTGTTGATGTTCACCCGCACGCCGACGCGGGCACCGCTCAGCCCCGGCATAGATGCGAGCCAGTCGATCTCGCGGTGAGTCTCTATATTCACCGTGGCGCCTGAGCGGACGGCCTGCCGGAAAGTGTCGGGTGACTTGAGCGGGCCGTTGTAGATGATATCTTTATCGGGAAATCCGCAGCCGCGGGCAAGCATATACTCGTCGGCGCTCACAACCTCGGCGCGACAACCGCACCGGCGCGCCGTGGTCAGGGCGTCGGGCAGGGAGTTAGTCTTCACCGAGTACCCGAGGCTGAAAGAGCGGAAGATCCTGCCGGCTGCGGTGGCGCGGCGGATATTGTCGCGGAGCGCGGAGCGGTCGAATATGAAGCAGGGCGCGGGGAGCGCGGCGGCAGCCTCCGCGATACGGCGGGGCAGACGCCAGGAGGGTGGGAGAAGGCCCGGCCCGGGAATCATATTATGGGTTGCGTCAGTTGTCATCATCAGTATGCGGAAACGGACGCACGAGGTGTGCGTCCGTATAGGGTCGTATAACCGGGCCGCAGTAGCGGCGCGGGATCAGTTCATCACCAGGATCTTGGTGACGGTATTGTCGGAGTGGTCGCCCGATGCGGAGCAGGCCACATAGTAAACGCCTGTGGGTACCCGGCGCCCGGAGAGGTTGCTGAGGTCCCACTGAACCATGCCGCCTTCGCTGCGTCCGAGGTCGCGGACAAGGTTACCGGCAGCGTCCATGATCTTCACCAGCGAGCCATCCATGAGGCCCTGGATGGTGACGAAGCCGTAGTATTCGGGTCGCACCGGATTGGGATAGGCTATGACATCGTCGAGGTTGTCGGCCGAGGGAGCGTAAGCGCTGAAATACTGAGCCACACCGTTGCGTGTACCGAGCCAGACGCTCGAGGAGCTCGGGTCGATGCCTATGGAGTAGACATCGTTGGAGGGGAGGAAGCTGTTGTCCGTGTTGAAGTGGTTTAAGATCTGAGTGCCGGTGGCGTTGGTCTCAACCACACCGTTTTCGAGAGTAGCGAACCACTTGTGGGCTGCGCCGTCGATCTTTATGTCGGTGACCGTGCTGCCTTCGAGGAGATAGTCGGCCAGGCCTGTGCCGTCGTTGCGGGCTATCTTGACGCGGTAGAGGTGGAAGTCGCTACGGCCCACATCGGCGGGGTTGAAATAGAAGAGGCCTTCGCTTGTGCCCACCCAGACGTAGCCGGTGGCGGGGTCTTCGGTGGCGCAGTAGTAGTAAATGGCGTTGACACCGGAGCCGTCCTGGTCGATAAGGTCAGTGATGTGAGTGATCTCGTCGTCGGCGCTGTTGTCGAGCGTTCCCTTGTGGTCGAGAATCCAGAAGCCGGGGCCGTACTGGCCGGAGAAGACGGCTAATCTGTTCTTGTTGGACGGTGCCTTGAGCGGCAGCACAAAGTTGAATGTCTGGGATAAGAATCCGGGAATGGGTATACCTTTGAATTCGCTTGTCTTGTTGGCGAGGCGGTCGGCTTTCTTCCAGTAGTATACCACATTGGGATTGCCGGAGAGCCATTCGGTGGAATGTATAGCCCAGAGAGTCTCGTCGGCGTCGAACGACGGGCTGCCTACACAGCAATAGGCTGTCCATCCTGGACTTGTCGGGAATATGCTGTATACGTTGGCTTTCGATGTATTGTCGCCGGAGCGGGTGTACATCTTCAGGCTGAGGTCTTTGATGTTCTCTCTGAAGAGGCCGTGGCCGAAGCTGCCGAACCACACGACATCGGGATCAGAAGGGTCAACAACGCCTGTTCTTGTGTTTGTGGCAAGGTCGCGCAGTGGATCAGTGCTGTTGCCAATAGTATATTGCGTCCAGTTGCCATCTTTATAGCCGGAAATCAAGCTGCTATAGGCTAAACTCCACGAGTCGGATAAACGGCTGTAAGCAAGGTTTAAAGACATCATGCCGTATTCGGGACTATATGCGAAGCAACCTACCGGGGATGCACTGTTGGCATTAGGGCAGATCCATTCGCCATGGGTAGGATTCGCAAC
>SFOK01000136.1 GCA_004552395.1 Bacteroidales bacterium | reverse complement strand
GAATAAACGGGAATGCACCGGCACTCACCCAGAACACGGGCGCAAGGCCGGTCGGCAGAAGCTTTGACATCACGGCGACGGCAATCGACAGCGCAAAAAAAATCAAAGACACAACTAATTCAAATGCCAGCAATTCAGTCACTTCCTTTCTTTATAATGAGTGCCGGCTCTGCGTAACACGGAGCCGGCACTCGTTGCTAAGCTCTGCTGCTTACCTTACGGTCTATCAGGGGTGCGGCCAGCCGAAGGTCTCGGGGCTGGTGGTGGTGAAGCCCATATCATAGAGCATCCAGGAGTTGATGTAGGAAGTGCTCTTGGCCCAGTCGTTGGCTTCCTGACCGGAGATGCCCATAGGGACGAAGGTCTTCTGCTCAACGAAGGTCTGGAACGCGTCGCTCTCGTAGGCCTTCACAGCGGCCTGACGGAGGATCTCATAGATCTCGGGATCGGTGTCCGCAGCAACCGCCATACCGACCCAGCCGCCGAAGGGCATATTATCCTCGAGCTGCGGATACACGTCGCAGACCCAGGGAATGTCGATCGAGCCGTTCGCGCCCTCGATGGTGATGGCGCTCGAGCCCATGTAGGTAAGGACCTTGAGGTCTCCGGAGCGGACATACTCGATGCACTCGGGCAGGCCGCAGGCCGCCGCGTCGACGTCGCCCTTGACCGCGGACAGAGCCGCGTTCGCACCGCCGCCGGAGGGGATCAGCTCGGGCTGGATGCAGTCAGGCTCCTGCTGGAGAATGAGGCCGAGACCGCGGGTAAATGCGCAGCCGGAGTCGGAGGTCGCGATGGTGAGCTGCTCAGCCTTCATTGCGGCGACCAGCTCCTCGAGAGTCTGATAGGGGGAGTCGGGCTTGACAACGATGCTCGTCGGAACAGCACAGCCGATGACCAGGGCGTTCCAATCCTCATACGTCAGGTCGGACTGACCCATGACCTTGATAGAGGTAATATCCGTGGGGTAGCCGAGAATGGTATAGCCATCATGGTCCGCTTCGTAAACATACTCGGTACCGACCGCAGATGCACTGCCGGGCATATTGGTCACGGCAATGCTCACGCCAAGATCCTTTTCCATTTCAGCAGCCAGAGTGCGGCAGATCAGATCTGTCGCGCCGCCCGCGCCAAAGGGAACAATCATGGTGATGTCACGGGTGGGGAAGTCCACAGTCTGCTTCTCACCGTCTGCGGCGGGATCTTTTGCGTCGTCGTTCTTGCTGCCACAGGCGACAAGGCTGAGCGCCATCACGAGGGCAAGTACAATGCTGAGAATTCTTTTCATTTTTTCTCTCCTTTGTTCGTTTGTTTTTTATTGAAAGGGTACAGGCCCTTACAATCTCATGTCATTTGCTGTTTGAATCACTTCACCTCAATAATACCCTTAAATACTGCGCCGCCGCGGCCGACCCACTCCTCAAAGGATTCCTTCGCATGAGTCAAATCGGATGCATCTGTAATCATGCGTTCGGCACGAATCTTCCCGCTCTGGATCATCTCCAACACATGGCGGAAATCCTCCATTTGGGCAACGCGACTGGCATACACGGTAGCCTCGCGGATATGAAATGCCGGGTCGCTCAAGCCGAGCGTATCGGACTGCAGGCCGACAAAAATTAGGTCGCCCGCCGCGCCGAGGTAACTGATTGCCATGGAGTTCGAGGCCTTATTGCCAGTCGAGTCGATGACCTTGTTGGGATAGTCGCCGTTCGTCCACTCGCGCAGCTGCGCGTCAAAATCGTCGTCCATCGGATTCATGGTAACATGGCCAAAGCGCTCCGCCACGAAGTTCCGGCGCGCGGGACTGACGTCCGCTACGCGCACGTCCGCACCGACCGCTCTGGCAGACTCCGCAACGCCAAGGCCGATCGGGCCGGCACCAAGGACGAGCACATGGTCGCCCGCCTTCACCTTGCCGCGGCGCACCGCGTGTGCGCTCACGGACAGTGGCTCAATCAAAGCCGCTACCTTGGCATCCATCGTTTCCGGCACTTTGAGCAGATTTTCAATCGGTACGGAAACATATTCGGCAATGCCGCCCTCAACATGCACACCAAGAACCTTAAGACTGGTACAGCAGTTCTCGCGGTGCTGACGGCAGGCCACACAATGGCCGCAGGAAATGTAGGGGAACACACTCACCTTGTCGCCAATCTTGAATGCGCCGCCGTCGCCGTTGATCTCATCGATCACGCCGCACAACTCGTGGCCAAGTACGCGCGGATAGGTCAGCAGCAGGGAATTGCCCTTATAGGCGTGAATGTCGCTGCCGCAGATGCTGATCGCCAGCATCTTGACGCGGGCGTAGCCGTTGGGGACCTCCGGAAGAGGCACATCCTTCAGATTGACCTTAAAGGCCTCCTCCAGCACAAGTGCTTTCATGGTTTTCTCGCTCATATCTGCCATCTCTTTTCTCTCAGTCTTGTGGCCTGCCGGAAATAATAGGGGTGGAATTGTAACCCGGGATCGCGAGGATGCGGACGTTTTCACCGTATTTCTTCGTCAGATACCCCATAATTTCATCGGGAGAATCCAAATACTGGAACCCCACCTTATTTGCTTCCTCCCTGCTGATCCCCTCAGAAATCAGCACACAATCCGCTTGACGAGCATCAAGCACACGGCCCAGATGAACCAAGTGCGAGGCAGTAGACAGATCATGCTCGAGCGGTCCGCCGGGGGCAATGAGCTTAAGCGCCTCGCGGTAAGGCATATAGCCGTACTGTGAGATCTCCTTGTGGACGGGGCTGATGCCCTCGGGGAAGTTACCGAGCAGTACGATCGTGCCGTGCTTGCGCAGGTAAAACTCCGACTGGTAGACAGCGTTCGAGCCAACCCACAGGTCGGATGCCCACTTGCCCACGCCGACGATAATCGCATCGGCCGGCTCCTCCACGTCGCAGACGTAGTATTTCTTGGCAATGTGGACCGCCGCGCGGTGCGCCTGCACCAGATCGCCGCAGCGCACGTCGGAGATCTTGCTTTCCTCCGTGAGCACCGCATTGAGAATGAAATCGACCAGATGTGCCTTGACCACAATCGACTCGTAGAGCAGGCGGACGGGGTTGTCCTCCTTGCCCATGACCTCAATGCCCTTGTGCGGGCAGGTGAGCCAGTGGCTATAGCCCGTCGTCTCATAGCCGGCCACGCCGGGAATGACGATTTTTGCGCCCCCGGACCAGCCGAAAATCGGGTGCGGCTTCACCGCGCCGACCGCTACGCGCAGATCGCATTCGGTCAGAATCTTATTGACGAACACGGGCGGCATATCCTCACGGTCACAGGGAATCTGCACAAGTGCGTCCGGATCGTCAAAAGCATGGTTGACCACGTTGCACTTCTCGCGGATTCCCTTGCCGCAGAGCTTGTCGATCTCCTCATCGCTCAGCCCGCGGTGCGTGCCGAGGGCAATGAGGATCGTGATCTTCGCGCCGGGCGCGTTGCGCTCGATCCGTTCGAGCAGGAGCGGCAGCACCCGCTCTGTCTCCATCGGGCGCGTAAGATCGCACACCAGAATGCACACGTTCTTCTTTCCCACGCACATCGCATCGAATGGCTGTGTGCCGATGGGGTGATCAAGGTTTTCGTTGATGCACGCGGTTAGGTCCGCGGCTGGATGAATGTCCTTCGGGCGCAGCACGCCAATCAGGTTTTTCTCCGGAATATCGACCTCACGGTCTTCCTTGTAGTACGCAATTTTTACCTTCATCGCCCTTGCTCCTTTCCGGCCTAAAGCGGGAAAAAGAAGACGCTGCGTTGAAAAAATATTGTATATATCATAAGAAC
>SFOK01000135.1 GCA_004552395.1 Bacteroidales bacterium | reverse complement strand
AGTTAAAATAAGTTAAATTCAGAGTGTTTCGGGATTCAATGTTAAATAATATAAAAAGGGTAAGACTGATCAATCATCTCTCTTCGGGCAGGTTTTGCGAGGTTGCGCTGTAGGTATCGGGATGATTCGGGAGCATGAAAAAAGCGACTTCCGGGAGCGTCCGGAAATCGCCTGTAAGTCAAAGCAGATGCCTTCTTATGTCTTGTCAATGGAGCTGCGGCAGCGAGTCGACATCGGGAGCGTCGGTGGAGGAATCATAGGCCTCCTGCCCGGCGAGCAGCTGAAGGATGTCGTGAAGGTCGGCTATTATGTTGGGATGCAGTTGTGCATCTTCCTGAGCTGTCCATCCTTTCCCTTTGAGCCAAAGCACCTGACAGCCGATTTTTTCTGCGGGGACAATATCCTTGCGGTAGCTGTCGCCAATCACGAGCGTCTCATCCGGTTTGAGGCCGAGTGCCTGAGCGCCGAGTTCGAAGATGCGGGGATCGGGTTTTCTCACACCCACGACGGCGCTTTCGATCACGTCCTTAAAGCAGCCGTCGATGCCGAAATCGCGGAGCACGGTGTTTATGTTGCCGTAGAAATTGCTGACGAGTACAAGTGGGTACTTAGCGGCCAGACTCTCCAACACCGGGCGTGCATGCTCCACACTGCGGCGTGCGGCCTCGTAGCAGTAGCCGGCTATTTCGGGAGCCTTGGTGTCGACGAGGTCAGAGGGAATGCGGTTGCCTGCCGCAAGTTCCTCGAGCTCGATACGTATTTTAATTTTGAGAAGGTCGTGGAAATTATGCTCCGGGAGTATATGGAGAGTGCGTGCGAGCTCGCGCTCTGCAAAGACGTAAGCATCGCGGAACTCCTCGTCGCTCACAAATACCCGAGCTTTGTTGTAAGCCTCCTTGATCACTTCGCTCCAATGGTCGCCACCGGTGTCGATAGTGCCGCCGTAGTCGAAGATGATCCCTTTTACACGATTGAAATCAATATTTGCCATCTTTGAGATCCTTTAAAAGCCGGGCGCAGATTCTCTCGTGGCGCCACATCATATAAACAAGCAGAGCGTTCATAAAGGTCAGCTCGAAGGCAAAATAAATCCAGGGCATCTTTATGAAGATGGAGATGAAGAGGGCGAAGCAGCGGGTGTTGAAGCTCAGTATGTTGGTATACTTCATCAGCGGCTTGCTCAGACGCCGGAATTCGCTGCTGAAGGCGGCAGGTATCTTGCCGTCGGGGAAGCACTTACGCATCTGGGCGCGGAGAGCCTGCATGGTGGGAGTGCGGCGCTCCTGGGCTATGGTGTAAGAGCAATAGAAGAACTGTATCAGCTTGGGGAAGAAGTTCTTCCGCCAGCTGAGGGCCGCTTTCTTCTCCTTGAGCTGATCCGACGAGTCGAGTTCGCTCAGCTCGGCGCCCTTGACGAAGAAGAGGTGGAACTGGCGGTAATAGTCGGCTTGGGCGGCCTGTATGCCGTGGCATATGCCGGCGAGCGAGGCCATGATCCATATGAGTGCCGGATAGAGTATGAAGAAGGGGGATGTTTGCACCTCTCTGAGGCAGATGCAGACATAGATGGAGATGAACCAGAGGTCGCCGCTGAGTCCGTCGAGAATACGTCCGAGGGGCGAATACTGTTTCGTGAGGCGTGCGAGCTGGCCGTCGGCGCTGTCGAACGAATTGGCCCAGACGAGCAGGAACATTCCGATGACATTGAGCCACAGGTTGTTGAAATAGAACATGATGCCGGCGCCCACGCCCAGGAATATCGAAGCGATGGTTATGGCGTTGGGCCTGATGCCCAGCCTTCGGCAGAGTATGGCCCACGCGAATCCGATAGGGCGATAGAAAATCAGATCGAAAGCCTCCTCCGTATCGCTCGACTTGAGCGAGGCGCGGTAACTCTCCCGGAGCCCCTTAAGGCCGCCGTTATTTTCCGTATTTTTCTCTGAGCTCATAGGTCTTCATTCTTAGATACTTGCCAAGCTCCTCGGCGTTGGCACCGTGCTGGCGCTGCTCCTCGGGCGAGATAGGCTCACCCACGCTTATATGGAGTTCCTTGCCGTTCTTGCGGAACACCTCCGCGGGGAGGCGCAGCGAGCGGGCGGGCCAGCATACAACACCCAGGAAATTGCACCACCAGCTGTTGCGGTCGTGGAAATAGATGGGTATCACAGGTACTTTGGCGCGATATATGATCTCGAGGACGGAGCGCTGCCACTCGCGGTCTTCGAGCTGATTTTTCCAGTTGATCTTGCTCATGGCGCCGGCGGGGAAGAAGCCGACGGGTTCGCCGTGGGCGAGCATGCGCAGTGCTTGGCGGATGCCGAGCACAGACTGGCGTTTCTTCTCCGGGTCATCCTGAGACCAGGCGTCGACAGCTATGAAGTTGGGGCGCATGGCCTGGATACGATTCAGAATCATGTTGACCATCACACGGAATTCGGGGCGATGGCGGGTGATGAGGTAGATGAGCGCTATGCCGTCGATGGCGCCGAGCGGATGATTGCTCACAGTGATGAACGCGCCCTTGGGGAGATGCTCGAGCACCTCTTTGCCGTCGACGCGCAGAGTGTTGTGGAAAGAGTCGAAAAGCAGATGCTTGGTAAACTCCGGGCCCGGTGTCTTGTGCCAACGCTCATGCACGGCGTTGACCTTGTCCACCGAGAGCCAGTGGAGCAGCCGCTCCACGAGTTTGCGGTGCCCTTTCAGTTTAGGCACCATTTCCGCCACATCCTCATAGGTCAGCACCTCGGGACGCACGTATGTCTCATCTTTCTTTTCGTTATCGTTTGTCATGAGTCGGCGTTTTGGATTTTTTAGAAATATAAGCGGCGTAGCGGTCTATGAAACGGCGGAAACCGGCTATCCTCATGAGTCCTTTCTCAAACAGGAGATAACCCGCGAAGGCGCAAGCTATGCCGAGCAGCACATCGATCAGATAATGGTGCGATGTGTAGACGGCACTCGTCCAGATACCCACTGTGATGACGGCGAGCGCAACCTTCCACCCGGTGGATTTGCGCAGATGCAAAGAGTAAAGGAAAGCCACGAGCGTATAGGCCGAGTGCAGCGACGGCACTGCCGCAAACACGTTGGCATTTCGCGCGTAAAGCCCGTGGAAGATGCCCAGACCCGTCATGGAGTCGAACGCTCCCAGGCCGGCTACTTCGCCGGGAGTGCCCGGTATGGCCTCGAAGCCGTGGCTGGCTATATACCAGGGCGGTGTGGCGGGATGGATATAGTAACCTGCGAAACCAATCAGGTTCACGAGCAGGAACACGAGTGCGAAGTGCAGATACAGTTTCTGCCTCCCGGTGAAATAGAGCCACAGACCGAAGATGATCGGCACCGGCACCCAGCAGAGGTAGAAGAGTCCGGCCAGTATGTCGGCCACCGGGTTGGTGTGGAGGGCGAACCATTCGTTGGGCGTGAGCGTGCCGCCTGCCGCAGCAATGCCGAAGAGACGTTTTTCGGTGTTATAGAGTCCGGCCGTATCCACGGTGTTGACTTCATAGTTGGGCACTATGTTCATCCAATCATAGGAGATCCCGAAGACAAGGAAGGGGAGGAGGGCTATGGCCAGACGCCGCGACGACGAACAGCTGAAGAACATCACTGCCACAAGCACCGCGAGCATGATATGCTCGGCGCGCAGTCCCACGAAAAGTGCCGTGACCGCAAGCCACACCACAATCAGGCCGCACAGGATGAAACTCTCCCGCGCACCCGGAGTGTGAAAATGGCGTTCGCTTACTGATAAAGGGTTCATTTCTTAAGTAAGTCGAAGAAATTAGCTTATA
>SFOK01000030.1 GCA_004552395.1 Bacteroidales bacterium | reverse complement strand
TGCAATGTCAGCAAATATGGCATCTGCTGATTTCAATGCATCATTAAGCGACTTCCGATAGGGGTTAGATTTCACCTGTGTTGTCGCAGGATCAGTCTGTACAGTCGGCTCCTCAGCTGTGCAGCCAACAAAAATAATGCCAGCAATGAGAGAAAGCAAAAACAATGTTAACTGCTTCATGGGAGTAAAGTTTAATGTTGATTAATCGTACTCGGAGTATGAAATCCTAATAACGCGAGGGTGTATCGCAATTTTGATCAGCGGATTTTCGGGTGGACGCTTTAGTCGAATTCGGGTTGAAAACGAGCCGCCCGCAGAGCTGTTTGTGCCATCGGAGTAGCTCGCCCCGCGTAGCGGAAGAAGCGAGCCAAGGTCCGCGTAGCGGGCCCGCAAGGTAGGCAGGTGTGAATGGCCCCGTAGGGGTCATGAGCGCCTGTACCGCCGATGCCTCACACAAATCCCGGTCCGTGTAGCGGGCCGATAACCCGAATCCGCTCCATATGTAAAATCTAATAGGGGCTATGTCGTTTTTGGATTATAGCCCACCTACGGAGGGCTTCATATGGACGAGGCTATTGCTATACAGGCCCCTGACGGGGACCTCCCGCTCGCTTCTCCCGCAAGGCAGGGCGAGCTTTCACTGAGATTCTAACGCAGCAAGCCGGAGAAGGCGTGAGTAAACCGCCCGCTCCGGCCCGCGTAGATACTATGCAGGGTTGCCCTGCTTATTTCTTGAAGAAACGGTTGTAGAGACCCTCGAAGCCCTGACCGTGGCGTGCCTCGTCCTTAGCCATCTCATGAACTGTGTCGTGGATAGCGTCGAGGTTGGCTGCTTTGGCGTTCTTGGCGATACGCATTTTGTCGGCGCAGGCACCTGCCTCGGCTGCCATACGTTTCTCAAGATTGGTCTTGGTGTCCCAAACCATATCGCCGAGAAGCTCGCAGAACTTGGAAGCGTGCTCGGCCTCCTCGAAAGCGTAGCGCTTGAAAGCCTCGGCGATCTCGGGATAACCCTCGCGGTCAGCCTGACGCGACATTGCCAGATACATACCAACCTCTGTGCACTCGCCCATGAAGTGGTTGTTGAGGTCTTTGATCATCTCCTCGTCGGTGCCCTCTTTGGCGATACCGATCACATGCTCTGTGACGAACTGAAGCTTCTCGCCGCCCTTCTCGAGCTCTTTGAATTTGGATGCGGGCGCGCTGCACTGGGGACATTTCTCGGGGGGTACATCACCGGTGGCTACATAGCCGCAGATGGTGCAAATCCATTCTTTTGCCATAATGTTAGTAAAGTTAAATGTTATTGGGTTATTTTGTCTTTTTCCGGTATCTCTCTCCCTTGCGGGAAGCATTCGCTCTCCCTTGCGGAGAGACTTCACTCACCTTGCGGAAACTAATCGCAAAATTAAAAATTCCACGGCTTATATCCAAATCGGTTTTCAAAAAAATTCAGTAACTTTGTGGCGCTTTGGAAAATCAGTCAGTCATAGATAGAACTCTCGCGGCGTTCCGCTCGGCACTCCCTGAGCCGCTTACGGGTCCGCTGCTGCTCTGTGTCAGCGGCGGCGCCGACTCCATGGCTATGCTCCACTGCGCCGTGCGTCTGGGCATCCCCTCGGTGGCGGTGAACTGCAATTTTCATCTGCGGGGCGAGGAGAGCGACCGCGACTCGCGGTTCGTGGCCGCAGAATGCGAGAAGACCGACATACGGCTCATCAGAGTGGATTTCGACACCGCGGCCTACATCCGCTCTCACCGCGTGAGCCTCGAGATGGCCTGCCGCGAACTGCGCTACAGCAAGTTCCGCGAATTGAGGCGGGAACTCGGCGCGTCGCGCATCGTCGTGGCCCACAATGCCGGCGACAATGCCGAGACCCTGCTGCTCAACCTCATGCGCGGTGCCGGTGTGAAAGGGCTGGCTGCCATGAGCTCCGACGACGGCGAGATTCTCCGTCCGCTCCTCGGCATAGAGCGCAGTCAGATCGAGGCTTTCCTCAAAGCTGTCGGCGCCCGGTACGTGACCGACTCATCGAATCTTTTCGACGAATTTTCGCGCAATTTCATACGTCTGCGCGTGCTGCCGCTGCTCGAGGAGCGCTGGCCCTCGGCACGCAAATCCATAGCCGCCTCCATAGCCAACCTGCGCCGGGCCGACGCAATCTGCGCCGACGCCGTGGAGAGCGCGCTCCCCGAGCCGGGATTCGTGTCACTGAGCGCTCTGAGCAGCTTCCCGTCGCCACTCACGCTGCTGCACACGGCCTTCCGCCCGCTCGGCGCCACAGACTCGCAGCTGCGCGAGATGCTCGCCACTCGACGCACCGGCGCCCGCTGGCGGCTGCCCCAAGGCGACGTCTCGCTCACCGCCAAAGGTTTCCTCTTCACTCCCTCACAGGCGCCGCGACAGGAATTTGAAGCCGAACCTCGGATCTGCTCGGCCGCCCTCGTCGACGAGGCACGGGCCAACAACACCGAGACGAGGGCATTCGTGGCCGGCACAGCTGACGCATTCCTTTTCAGGAATCCGCAGCCGGGCGACCGCATCGACCTACTCGGCGGCGGGAGCAAGCCGGTGAGCCGCGTACTCAAAGACGCCGGCATAGCCGCCCCACGCCGCGAGACATGGAGTCTGCTCGTGGAGAAAGCTACCGGCCGCATAGTCTGGATACCCGGAGTGCGCCGCTCGCGCCATTGCCTCCTCTCGCCCGCCACCCCCTCAGCCACCATCTTCCGCCTGAAATCTTGATCAATCCCGATTTTCCCGATTTTTTAAATTCTCAGGAAAAGTTTGAGAGCGGGAAATTTTGCCATTAGGAAAAATTTTTCTAATTTTGCACCGCCATTACACGAGGGGGTCGCTCCCCTTCATGCCGGGAAGGGTCGCTCCCTTCCGATTGTAATATTAACTGCAGTAACAAAACCAAAAATGAAAAAAGATCTTCATCCCTCCAATTATCGCGAAGTGGTGTTCAAAGATATGTCGAACGACGAAATCTTCATCACCCGCTCAACCGTAGCTTCCAAAGAGACTATCACAGTCGACGGAAAAGAGTATCCCCTCGTAAAGCTCGAGATCACAAGCTCCTCGCACCCCTTCTTCACAGGCAAGCAGAAGCTCGTCGATACAGCCGGTCGTGTAGATAAATTCCGCAGCCGCTACGGCAACCGCATCAAGAAATAATTCTTGGAGGAATAATTATTCAATCTCACACACAGACGCCCGCGGCTCCCGGCCAAAGGCGTCTGTCATTTTTAAACCTATCCCGGGGCAACCTTTCCGGGAAGCGCCTTTCACCACGGAAAGAGCTTTCCCACTAACGATAGCATAAGTTTTGGCCGACAATTATCTCGAGAAAAAGATGGAGGAACTTCGCTCCCCGAAACAGCGCCTCTCTTCTGCGGAGCCGTCGAAAAGGAGCCGTCTTCCCTGGGCGCTTCCCCAGCTCAGGGTGGCCGTGGTCAACGGCTGCAGCGCCGAGGGTGTGGCAGTCGCGGAACTGTTTGCCGGAGCGGGATTGAGGGTGACGGCGATAGATCCCCGTCGCGATGCCGGCAAACAGATGGCCTCGCTTCTCGGCATACGCTATGCGGAGGCCGACACATCGTCGCCCGAGTCATTGCGAACGGCACTCGATTCCACTCTCAGGGCATGGCGCGACATCGACGCGGTAATATGCCTCGACATGCCAAAACACCTGCTCACTACCGTGGCCGGAGCGCTTTCCGACTATCGGCGCATATTTCCGCGTATCTCGTCCTATGAGTCACGCATAATTCTTGTCACGGCCGGAGCTGCGGACCGCGAGACTGCAGGAGCGATTGAAATGGAAGGAAACATAATTCAGGAGATTGTGGCCGAAGAGGATACCGCGCCCGACACTACGGCGCGGCTCTGCCTTTTCCTGGCACTGCCGGTCAACTCTTCCTTACACCGGATCACTGTGTAGGATTCCCTGAAGCCAGACAGAATCTTTCATGAAATAAGGATATGTGGCAAAGTTTTATTGGAGCATCAGGGTGCAGGTGCCGGAGTGGGTGCCGCGAATCATGTTGCCGGTGAAGCGCGGATTGCCGATTTCGGCGCTTACGTTTATTTGTGTGTTGGCTCCGGCGGCATTTCCACGAAGGGTGATGTATACGTTGGAGCGGTCGGATGAAACGTTAATTGTCGGAAGAGGATATGTACTGCCGTAGCCGTCGGCCTCATAAGTGGCGTCGCTGGCTTTTCCTGTGGCGGCATCGTATCGGAAGGTCACACTGAATCCGTATTTGGCGCCTGCGTAATTGAATGTGCCTGACATGAAGTTGGTCCCGTCATTCAGTATATTCAAACGCTGCGGAGCCTGCGGTTCCGAGCTATGGGAGTTTTTGGTCTTCCCGATATCGCTCAATTCAATGTCATCGTAGGCGCCGCGTTCGCGGGTATTCGTATGCCGCTTATCCTTCTTTCCGGTTTTTCCGTCGGCATCCGACTTTGAAGCAGATTCTTCATTGCCGTAATCAGAAGTCCGAATAACTTGATTTTCATTTCTTTTGATAATATTATTCTGAAACAAAATTATACTCTCTTATGAGCTGCTTTGCTCCTTTCCAATAATTCCGGACTTCGGGAAATCAATGTCTGAAAGAGTAGACGCCTATTTTTTGCGGACGGAGAAGCCGAAGTGGCCGAGCTCGGAGCCGAGGGCAAAGTAGTGGCCGTGGCTCCAGGCTATCAGATGCGCTTTCTCGAGCTCGAAACGGCCCGTGGCTTCGTCGATGAAACGTTCGTCGGCACGCAGGCCCACCACATCGGCGATCACCATGTCGTGGCTGCCGAGCCGCACAATCTCCTTGACACGGCACTCCACGCTGAGCGGGCTCTCATCGATGGTGGGCGACGAGACCTTGTCGCCTTTCAGCGGCGTGAGACCCGTCTCCTTCCATTTGTCGAAGTCGCGTCCGGAGCGGACACCGGCCCAGTCCACGGCCCTGACCATCTCCTGTGTGGTGAGGTTGATGGTGAACTCCACGCAACGTTCTATGAGCGGACGGCTGTAGCGCTCCGGCCGCACGGATATGTAGCACATAGGCGGGTTGGTGCAGAGCGTACCGGTCCAGGCCACAGTGAGCATGGTCCACTCACCGGGCGTGCTGCCGCAGGTCACCAACGCGGCCGGCACCGGATAGATCATAGTGCCCGGTTTCCACGACTGTTTAGCCATACGCCAGCGACTGTTTAGCCATAAATATGCGACTGTTTAGCCATACGCCACTATTTGAGCTCAATGCCGTCGCCCGAGAACTCGTGCTCGCAATAGCGGCAGGCGAGAGTGATCGGGTCGCGTCCCACAACCGTGAAGCGGGTCTTCATCGGTTCGTTGCAGCTGATACACTTGGGGTTGGTGCAGCGGACTATGTCCACGATCTCGTCGGGGACAACGACCTGCTCCTTCTTCACCACCTCGTAGTCTTCGATGATGTTGACCACAGCCGTAGGGGCGAGTATGGCTATACGGTTTATCACCTCGTCGGGGAAGAAAGTGTCGGCCACCTTGATGATACCTTTGGTTCCGAGGCGCTGCGAGGTGAGATTGTTGCCTATTGTGACGCTCTTGTCCAGTTTCTCGATGCCGAGCAGCTTCACAACCTTGAAGAGGACATGGCTCGGGATATGGTCAATGACGGTGCCGCGGCGAAGGGCGGCAACAGCGAGTTCTTTATTCTTCATCTTTTCAGTCTTTAACGTCGGTCTGCCTTTGATTTGGACTTCCGGATTTTAAGTTTTTTAACAACAAGTCCGAAGATCCGTTGATTTTACGTGGGTCAGTCTTTAACGTCGATACCCAGGCTGCGGCAGATCATGGCCTGGCGAGCGAAGAGGCCGTTGTGGGCCTGTTCGAAATAGTAAGCTTTCTCCGAGTCGTCCACATCCTGACTGATCTCGTTGACACGGGGAAGCGGATGGAGGACTCTCAGGTTCGGTTTGGAGTCGCGGAGCATATTCAGATTCAGCGAATAGAGGTCCTTGACGCGTTCGTATTCGTCGAGGTCGGCGAAGCGTTCGCGCTGCACACGGGTCATGTAGAGTATGTCGGTAGAGTTGATCACCTCGGGCGAGAAGTCGGTATGCTCCTGGAAGTCTATGCCGTTGTTGACGCAGAATTCTATGAACTCCTGCGGCATCTTGAGTTCGCGGCAGGCCACGAAGTTGAACTTGACGCGGAAATGGCTCAGGGCCTGGAGCAGGGAGTGGACCGTGCGGCCGTACTTGAGGTCGCCCACCATAGTGATTGTGATATCGTCGAGGCGTCCCTGGGTCTTGAATATGGAATAGAGGTCGAGCATGGTCTGCGAGGGGTGCTGATGGGCGCCGTCGCCTGCGTTGATCACCGGGACATCGGTGACTTCCGAGGCGTATTTGGCGGCGCCTTCCAGGTAATGGCGCATGACTATGAGGTCGGCGTAGTTGCTCACCATCTTGATAGTGTCCTTGAGAGTCTCACCCTTCGAGGTGCTTGTGGCGGCGGGGTCGGAGAAACCGATGACACGTCCGCCGAGGCGGTTGACAGCCGTCTCGAAGCTGAGTCGGGTGCGGGTGGAGGGCTCGAAGAAAAGTGTGGCCACCACTTTGCCGGCCAGTATTCTCCTGTTGGGATTCTTCTCGAAGAGCTCCGCCACACGGAGCAGCTCCAGGATATTCTCCTTGGTCAGGTCCTTGATAGATACAATGCTCTGCTTTTCCATTTTTCTCTGTCTGTATGTTTGCATGCGGGAGCGGCAGCTTTCCGGGCGTGCTCGTTCCGCTCTGCAAATTTACAACTTTTCTGCGGTCCACTTCGCATTGGCGCCCCCATTTTTTCGTAAAGTCCGCAATTTTTTGTAACTTTGCAAAAATACTCAAACAACATAAAGAATGGTTTATCCCATATATCTGTACGGTCATCCCGTACTCCGCAAAGGATGTGAGCCGGTCGGGGCCGACTACCCCGAGCTGAGCAAGCTCATAGACGATATGTTCGAGACAATGTACTTCACCGACGGTGTGGGGCTTGCCGCGCCGCAGATCGGCAAGGCGATACAGCTGATAGTTATCGACGGCTCGCCGGTTGCCGACCGTTTCCCGGAATGCAAGGACCTCAAGCTGGCGCTTGTGAATCCGGAGCTGGAGGTGATTGAAGATGTGAAGCCCTGCTCGCGCGAGGAGGGGTGCCTCTCGCTGCCGGGTCTGAGCGAGCCGGTGATGCGCACCGAGCATGTGAAGCTGCGGTGGCTCGACGCCGACCTCAAGGAGCAGGAGCGGGAGTTTACCGGCTTTGCCGCCCGCATCATACAGCATGAGTTCGACCACCTGCTGGGGAAGGTCTACACCGATCATATATCCCCGATACGCAAATCGCTGATACGCAACAAACTCAACAATATAGTGAAAGGGAAGCTGCGCTGTGACTACCGCACAGTGGCCTGTCCCAAGAGATAACCCCAACCGACTATGGCCGACGATAAAAAAATCATATTCTCCATGGTGGGCGTGAGCAAGGTGATTCCGCCCCAGCGTCAGATACTCAAAGACATATACCTCTCGTTCTTCTACGGCGCCAAGATAGGCATCATAGGTCTGAACGGCTCCGGCAAGTCCACTCTGATGAAGATCATAGCCGGACTCGACAAGTCGTATCAGGGCAATGTGGTGTTCTCGCCGGGTTACTCGGTGGGCTACCTGGAGCAGGACCCCAAGCTCGACCCGAGCAAGACCGTGCGTCAGATCGTGGAGGAAGGTATGAAGCCGACCCTCGACCTGCTTGCCGAGTTCGACAAGGTAAACGAGGCTTTCGGCGACCCCGACGTGCTCGAGGACCCCGACAAGATGGACAAGCTCATACAGCGTCAGGCCGAGCTTCAGGACAAGCTGGACGCCTGCGACGCCTGGAACCTCGACAACCGTCTGGAGCGGGCCATGGACGCGCTGCGCTGTCCGCCCGAGGACCAGCCCGTCACCGAGCTTTCCGGAGGCGAGCGACGCCGCGTGGCACTCTGCCGTCTCCTTCTTCAGGAGCCCGACATACTGCTTCTCGACGAGCCCACTAACCACCTCGACGCCGAGTCGATCGACTGGCTCGAGCAGCATCTGCAGCAGTATAAGGGCACGGTGATAGCCGTGACCCACGACCGCTACTTCCTGGATCATGTGGCCGGATGGATACTGGAGCTCGACCGCGGCGAGGGCATACCCTGGAAGGGTAACTACTCATCGTGGCTCGACCAGAAGACCAAGCGCATGGCGCAGGAGGAGAAGACCGCTTCGAAGCGCCGCAAGACGCTGGAGCGCGAGCTCGAGTGGGTGCGCATGGCTCCGAAGGCCCGCCAGGCCAAGGGGAAGGCTCGTCTGGCCAGCTACGACCGTCTGCTCAACGAGGACCAGAAACAGCGCGAGGAGAAGCTGGAGATCTTCATACCCAACGGACCGCGCCTTGGCAACAAGGTGATAGAGGCCGAGCATGTGGCCAAGGCTTACGGCGACAAGGTTCTCTTCGACGACCTCAACTTCATGCTGCCGCCCAACGGCATAGTGGGTGTGATCGGCCCCAACGGCGCCGGCAAGACCACACTCTTCCGCCTCATCATGGGTCAGGAGCAGAAAGATGCCGGAGTCTTCAATGTGGGCGAGACCGTGAAGATAGCCTATGTGGACCAGACCCACAAGGATCTCTCGCCCGAGAAGACAGTCTACGAGGTTATCTCGCAAGGCGTGGAGAGCTTCCGCATGGGCGGCCGCGACATGAACGCCCGCGCCTACCTGAGCAAGTTCAACTTCACAGGCGCCGACCAGGAGAAGAAGATCGGCGTGCTCTCCGGCGGCGAGCGCAACCGTCTGCATCTGGCCATGGCGCTCAAGGAGGAGGGGAACGTGCTTCTGCTCGACGAGCCGACCAACGACATAGACGTCAACACGCTGCGCGCCTTGGAGGAGGGCCTGGAGAACTTCGCAGGCTGCGCCGTGGTGGTAAGCCACGACCGCTGGTTCCTAGACCGCATCGCCACACATATCCTGGCCTTCGAAGGCGACAGCAAGGTGACCTTCTTCGAGGGCTCTTACAGCGAATACGAGGAGTTCAAACGCCGCCGCGACGGCAATGTGGAGCCTCACCGCATCCGCTACCGTTCACTCAAATAAACGCACAATTCACAGAGACTGAAAGAGTTATGGACAACACACCCGTTAACGATAAAAAGAAGGTGGTGCTGAGCGGCATCCGCGCCACCGGCAACCTACACCTGGGCAATTACTTCGGCGCGCTGAGCAAGTTTGTGCGCATGCAGGACGATTTCGACTGCCGCTTCTTCATAGCCGACCTGCACGCGCTCACCACTCACCCGGACCCCAAGATGCTTCACGAGAATGTGAAGCAGATACTGGCCGAATATCTGGCCGCCGGACTCGACCCCGAGAAGAACATAATCTACGTGCAGTCCGATGTGCCCGAGATAGCCGAGATGTATCTGCTCATGAATATGCATGTGGGCATAGGCGAGCTGATGCGCACGGCCTCGTTCAAGGACAAGGCCCGCAAGGCTCTCGGCATACAGGCACCCACGTCGGAGGCCGACGACCACATAGAGAAGGATATCATAGGCAACCAGACGAACCAGCGCGTCAACGCCGGTCTGCTCACCTACCCCACCCTGATGGCTGTGGATATACTGATCCACCACGCCGACTTCGTGCCTGTGGGCAAGGACCAGGAGCAGCACCTGGAGCTCACACGCCGCTTCGCGCGCCGTTTCAACTCGTTCTACAAGACCGATTACTTCAGCGAGCCCACCAACTTCAACTTCGGCGGCGAGGCCGTGAAGGTGCCCGGTCTCGACGGCTCAGGCAAGATGGGCAAGAGCGAGGGTAACTGCATCTACCTCACCGACGATGAGAAGACGCTGCGCAAGAAGGTGATGCGCGCCGTCACCGACGAAGGGCCGAAGGAGCCGAACCAGGCCCCTACGCTGCCGATAGCCAACCTATTCACCCTCATGGAGCTTGTGAGCGAGCCCGCCACATTAGAGCATTTCCGCCAGGCCTACGCCGACTGCTCCATACGCTACGGCGACCTGAAGAAACAGCTCGCCGAGGATATCCTCAAGGTAACGCTCCCGATCCGCCAGAAGGTGCTCGACATACGCGACAACGACGAATACCTTTCGCGTGTGGTGCGTCAGGGAGCAGAGCGCGCCCGCGAGACGGCAGCGCGCACTCTCGAGGAGGTGCGCCACATCATGGGTATCCGCCGCTTTTGAAGTCCGCGGGTAGCGCATAAAGAATAAGTTATTAAGCCGAGATAAATCCTTTAATCCGAGACGACTATGAGAATCCTTTCAACAATTTTACTGGCGGGAGCCCTGTCCGCTATGTCGGCCGGAGCCGCCTTTTCCTCCTCCGGAGCTGCTGTGATCAACTATGACGGCGCAACGGAGCAGGCGGAGGAGTCCGAGGACTCCACGCAGCAGATGACGGAGATTGAGATACTCTCGGATGCGCAGATTTATTTCGACGAGAACGACCTGCACTTCCCGCTCGAGGATCTGCAGGACACCGACGATTATCGAGCGTGGGTAGACTCCGCCACAACGGTGCTAAAGCTGTTCCCCGATGATCCCGAGGCCCTGTCATACAGGGCTCTCGGCAACACACATCTGGGGCGCTACGAAGCTGCCGTCGACGATGCTCTGCGGGGCATATGCGATGATCTGAACCGGCCCCATTTCGAGGATATAGTCCTCTATATCGCCGGCATTGAGCCGGGCCTGACCGAGCGCAAGGTCAATGATCTGACCGCTGCGTATATGGCCAACCCTGACCCGCAGAATGCCGATGGCTGCATGGTGAATCGGCTTATGCTCCGCAGCGCGCTCTGCAGGCAGCATAGCCGCAACGCCGAGGCTTACGAAGCCGCGCGCCTCGCCCACGAACTGGACCCGCGCGGCACGGACGAGGTGCTCATGATGTCCACTATCCTTTTGCGTGCCGGGCAATCCGACCTCGCCCTGAAGCTGCTTGAGCCGCTCTACAATGACGAGGAGGTCGAGTACTATGAGGGGGTGCTCCACAACTACACGTTGGCGCTCCGCAACACCGGCAGGATCGGCAAAGCCATAGAGATCCTGAAGAAGTCTATTGAGGATATCCCCTCCAACGCCGACCTGAGACTTCAGTACGCCTCCATGCTCGCTCTCGACGGCAAAGCCGACGAGGCAGCGGAGATCTTCGACAAAGCTGCACAAGAGTACGCGGAATACGCCATTTTTTCCCCCGGCGAAGGGTACGACATCCGAGCTCTCGAAGCGAAGATCCGTCTCGCCATGCTGCTGATCTCCGAAGGGAATGAAGCGGATGGGAAGGTTTTGATGCAGCAGGTACTCGATGAGTGCGAACAGTACGAAGTTCCGACCGGATTTGAAACCACAGCCGCCGGGTGGCTCGGCGACAGAGCGACGGTGGAGAAATATCTGAAGGCTTACGGCAATGTCGCGCCCTCGAGCAAGGCATCGGCCTATTGTCTGCTCGGCGACTTCCCCACAGCGCTGAAATATGTGAAGGAGGCGTTCGACTGCTACGACCTCTGTCCGGAAGCGGTGAAATACGACCCAAATTTCCGGAAGTTGCTTTCGCTGCCTGAGTATCAGCGGCTTGCAAAAGAGTTTAAGAAGCCGGAAATGAAATGAAATGAAAATATCGCTTCGCCACATCGCATCCGTCCTTTTCGCGGGGCTGCTTCTGCTGCCGCTGCTTGGCGCCTGCCGCAAGGAGACGGCCTGCCGCACTCCCGACGGACGTCTGCGCGTGATGACCGGCATACCGCCGCTGGAATGGCTCGCCCGGCAGATAGCAGGCGACAAGGCCGAAGTGACCACACTGTTGGGCCGCGACGCCGACCCGGAGACTTTCGAGCCCTCCATGAAACAACTCACGGATCTGCAGAACTCGGCAGTCTATTTCGCTGTGGGGGGTCTTCCGTTTGAGGAGAGTGCCGTCAGGAAGGTGAAGGAGGGTTTCCCGGGGCTGAGGGTGATCGACACCGCTCAGGGTGTGGAGCGTCTGCACGGCGGCCACAGCCATTCCCACAGCCACGAAGCACACGGTCATTCTCACGGCGAAGAGGAGGAGAGTTTCGATCCGCACGTATGGACCTCGGTGGCCAGCGCCCGCGTCATGGCCTCCAACATATGCAACACACTCTCCGCACTCGACCCGGCCAACGCACAAGCCTACCGGCGCAATCTTTACGCGCTCAACCTTCGGCTCGACACACTGTCCCGGCAGCTCGACAGCATCATGGCGCCGGCCAGGGGCGCCACATTCATCACCGGACACCCCTCGCTGAGCTACTTCGCCCGCGACTACGGTCTGCATCAGCTCTCCCTGGAACAGGGAGGCAAGGAGGTGACGCCCGAGCGTCTGGCACGTCTATGCGACGAGGCCCTCGCCGACCGCGCCTCGGTGATCATCTACGACGCCAGCTCATCGCCTTCGCAGCTCGAGGCTGTGGCCGAGGACCTGAAGCTGCCGATGCGCCGCACCGAGATACTCTCATCCTCATCATGGCCCGAAGCGATGCTGCAGACCGCCCGCGCCATATCATCGTCTCTGAAAAAATGACTCTCAGCAATCAGCATAACAGCCGGGCCGAGCAGCCCGTGATCGAGCTGCGCCACGTGAGCGTGAGCTACGAGCGGCCCGTACTCACCGACATAGATTTCACCGTGAACCGCGGCGACTTTGTGGCCATAACCGGACCAAACGGCGGCGGCAAGACCACACTGCTGCGCACCATGCTCCGCCTCATAAAGCCGACCCGCGGCGAGGTGTTCTACTTCGACACCGAAGGGAGGGAGGTGAAGCGTCTCTCCATAGGTTATCTGCCCCAGAAGAGCGGCATCGACACGCGTTTTCCGATCTCGGTGGAGGAGGTGATCCTCTCCGGACTCTACCGCGGCATCTTCCCCAAGATCACCGACGGAGACCGCGAGAGGCTCGCGGCCGTGATCCGCGAGACCGGCACGGAATCGTTCCGCCACCGGCCGATCGGCGACCTCTCAGGCGGACAGCTGCAGCGCGCCCTGCTCGGCCGCGCCCTGATCTCCGACCCCGAAGTGCTCGTGCTCGACGAACCGCTCAGCTATGTGGACAAGAGTTTCGAGCACCGCATCTACGATCTGATGGAGCGCCTCGCCTCGCGCACCACAATCATACTCGTGAGCCACGAGATGTCGGTGATAGCCGGCATGGCCAACCGCCACCTAATCGTGGACCACTCTCTCCATGTCTGCCATTCAGGCAAACATTATCTGGAGAGCCCCTGCGATTGCGACGACTGCGACTGCGGATAGCCCCGGCTCCGTTTATGACAACCGATTCACTTCCGCTATACTATACACTATCTGACAAGTGATACTGAATTATATCTGGATATTCTTCTTCGCGGCGGCGTTCATCACAGCGATCTGCGTGAGCGCGTCGACAGGCGATGTCTCCATCTGGTCCGACATAATGAACTCGTCGTTTGACCAGGCGGCGTTCGCTTTCGAGATTTCGCTGGGTCTCACCGGTGTGCTCACCCTCTGGCTCGGCATCATGAAGATCGGCGAACGCGGAGGCGTGATAGCCGGTCTGGCTCGGCTCGTGAACCCTTTCTTCTCGCGCCTCTTCCCCGGCATACCGGCCGGACACCCCGCCATGGGCTCCATCTTCATGAACATATCGGCCAACATGCTCGGTCTTGACAATGCGGCTACGCCTATGGGTCTGCGCGCCATGCAGGAGATGCAGTCGCTCAATAAGAAGAAGGACACGGCCACCGACGCCATGATCATGTTTCTGGTGCTCAACTCGTCGGGCCTCTGTCTGATACCGATCAGCATCATGATGTACCGCGCTCAGGGAGGCGCATCGAACCCCACCGACATATTCATACCGATACTCGTGGCCACGACCATAGCCACACTCGTGGGCCTGACGGCTCTCTGCATCAAGCAGCGCATACGTCCCGACCGGGTGCTTCTCTCATGGCTCGGCGGCATAGCGGCGTTCGTGGCGCTTGTGGTCTGGTTCTTCTCCTCGCTGCCCGCTGAGAAAGTGCAGGTCTACAGCACCTTCGCGGCCAATGTGATACTCTTCTCGGTGATAATCATCTTCATAGCCATGGGCGTGCGCAAGAAGATAAATGTGTACGACACCTTCATAGAGGGCGCCAAAGAGGGCTTCAAGACAGCAGTGATGATCATACCTTATCTGGTGGCTATCTTAGTGGCGATTGGTATGTTTCGCGCTTCAGGCGCTTTGGATTTCTTCACCGACGGTGTGGAATGGTTCGTGGGGCTGTGCGGCTTCGACACACAGTGGGTAGGCGCCCTGCCTACCATGCTCATGAAGCCGCTGAGCGGATCCGGCTCATGCGCCCTGATGCTCGATGTGATGAAAGAGAACGGTGCCGACGCGTTCGTGAGTCAGGTGGCAGCAGCAGTGCGCGGAAGCACTGATACTACGTTCTATATTCTCGCGGTCTACTTCGGTTCCGTGGGAGTGATGAAGACACGCTACGCAGCCGGATACGCGCTACTCGCCGATGTGGTGGGAGCCGTCTCCGCCGTCATAACCGCCTACTTCTTCTTCGCCCACTGACCCGGCACATGACACTGACCCGTCCCGGCCCGGTTTGGTATCCCCGAATGTCGGACAGGTCGGACCTGTCGGACGGGTCGGACTGATGGCGATAAAAAAATCCGCCCCGGGAAGGGCGGATTTTTTTTGGGCCCGAGAGGGCGGATTTTTTGCCATAAAGTTCTTGGTAATTTCGGGCCCGCATTGGGCGGATAATTCGGATTTTAAGCCGCCCGCGGGAATCCCGGTAACACGGCCGCGGGTTAGGGTCAAATGCTGGCTTCTACGGTCCACTGGAAGGCGCGCAGGCCCAGGCGGGGTTTCTGCGCGTCGAGTTCGTGGAGGGCTTCCATGACGAGCGGTGCACGGTGATCCTCAACCATGGCTATGATGGCCTGGGCGAGTGAGGGCCACGCGTGTGTGCCGTAGTGGGGCTCTCCTTTCACTGATCCGCGTCCCTGCACGGTGCCGAAGCCGGTGAAGCCGCGGCAGTTGAAATGGTCAAGGAGCTCGATTATCTTCTCATGCCATGCCTGATCGTAGGCTATAAATATTGCTTTCATACGTTTTCAAATTAATCTGTTATATCTGCTTTCTTAGCACGGGCTTTGCGCAGTTTGCGGCGGGTGCGTTTCACACCGCGGCTGGCGAATACGCAGTAGAGCACCGGCACGAAGAGCAGTGTCAGAATGGTGGAGAATGTGAGACCACCGATCACGGCCGTACCCATAGGACGCCACATCTCGGCGCCCTGTCCGGAACCTACGGCCATCGGGACCATACCGAGAACGGTGGTGAGTGTGGTCATGATCACAGGACGGAGACGCGACTTACCGCCGTGGATCACGGCTGTGCGGATGCCCATGCCGCGCTCGCGGTTCAGTGTGATATAATCTATGAGCACAATACCGTTCTTGACCACAATACCGATCAGCATGATGGCGCCGATCATAGACATGACGTTGAGCGTGTGTCCGGTGAGCCACAGGATTATAAAGACACCTGAGAAGGCGAACAGGAGCGAGGTCATGATGATGCCCGGGTATGTGAGGCTCTCGAACTGAGCGGCCATGACTATATAGACCAGAATGATGATGAGCAGACCGAGTATCATGAGGTCGCTGAACGAATCCTGCTGGTCCTCGAAGCTACCCGAGAGGTTGATGCTGATGCCGGCGGGGAGATGCAGCTTGTCGATCTCCATCTGAGCATCGGCCACAACCTGGCTCATAGGCACACCGCCCGTGACGATAGCCGATACGGTGATGATACGCTCGCGGTCCTTGCGCTCGATCGTAGGCGGCGAGAAGCGCTCCACGACCTGACCCACATCCTTGATGCGGACGCCCTGGCCCTGCGAGTTGTAGACGGTGATATTCTCTATATCCTCGATGCTGATACGGCGGTCGGGCTCGAACATGACCTTGATATCGTATTCCTCGCCGTCCTCGCGGAACTGCGAGGCTGTGGCGCCGTTGATACGGTTTCGGAGAGCGTTGGCCATGGTCTGCATATTCACGCCGTGGATCGAGAGTTTCTCGCGATCGAAGTCGACCTGATACTCCGGCTGATAGTCGGAGCGGGAGATCATGACGTCGGCCGTACCCTCGATGCCGAGCAGGATCTGGCGCACCTGATTGGCTACAGAATCGGTTTCGGTAAAGTCGTAGCCGTAGATCTCGAAGTCGACAGTTGACTGGCCGCCCATGCCGGCGCCGCGTCCGCCGCCCACATTGACCTGAGCTTTCTTAAACTCGGGGAAATAGTTGGTGAGGTCGGCACGCATACTGTCGGCTATCTCGGTGATAGAGCGGCTGCGGTCGCCCGGATCCGAGAGACGGATATTCATGGAGGCGATGTGCGGGCCGTTGTCGCTCAGCGAAGCCCAGGTGTTGTCGGAGCTTGCCGGGCCGGCCGTGTAGCTCGATACTATGATCTCGGGATATTTCTTGCGCCACATGGAGTCGAGGCGGTGAATAGCCTCTGTGGTGATCTCGGCGCGGGTGCCGATCGGAGTCTCGAGGCTCACACCCAGGCGGGCGTTATCCTGCGTTGGGAAGAACTCTGTGCCCACATTCTTGACGAGCAGTATCGAGCCCACGAAGATACCCAGGCAGACCAGGATAGTGACGGTGCGGTGACCGACCACCCAGTGCAGCAGATGCGCGTAGCCGTTGTCAAAGCGATCCAATGCGCGCTCCACCGGGCCGAAGAACTTCCGGAACCATTTGCCGGGGCGGCCTAGACGCAACCACTGCGAGCAGAGCATCGGAGTGAGCGAGAGGGCGCAGGTGGTGGATATGATCATCATGATGGTAACCATCCATCCGAGCTGGCGGAAGAGGACACCTGTCATGCCGGTGACGAGTGTGAGGGGGAAGAACACGGCTATCAGCGTCAGTGTGGAGGCGATCACGGAGATGGCCACCTCGTTTGTGCCGTGCACGGCGGCCTGCTTCGGGTCAGATCCTCGCTCTATATGTGTGGTCACATTCTCGAGCACCACGATGGCATCGTCCACCACCATACCGATCGATATGGAGAGCGCCGAGAGCGAGACTATGTTGAGCGAATTGCCCGTGGCCGCCAGATAGATGAACGAGGCGATCAGCGATACGGGGATCGTGATGACGATGATGAGTGTGGCTCGCCAGCGGCCCAGGAAGAAGAAGACCACTATCACCACGAAGAGCAGGGCATAGAGCACCGTCTCCTCGAGCGACTTGATAGTGTTGACGATATTGTCGGAAGTATCCACAATGACACCGATCTTCACATCGGAGGGGAGGTTCTTCTGCAGTCTGGGGAGAGCCTCCTGCACGGCTTTGGAGATAGCCACAGAGTTGGCGCCCGACTGTTTCTGGATCACGACCATGGCGCCTTCCTTGCCGTTGATGTAGGTGCGCTGCGTGCGCTCCTCGAGCGAGTCGTCGACGCGGGCCACATCCTTGAGATAGACCGTGCGGCCGTCGACAGATGCCACGGGGATATCCTCCATCTGGCGCGAGTCGTCGAACTCGCCCTGGACACGGAGAGCGTAGGTGTTGTTGCCGATATCGAACGAGCCGCCGGGTGTGTTGCGGTTCTCAGCCGCGATGAGCGACGAGATCTGCTCCACGCTCAGGTGATAGGCCTCGAGCTTGTTGGGATCGCAATAGACGTGGATCTCGCGCTTCGGGGCGCCTGAGATGGAGACGGAGCCGACACCGTCGATACGGGCGAGCGGGTTGGCCAGCCCGTCGTCGAGGATCTTGTAGAGACCCGGCATACTTTCGTGAGCTTCGACCGAGAGGAGGCAGATAGGGATCATATCGGTGGAGAACTTGAATATGATCGGGTTCTGGGAATCGTCGGGGAGCTGCGATTCCACCATATCGAGTTTGTCGCGCACATCGTTGGTGAGCACATCTATATCGTAGCCGTACTCGAATTCCAGAGTGATGACGGAAGTGTTCTCGCGGCTCTGCGAGGTGATGTGCTTGAGATGCTCCACCGAGTTGAGGGTGTTCTCAAGCGGTTTGGTCACATTCTGCTCTATGTCTTCGGCACTCGCGCCCGGATACATTGTCATCACCATCAGCTGATTGGTGTCGATGTCGGGGTAAAGGTCGATAGGGAGCTTGGAGAGGGAGAAGAGGCCCATGATGATCACGGCTAAGAAACAGAGCGTGGTCATGACCGGGCGGCGTACTGCTGATGCGTATAGAGACACTGCGGTTCTTCGTTAAATAGTTGAGGATAAATCTTGTTGAAGCGAGGGAGAGATGCTTTGCTGACGCGAAGGAGAGATGCTTTGCTAACGCGAGGGAAAGCAGTGCGGGCTGCGGATTATTTGATGACTTTCACCCGGCAGCCGTTGGTGAGGGCGTTCTGGCCGGAGATCACAACCTGCGAACCGGAGGGGACGCCGCTCAGGAGCTCGTAGCTGTCGCCGATACGCTGGCCGAGCTGCACCTGCACATACTCTACTTTGCCGTCGCGATAGAGGTAGACGTAGCGGTTGCCGGAGCCCTGCTGCTTGACAACAGCAAGGTCGGGCACCACCACATGGGTAGCCTCGCCCAGTGATAGCTCCACACGGGCGAACATGCCGGGGAGGATACGCTCATCGGCGTTAGGTATGTCGATCTCCACTGCGAAGGTGCGTGTGGACGGGTCCACGGTGGGAAGAATCTTGCTGATTACACCGTCGAAGACTTCGCCGCCGTAGGAGTCGAAAGTGATCTTGGCTGCGAGGCCTTTGTATATCCTGGAGTATTCAGTCTCGGAAGCGTTGATGACTATCTTCATGGGGCGCACCTGAGCCACAGTGAGGATCGGGAGTGTGCCGGTCATATCTCCCGGGTCATAGTTGCGGGCAGTGACCACGCCGGAAACCGGAGAAGTGAGCACACTGTTCTCGCTCGCGTTGGAGAGGGCGCGTCGTGCGCTTGCCAGCGAATTCTGCGCCGATGTCACGCCGTTGCGGGCCGTGATGAGCTGGGTATGCATCTGGTCGACCTGCTGCTTCGTGCCGCCGCCGATCTGATAGAGCTGAACGGCGCGATCATAGTCGAGCTTGACGTTGTCATACTGCGCCTTGGCATTGTTGAGAGCCGCTATGGCATTGTCAACCTGCAGCTTATAGGTGGTAGTATTCACATCGTCGAGCACCACGAGCGTCTGACCGCGGGACACTTTCTGTCCCTCCTCCACGAGGATAGACTTGATTCTCAACGGCATGGATGAGGACACATTGTTGAGCTTGTCGGCTTCGGTCTGCGCGGTGTAAGTAAAGTTCTGAGGCACAGCGCGTTCATAGACGGTCTCAACCTTCACGGCTGGGATCTCTTCCTTGGCTGCGGCGTCTTTTTTCTTGTCGGAGCCGGAGCAGGCAGTAAGCAGGAGAGCGAGAGCTACGGGAGTATATCTGAGGAATTTCATTGTGAAATTGGCTTTATCGGGGATGGTTGTAAGAATCTGATATTTAAGGTATTGTCGATTGGCTTAATTATTTTGCCCGGAGGGAGGGACGCCGCGGCCAAGAAGCAGGTCGAGGTCGGAATGAGAGACGAGGTAATTGTAGATGGCCTGATAGTAGCTGAGACGCGAAGATGTCTCGGCGAGCTCGGAGTCGCGCAGGTCCAGATAAGTGGCGGCCCCGATCTCGAAGCTCTTCTGCATGATCTGATGAGCTTTCTCGGCCTGACGGACACCCTCGGCAGACGACTCGATCTGAGTCACCTCCTTGTTGATATTGTCCACAGCGAGTTCGAGCTGAGTCTGGAGCGAGCGCTGCAGGTTCTCGGTCTGTAGAGTGTTCTCGGCGAACTGCACTTTGGCGTTCTTGAGGCCATAGTATTTGGAGCCACCGGAGAAGATGGGCACAGAGACGGAGAAGCCGGCTGTGGAGTATCGCATGAGATCTATGTGCTTGAACATATTGCCGTTGGAGATCGAGTTCCACATCAGGTTGACGTTGGCAGAGAGAGTGGGCACCCAGTCGAGTTTGCGCATAGCCACGGTCTGCTCGAGCGCCTTGCGCTGTATGAGCATGGAACGCAGCTGCGTGTTGTCGGCAAGCGAATAACCGGCTGACTCGCGGGCGAACATCTCGCGCTGATACTCCTCAAGCGAGGTGTCGGGCTCTATGGCCACGCCCGGATCGAGAGCTAAGAGTATGGCGAGCTGGAGCTGCGCCTGACGCACGGCTATGTCGGCCTGCAGAAGCTCAGGCTCGGCGTTCTTGACCTGCACGGAGGAGCGGAGCACATCGTACTCCGAAGCTGTGCCGGCATCGAATTTTTTCTTGTAGAGGTCGGCGTTGAAGACAGCGTTGTCGTAGTTCTGCAGCAGGACTTTGCGCGATGCTTTGGCCAGCAGCAGCGAATAGTAGGCGCGCTCCACCTGATTGATGAGGTCGAGGGCCGAGCCGCGGGAAGCCTCCACAGAAGCCATGATCTGAGTGTCGGAAAGCTGAAGCGATTTCCAGAGCGTGGGCGCGATCACAGGCATAGAGGCCGTGAAGCCGAGACCCCAGGAGTTGTCCTGACCCATCTTGATAGTCTGAGTGGTTCCTCCGAAGTTCATCTTCATGCTCTGCAGCTCGATGGCTCGCGAATACTGCAGGCCGAAGCTGACGTTGGGGAGAAGCTGCGCGAGCGTTTCCTTCTTGGAATAATCGGCACGTTTGATCTCCATGCCGGAAACAATGACAGTGGGATTCTTGTCGAGCGCCACCTTAGAGCACTCCTCGAGCGACATGACGACCGACTGTGCAGCCGGAATAGCCGGGTTCTGCGGGACGTACCTGCCGCTGTAAGCCGCCGCAATAGAATCCACATCGGGAAGCGTCGACGCCGGCATATCCTGACCCTGAGCCGAAACGGCTGTCGGAATCAGCAACGCGAGCAGTGCCACCGATGGCTTCAAATTTATTTTCGACATAATTGAAAAAATGAAATTTCATGGTTAATGGCCGCTAATTAGACTATACATCATAGACATAGTTTAACAAGGAAGAGCAAAATAAACTACTTTTTCGGACAAATTAACCAATGAGCTTCATAGGGCAGACAAGCATTATACGA
>SFOK01000029.1 GCA_004552395.1 Bacteroidales bacterium | reverse complement strand
GCTCAATCACATAGCCCGCTATGCTCAATCGCTCACAGCACCGAATCTGACGCACTGCTGCGACCCTGACGTTAACAAATTTTGTGCAACGGGCTCTAAGAGCCGATTCAGTAATCTGCAATATCGAAAAGAGGGCCGCACCGTCGCGGTGCAGCCCTCTCGAGGATATACATAATTCTAATATGTAGAAGTAATATTAGAAGGAAACTTTTGTCGTCTTAACAGTTCCGTCGGCGAATGTGGCGCGTACTATGTACATGCCTTTCTTCAGGCCGGTGGAGACAGTGCCGTTAGCGGCGCCGCGGAATACGCGGGTACCGTCGGTAGCGAATACCTCGACCTCAGCCTGACCGTCGATGCGGATCATACCGTCGCGAAGCACACGCATGCCGTTGGCGTCGGCAGCCACACCTTTCACACTTACATCCTCGGGGAAACGGAATACATAACCGTATGCCAGATTATCTGAATCATCCCATGAATTGTAGGCGTAGGTGGTGATCACACTCATGTCGGGTGTGCAGAAGGGGATACCGGTCATAAGCATATCCACGATCACTGGATCGTATTGGCCTGTTTCCTCGTTGAATTCGTAGGTTTCTACAGGGTGAACCATGTTGGCGTCGATCCACTCGCTGACAGCGGGCTTGTACTCGGCGAGTGTCTTCAGACCGGCCTCGGGATCCAGTACATAAGCCTCGGTTGCTTCCAGAACATTGCCCTTGTAGCCCACGAACTTACCGCCTTTGCCGGCGCATGTCAGAGCCAGGTCGCCATCGGAGAGCATATAGCTTTTGTAAGTGTTGGCTTCGATGTCGAAGATCATCGGATAGCTGTATTCGGCAGTGGGCTCATCGCCTTCGCCTTCGGCTTTCTTGACTTTGTTAAGGGGAGAGTTTTTCACGGGTTTAAGACCGGGCTTCATCAAGATGCTGCCTGCGCCCTCTTTGGTCATGGCGAAATATTTGCCGTCGGGAGAAAGGACCACAGTATTGAATACGAATTTAATGCTTCCTTCGGTAGCGGCTGCCACAGCCTCGTCGTAAGCTTCCTTGTCAGTGTACCATTTCTGGAGAGCCGCGTTGTAAGCAGCGAGCTCCTCGTCCGTCATGAAGTCCTTCTTGTTGGGATATGTGGACCAGTCTGTGCCGCCGGCATCCTGCCAGGCTTTGAGAGCATCCTTATAAGCCTGAATCTCCTCGGCTGTCATGAAGTCATCGTATTCGGGGCAGTCGCCGGGATTCTCGGGGATCACAACCTCGGGATGCGTGTAGTAGAGCTCCGAGAAGGGAAGGGTGTAGCTCCACTTACCCTCGGCGTCGCGACGGTAGACGATGGGATATACATCGAAACCGGTTTCCGAGATAACCTGACCCACGATGGTGTTGCCGTCCTGGCTCATGGCGATAGCCGTCACATACTGGGGAACACCGC
Organism: Bacteroidales bacterium; assembly: GCA_004552395.1. Classification (GTDB taxonomy): domain Bacteria; phylum Bacteroidota; class Bacteroidia; order Bacteroidales; family Muribaculaceae; genus Lepagella. The sequence goes on along the minus strand of SFOK01000029.1, from coordinate 17,479 downwards.
CGAGAAAGTCTTTATCAGGATGGGGAAGCACATAAGGTTCGGCGTAGGTGCCGTCCTCGTTGCGGTACCAGACCACGGGCAGCTGCATGATTCCGTCCGGATCGATGCTGAAGGAAGCGTTGCCCATGATACCGCAGATTGCGCTTCCGTCAGGTGTGACAGCATGGGCTATGCCGCCCAGAGCGGGGTCTACACAGGGCAGAGGTATGATCTCGCCCTGCTTGAAGATCACGGCCTGGTCGGTCTGCTCATAGGTCTGGGCTTCCATGTCGACAGTGTAGAGCACCGCGTTGCCCACAGCGCTGCCGTCGAGAGCCACACACGTGCCGAAACCGGGCATATACCCGTCCTGAACGCCTGCCTCCACATGATCGGGATCGTCATCGCGATAGATGAAGCAGTTGTCCTTATCGTCGAGGTCGGCGAGGATGAGCATCATGTTGTAAATGTTGCTGACGGTGTACTTACCGTCCTTGGAGATACCGGAGAATACGCCGTTGTTCCATATCTCGGGGGTCGGTGTCTCGGCCATGGCGCCGAAAGCTGCCAATGCCGCGCCTGCAAAAAGTAAAGATTTTTTCATACGCTTATTGATTTGATATTATGGAATTTTGTCAGTTGTTTAGCGAAGATAGACTCTATTCTATTTTTAAATGTTGGACTTTTGTCAGTTATTTTGCGAAGAAAGACTCTTACTGCTTCTATTTGTGGGAAAAAGTTTCCCGGAAATATGATGCGGTCAGCTGTTTTCGGAGCTCCCCGAGGGCTCGGAGTGCTCGGAGTGCTCTGATTGCTCCGGAAGTAAAAGCGCCCTCACGCGGAGATGCGTAAGGGCGCCTGTATGGGTTATCGGTTTAGTTATCAGAGGTAAGCCAGATTGAACTTGGCGAACTCGAGGTCGTTCTTGGCGCGCTGGAGCAGCTTGCTGTCGAGACGGCCTGCCTCGCGGAGGTTGCTCTTCACCATGTTCTCGTTGTTGGTGCGGGCGCCCAGGACGGCCATCAGATAGTAGGTGGTGGCATCCGGTGCGGTGATGGCGGCCAGAGTGTTGCGGGCGGTGTTGTAGTCCTTGCTCAGGATCTGCGCGAGAGCCGCGTTGTTGCTCTTGGCGTCGCCGAAGGCGGTGACGGCTGCGGGGAGGTTGCCCTGGCTTAGATAGTATGTGCCGAGAGCCTCGCCGATCTCGGGAACATTGCCGGCCATACCGAATTTCTCGTAAGCCTGCTGATAGTTGCCGTCGATCATGTCCACCAGACCGAGGTTCATCTCCGACTCCTTCTCCTGCGGGTTGAGTCGCAGGGCGTGCTCGAAGTTGGCTTTGGCGCCGTCATAGTCGCCGGCCACGAACTGAGTGAGACCGAGGTTGTTGAAGGCGCGATAGTCCTGAGGGAACTGCTCGCAGGCCTTGTTGTAGACCTCCATCTTCTTGTTGTTGTCGTCGGTAAGGGTGGCTATGTAGAGCATCTCGTCGGCAGTGAGGGCCTTGGGGTCGGAGTTGAAGAGGCTCACGAGCTCCTCGTTGCTCTTGCCGATCACGTTGATGGATGCCTGGATGCGCGAGTAGCGGAGCTGCGGCAGTATCTGCTTGGCGAGCTCGTCGAAAATGCTCGAGAGGTTGCGGAGCTCCTTCTCGCGAAGCTCGGGATCCTTCTGCATGCGGAGCACCTCGAGGATGAGTCCCTTGTCCTGGATATTGCTCTGCTCCACGAGTTTCTGGAAGCCTTCCCAGTCTTCGGGAGTGAACTGCGACGTGAGCTCGCCGAATTCGGTGATATTGTCTTTCTTAAGCTGCGATTCCATCAGGTTGGTGGTGGTCTTCTCGCGCTTTTCGGCAAGCTGGGTGTTGAATTCGATCGTGCCTTCGGGCGATGCGAACGAGCTGATGTTCACGCCGGCTATCTCCTGGTTGGGAGTGTTGCGGGCGGCTTTGAGGCGCTCGTTGAGGTCCTTGTAGTCGGCCTTGGAGGTCTCGCTGCTGCGTATGTTGGCCTGGTTGATGAGGAAGTGGATGTCGGCCGAATATTTCTCGTTGATCACACGCTGGAAATTGTCCTTGGCTGTGGCGGGAGTCACATCGGCTGCCGTGGCGAGTGTCGCCGTGGCGAGCACGCCTTCGCCCACTTTCACGCGGGGAAGGGCGTAGACCTTGCCGTTCTGGTCCACGGAGAAGTCCAGGCAGAGGTCAGACTTTTCCATATCGGGCTGATAGGCCACGTTGAAGGGGATGGCCACCGAACCGCCGTTGACATAGCCCACTACGGTACCGTTGGCGCGCACATTCTCGCCCTGGATGAGATAGGGGGCCGATTTGGTCTCGCCCGCTGCGTAGACGAGCACCGGGGTGACCTGCACCTTGGCGTTCTTGAGCATGAACTTGGCCGGTATGCGCCCTGTGATTGTGGCGGGTACGTTTTGTCCCTGCACCTCAAGAGGCGTGGGAGTCACTGTGAAGTAGTCGCTTTGGAACTGGCCGAGCTTCTTGGAGCAGCCGCCGAGCATCACCACTGCGGAGGCGCTGAGCGCCATGTAAATAAGTTTCTTACCCATTTGTTTTAAGGTATTAGACTGCATCCGGCCCCGGGCGCTTCGCCTTCGGTAGCCGGACGGAGTTTATTTGAATAATGTTTTATTCTTTGGGATCGATGGCCCAGATCAGATACATGGCTCCCCAGGTGAAACCTGCGCCGAAAGCAGTCATCATGATCTTGTCCCCCTTGTGGAGACGGTTCTTGAACTCGTCGAGACAGAGGGGTATCGAGGCGGCCGATGTGTTGCCGTAGTGCTCGATGTTCACAAGCACCTTCTCGTCGGGGATGCCGGCGCGCTGGGCCACGGCCTCGATGATGCGGAGATTAGCCTGATGAGGCACGAAGAAGTCGATCGTGTCGGCATTGAGGCCGTTGCGCTCCATCACCGAAAGCGACGATGAGAGCATGTTGCTCACGGCGTGCTTATAGACGGCGCGGCCCTCCTGATAGATATAGTGCTCGCGGGCGTCCACTGTCTCGTGGGAGGCGGGCTTCACGGAGCCTCCGGCCTTCATGAGAAGATGGCTCAGACCCTCGCCGTCGACATGGAACTCGCCGTCGATCACACCCACATTCTCCTCGGTGGGCTCTATGAGCACGGCTGCCGCAGCGTCGCCGAAGAGCGGGCAGGTGGCGCGGTCCTGATAGTCGGTCATGCTCGACATCTTCTCGGCGCATACCACGATCACCTTCTTGGCCAGGCCGGCCTGGATGTAGGCGCGGGCGGCCTGCATCGTCACTATGAATCCGGCGCAGGCGGCCTGGATATCATAGGCATACGCGCGCGGCAGCTTGCTGTCGTGCGCTATGACCGATGCGGTCGAGGGGAAGCGATAGTCGGGGTTCGATGTGGCGCAGATCAGGAGATCTATGTCGGCGGGATCGGTGCCGGTCTCGCTCAGGAGCTTCTCCACTGCCTTGGTGCCCAGATAGCCGGATCCCTTGCCTTCGGCATGAAGTATGCGGCGCTCTTTCACTCCGACGCGAGTGGTGATCCATTCGTCGGAAGTGTCCACCATCCTTGAGAGCATCTCGTTGTCAAGTATGTCGTCGGGAACATACGAAGCTATGCCCGAAATCTTTGCATTTACCATTCTTATGGGATGTTATTTAGGTAATGAAACCTTTCGGAACCTCTGGCGAGGATCGCATCGCGGTGGCTCCCGTGAATGGGGGTCCCGACGCGCTTGGCCGGGTTCCTTTTGTGTATGGATATACGAAAGCCACCCCGAAGGCGGGGCTCCGCTTCCGCTTCATGTCCGGTTACAGGGGCCGGAACAGGCAGAGGGAGCGCCCGGGGAAGCCATCGTTCCTGGCTCATGCCGTCTCCTCGGGAAGGAGATGGCTCACGCCGTTCAGATTGCGGCTTTCTCGATGGCTACTTTGCCACGATAATAGCCACATTCGCCACAAACGGTGTGATAGATGTGCCATGCGCCGCAGTTGGGGCATACTGCCAGTGTGGGGGCTACTGCCTTGTCGTGGGTACGGCGTTTGGCTGTGCGGGTCTTCGATTGTTTGCGTTTAGGATGTGCCATTTTCTTATTTAATCTTTTTCGTTGTAACTTATATAGTGTTGTCCGGGATTGCGGGTGCGGCCTTGGGTCAGGAGAAGAGGAACCTGCTAAGGATTCCGTTGTTGACCGCGGGCAGCTCGCCGCCGGGCCCGGTGCTTTTCAGCCTCTGGGAGAACCGGTGATTACTCTTCGGCGGGGATATCGGCCATGCCGTCCGGGGTAATTCCCTCGTTATCGTCGCCGCCAATGCCGTCCAGGACATCCTCTTCGGCCTGAGCCTGGACGCTGCGGTGCTTCTGGAGGGCGCCCAGCATTGCCTTGTTGCACTTGCCCGCCGGATGCACATGGCGCATCGGGATGGTAAGCAGCACGGTGTCGTAGAGCATATAGGCCACATTGAGCGTCAGATCCGTCTCCGGTATCACCAGCACATCGTCGCTGGAATCATCGTATTCCGGACCGTATTTCACGCGGATATGGTACTGAGTGTCCACCTCGTGGTCCATCGGATCCAGGCATCGGTCACACGGTATGCGGATCGTGCCCTTGAGCGTGAACGTGCAGTCATAGATACCGTTGCGGTGAGTCATATCCATGTGGACCTTGACATCGGAATCCAGCACATCTGTATTCTCCATATTCTTGAAAAACACGGAGTCGAGCAGGAAATCCTGATGGTATTCACCATCGGGAAGATTCCCCAAAGTAACCTTATAAGGAGCGAATTTAGACATTGCTCTACCTGTTTTTGCTATGCGGAGTTCGATGCTTAACGACTCGGGCGGAAAGACAGCCTCCCCACAAAAAGTGCACAAAGTTAGTCAGTTTTGGCGGAAATTGCAAAATAAAGAGCCTAAAATTCTTTTTTAACCTTCTTTAACCCATACCGCACCCCTCTCTCGGCTCTCCGGGTTCTCCGAGCTTTAGAGCCTATTCCACAAAATCCGCCGCCCTGACGTTAACAAATTTTGTGGAATAGGCTCTTACCCTTATCAGAAAAAATCGGCCCCCCTTGCGAAAAGGGAGCCGACTCTATATCGGATTTTATCGGATAAATGACGGCCTGAAAAAAATCTCTCGACCCTTATCTTTCTGCTTTAAAAGCTTTTATTTCACTACAACCTTCACGGTGCGGCTGCCTGCGCGAACCACATACACACCGGCTGCCAGGCCGCTGGACTTCACGCGTACACCGGAGATATTGTAGATCTCGGCGCCTGCGGGAGCCACGATGCCGCCCTTCACACCGTAGATGGGTGCGTTCTCGTCGACTGCAGCTATACCCTCAACGCCCGATACGTTCAGGTCGGAGGGCTTGAATGTGATCTCGTTGGAGTGCTCGGCGGCGGGAATACCCTGAAGCACACGCACGTATGCGTGGTATTCGAAGTTCATCTTTGTGGTGGTGAAACCCTTGAACTCAATGTGAGTGTCTGAGCCCACGCTCTTCTCTTCGTAGCCGTCCTCATACACCGGGTTGCCCTGCTTGTTGATGCGGTATACTGTGAGCAGATACTCCACGGGGACGTCGGGATTTGTGCCCTCCACGGGGTCCCAGTTGAGCTCGAAGCCTGCGCCGGGAAGTCCGTTGTCGGTCTTGTAGCGGTAAGGCTCCCGCATTGTGGTGACGATATCGGGTGCTTCGGTCACTAAGTTGTAGTCGAATTTGGAAACCTTGTTATCGCCGTCGTAGCTTATGCCGGTGATATAGCTGGTTCCGGTGGCTGAATCCACATTCTTGGTGAAGAGATTGAGGGAGATCTCTGTCTCAGGTGTGATGAAGGTGTTGTTTACGCCTGTGCCGGGGAACATAGCCTTCTTCGGAGAACCTGTCGTGCCGAGGAACGGGTTCGCTGTACCGTCGGCAGAAACGAGGTACATACGCGGACGGCCGGGCTCCACGTTGACATTGTTGCTGCTCCAGGCTGAGCCACTGTAGTTCACGTGCCAGATCAGCAAACCGTCGTCAGCCAGATAGGTGTCCCAGTTGCTGCGGTTGCGCGACTCGAGCACGAAGTATTCGTTCACATACTCGGTGCCGCTCTTGCGGATCACCGGTATACGGAGAACCTCGCCGCCGTCGTTCGGAGTCTTCAGTGTGTAGTGATTGGCCTCAACGGGTGTATACTCGATCCACTTGTAGAGCCATTTCTCGTAGCCCGAGAGGTTGGGAGGGCAGTAACCCTCGTTCAGGTACGAACCGTTGTCCATCACTGAGTAGTCGCCCGGAGTCACGGTTGAGCGTGAGTAAGTCACATCGTAGAGGTCGGGCATACCGAGCACGTGGCCGAACTCGTGGATGAATGTGCCGGGACCGTCGAGATAGTTGTCACCGCTGTAATAATGCCCCTGACCGTTGAGCTCGTTGGAGCAGGCATACGGGCCCACTTTCTTGCCATCCTTCACCCATCCGTTGTAGAGCACCGTCGACTGGTGCGGCCAGATAGTCGTCGTCAGGCCGGTGTCGGCCTGGCCGTAGCCGGCGTAGAAGAAGTAGATGGTATCTATGATGCCGTCGTTGTCGTTGTCGTAGTTGGAGAAGTCAATCTCGCCGTCGAGCTCGTCGATGGCATACTTGATAGCCTCCTTGAAGTTCAAGTATTTGTTGCCGCCCACATAGTAGCTCGACTTCTTGGGAAGTGTCACCACACGCGATACATCGAAGATCGGCTTGTACTGGCCCAGGGAGTTGAACTCATAATAGTCGCGGGCCGAACCCTCGGAACCGAACTCCTTGTAGCCCTTCTCGTTGAGCATACGCTCTATCATCTCGGGGTGACCCGTTTTGAACTTCACGTCGGAGTATTCTATCAGAATCACCAGCGAATGGTTCTCGCCGATGGTAGGATAGGTCGTACGGCCGGTGCCGTCCAGAGCTGCCATCTTGGAAGGCGCCTTCATCGGGCCGTTGGCATCCTGAGAGTCAAGCTCGGCCATATAGAGATTCTCCACTATCTCGGGAGTGACGCTTACTTTAAGGCCGTTCTCGAGCTGATACTGGAGATTGCCGGCTTTATCGTAGTCCATGAGCATCCCCTCTGTATCGGTGATATAGCTGAAATGCTCGTCGCCATGGAGGCGGAATTGCACCGTAGTGCCGTCGGCGTTCACATGCCGGAGAACGCCGGGATAAGCGGGCTTGGCCTGCATGCAGAGCGGGAGTGCCAAAGCTGCCAGTGGAAGTAAATGTCTTGCTTTCATAATTATGATGCAGTTCTATGTTGTTCGTGTTGCGGAATTTTGCGGTCAGTTCTCTTCAGGGTTATATCCGGAGGGAGTAAGTCCTTTCGCGGAGATTTGACTTTCTTTCCGGTATTCTTCAAGAGAGGATGTGAATATCAGGTAATCTGTGTTCTGTGTTGAGGCGCACCGGGCGCCCCGGATTAGTTTATAAGGTCAGAGAGCGGAAAAACTTCGGGCCGGTGAGGGAGAGAAGGAGGTACCTCCGAGGAGAATCGAACTCCTATCTAAGGTTTAGGAAACCTCTATTCTATCCGTTGAACTACGGAGGCATACTGAGGAGCCGATGACCGGCAGCGTTCAGCTGACGCCTGAAGCCTTTTCCCTTATCAAAAGGCAAAGGTAGACGAAAAAAATTTTAAATCCAAAAAATGTTATCAGAAAAAATGTTAAAAAGCCTTTCCCCCGAATTGTATCTTGGTTTCCCCTCGTTTCCTCCCTCGGCCGTCATCGAATTGTAGGGCCGCACGGTTCGTGCGGCCGCTTCCCTCATGCTCTCCCGGCCGCTTCCTCGGCCTCCCTCCGCTTGCGAAATTGCGGGGCCGGATTCCCTCTTTTTTGTTCCTGGTGCCGGCGCCAAGGCACCGGGCCGGCCGCCACGCGGCCGGAATCCCGGCTCTGCTCTCTGATATCTCCGATTCCTCCGATAATTCCGATTGCGAATTACTTCTCGCGCATGAAAATCTGGATAGGCGTGCCGGAGAAATCCCAGTGCTCGCGGATCTTGTTCTCTAAGAAACGGCGGTACGGCTCTTTAACCCACTGCGGCAGGTTGCAGAAGAAGATGAAGGTCGGAACCGGCGAGTCCTTGAGCATGGTCACATACTTGATCTTCACGTACTTGCCCTTATTGGCGGGCGGAGGTGTCTGCTGTATCACATCGAGCATATAGGTGTTGAGCTGCGATGTCGGTATCACCTGATGGCGTCGCTTGTAGACATCGGCCGCGGTCTCTATCACCTTGAAGATACGCTGCTTTGTGAGCGCTGAGGCGAAGATGATCGGGAAATCGGTGAAGGGCGCGAACCGCGCGCGGATCGCTGTCTCCATCCTTTTCTGACCCTCCACACTCTTGTCTTCGGCTATATCCCACTTGTTCACACAGACCACCAGACCCTTCTTGTTGCGCTGTATGAGCGAGAATATGTTGGCGTCCTGCGCCTCAATGCCGCGCGTGGCATCTATAAGCAGTATGCACACATCCGAGTTCTCTATGGCGCGAATCGAGCGGATCACCGAGTAATACTCTATACCCTCGTCGACTTTCTGTTTCTTGCGGATACCGGCTGTGTCCACTAAGTAGAAGTCGAAGCCGAACTTGTTGTAACGGTGATAAATGGAGTCGCGTGTCGTACCGGCTATGTCAGTAACTATGTGGCGGTCCTCGCCTATGAACGCGTTGATTATCGACGACTTGCCGGCGTTCGGTCTGCCCACGATCGCGAAGCGGGGTATATGCTCTTCGATGTCTGAGTCGTCCTCATCCTTCTGTGGCATATCCTTGACCACAAGGTCGAGAAGATCGCCTGTGCCGGAACCGTTCACCGCCGACACATCCACCGGATCGCCCAGACCCAGACTGTAGAATTCCGACACATTGAAACGTGCGTCGCCGTCGTCGGTCTTGTTGGCAACCGGAATCACGGGCTTCTTCGAGCGTCGCAGTATGGCTGCCACATGGTCGTCAAGATCGGTCACTCCCGTGGTGGCATCCACCACAAAGAGAATCACATCAGCCTCCTCTATCGCTATGTGAACCTGCTTGTTGATCTCCTCCTCGAAGATATCGTCGGAGTTGACCACCCACCCTCCGGTGTCGATTATCGAGAATTCCTGACCGCACCAGTCCACTTTGCCGTACTGGCGGTCGCGCGTCGTGCCGGCCGTGCCGTCAACTATCGCCGCACGCGTGTGAGTCAGGCGGTTGAAAAGTGTGGATTTGCCCACATTGGGGCGGCCCACTATTGCTATAAGTTTAGACATGGATTATTCTGGATTTTATGCTTCCCTATTATATTTCTTACTCGCGTCTATATCGCGCACTCGGGCTCATATCGCGCACTCGGGCTATATATACGCTTAAAGACTCCGGAACGGACCGAAGTCTTTATATACAACGCATTTTGACTGCTTTTAGTTTCTCACCCGTCTCTCCGCAGCCGTCCGAACCGAAGTCCAAGCCTCAGAAGAGGCGGCCTCAGAGAGGCCGGAGGCGGTTGAGTGGATGAGCGGCAATTATTCGATATAGCCGAAGGCGCGGAGCTTGTTCTCGCGGTTGCGCCAGTCTTTCTCTACCTTCACGAAGATCTCTAAAAAGACTTTCTTGCCGAAGAACTGTTCTATATCCTTGCGGGCCTCTATACCGATATGCTTGATCTTCTCGCCTCCCTTGCCTATCAGGATCGCTTTCTGCGAGTCGCGCTCCACATACACCACCGTCATGATATGTATCGAATGTTCCTTCTCCTCGAACTTCTCCACTATCACTTCGGCGCTGTAAGGTATCTCCTTGTCGTAGTTGAGAAGTATCTTCTCGCGGATAATCTCCGTGACGAAGAAACGGGCGGGCTTGTCGGTCAGCGCGTCTTTGCCGAAGAAGGGCGGTGAGAAGGGGAGTAGCTCCACTATCCTCTTGCGCAGATTCTCGACATTGAAATCCTCCAGCGCGCTGACCGGGAATATCTCGGCGGCAGGCAGCAGTGTGTGCCACGATTCCACGATATCCTCCAAGGCCTTGTTGCCGCTCAGAAGGTCTATCTTATTGATTACCAACAGCACAGGCACCTTCTCGTTGGCCACCTTGTCGAGAAACCCTTTGTTTTTCAGCGGATCCTCCACCACATCAGTGACGTAGAGAAGTATGTCGGCATCAGTCAGGGCGCCTTCAGAGAACTCCAGCATCGACTCCTGCAGCTTATACTTCGGCTTGAGCACACCGGGCGTGTCGCTGAACACTATCTGATACGAGGGCGTGTTGACTATTCCGTTGATGCGGTGGCGGGTGGTCTGCGCCTTCGATGTGATGATGGATATTCGCTCGCCGACAAGACGGTTCATTAATGTGGATTTGCCCACATTGGGGTTTCCGACTATATTGACAAACCCTGCTTTGTGACCCTCGGCTACTGTCGGAGCATTGTTGACGTCCAGTTTGTCCGACAGCATGTCCGCGCGAAGCGGAATCACCTCGGGAGGTGTCACCGAGTCGGGGGTTATTCTGTATTCCTTTGCCATACCGGTATTGGTTTATTTTTCGTCAATTTGTGTTACTCAACCTCCATATTAGACGGAGAAAGGGGCCGCGGGAGCGTGGCCTTCTTTGAGGTTCTTGTTTGCATAACACTAAATACGGGGTAAAGGGTTCATCAAAAAATCTGAAATTTTTACTTTTGAGCCTTCAAACCGTAAAAATTGTTAAAAATTGTTCTGTTTTTCCGATTGAAAAACCGGGCAAATAAAAGCGGAGAGTCGAGAGTGGGGAGAGGAAAGTGATTAGTGAGGTGAGAGTGATTAGTGAGGTGAGAGAAGGGAGATGGCTTCGCGGGCGGTAGTCACACCGGCGAGCCTGGCTTTCTCGCGCCAATACTCCGGAACCCTCTCCTCCTCGGAAAGCCGGTCCGCATATTGACCCGATTCAGAGAGCCGATCCTTTTTCCCGCTCTCTGAAGGCGCGAAAAGGTCGGGCTGCATCTCTAAAGTCTCGGCGAGGATAAAAGCGGCTGCCGGGTCACCGGCCTTAGCTGCCCGATAGAACAGCTCATTGGCCAGATCGTAGTCATAGCCGATTATCCCCTGCGCGTGACCGAAAGCAAGCATCGCCAGCCCCCGCCCGTAAGCAGCCCGGTCCACAGCACTCGCAGCCCGGTCCGCGCAATCCAATTGGTCCGACTCGTCCGACCCGTCCCGGGTCTCGCCGGGCAGATACTTCTCCAAGAGGGTCAGGGCGAAAGCCGGTGCACCCTTGCGGGTATAGAACCGCTGCGCCTCGGTGAGCAGGTCGGCAGCCGACATACGCTGCAGCGAGTCGGCCATCAGTTCCTCATAGCTTGCGGAAGCGGGCGTGAAACCATGCTCGAGGGCCTTGCGGAGGTCAGCTGTCGCAGCGACCGTGTCACCTTTCTCCAAGGCTATCTCGCCGAGTGTCGAGAGCGCCGGACCGTTGCCCGCATCGGCCGCTTTGCCGAGCCAGTAGAGCGCTTTCCGCTCATCCTTCTTAATGCCGCTCGGCGGGTTCAGAAGCATCCACCCTAAGTTGTTGAAAGCGGCCGGATAACCGGCCTCAGCGGCCCGCTGCGTCCAGTAGAGCGCGCTGTCGGCATCGGCCTCCACAAGCGAGTTACCCTTCATATACGAGTAACCCAGATAGCTCATGGCCGGTGCGTAAAGAGAATCGGCGGCTTCGCGATACAGCCGCAGAGCCTCCGCAGTGTCGCGTGCGAGCCCTTCGCGGCCCTCCTCGAGCAGTGAAGCGAGTGTGTAGAGCGCTTTAGGCTCGTGGCGCTCGGCTGCCTCCATGAGCGAGATAAGACGTCGGGAGGTGATGGAATCGTCCTGCCGCGAAAAAGCTATTGCCGGCAGGATGAGAAGCAGAAGAGCTATGTAGAGTAACCTTTTCAAAATCAGAATTTAAAATATACGTGCAGCGAGATAAAAGAGTGCCAACAGAAGCACTATCGTGGCGGAAGCGGGTACCCCGATAAGGTATGCCAACAGCAGACCCAGGGCACAGCCGACGGCGGAGATGACCACCGAAGCGGCCACAAGCGCATTGAAACGCCGAGTGCGTGTCTCGGCTATCATAGGCGGCAGCGAGAGCAGCGACATAAGCATCATGATACCGGCTATGCGGATCGAGAGGACTATACCCACGGCCACAAAAACAGTCATGATACAGTCGAGCCATCGCACCGGCATACCGTTGACCCGCGAGAACGCCGGATCGAAGCTCACAGCGGCTATGGCGCGTCGGGCCGGCAGGAAGAAGAGCAGAAGCAAGGCGGTGTAGATACTGAAGGAGATCAGGTCGCGGAAACTGACTGTCAGCACATTACCGAATAGTAAACTGTTCAGCTCCGGCACATACCCGCCTGAGAGGAATATGAACAGTATGCCGAGCGCCATACCCACAGCCCATATCACGGCTATTGCCGAGTCTTTGCGGACACGGGGCTTCGAGGCGAGCCAGTCCACGCCGAGCGATCCGCCCACAGCGAAGACAGCCGCCATAGCCAGCGGACTCACGCCGAGAAAGTAGCCTAAGCCGAGGCCGCCGAAGCAGGCATGTGTAACGCCGCCGGATATGAACAGCATCCGCCGACTCATGATATAGACGCCGATAATGGCCGCTGCCACCGAGATGATCAGTGTCCCGACTAATGCCCGTTGGAAAAAGGGATATGAAAATATCTCCATAAATGCCTTGCTCTTTTGCACTGTTTTAACTCTCTGTCTTCCGCCTTAAGTATCAAGTAATCAGTTACTTTTAACCCTTATGTTTCAGGCTCTTATGTGACTATAAGCTCTGCTTTCTCACTTCGTTTCCGAAGCGGTGGCGGCGGCTTTCGCCCTCTCTTCTGCTACAATCAACAAGAGTTCGTCGCGTATTGTTTGCGGCATCACGATCCCGCGAAGCTGCAGCGAACGGGCCCAGGCGGCTATCTCTGTGGGCCTGAGAGTGAGCAGTATGTCGCGGAACTCCTCTATCTCTTCGTCGCTGTAATCGTCGGCCCCTCGGCCACGGAAACGGTCTATCTCCTCGTCGTCGAAGTACTCTATCTCATCATCGAGCGGAGTCAGCAGGTTCTTCTCGCAGACTATGTGCATTCCACAACACTCGCCCTCACCCTCGCCGGACTGGCCGCTACTTTCGCCGGACTGGCCGCTCTGACTCGCACCGGATTGGACGTTCGGCTGAGCGGGATCGGCTGAGGTCGGCTTCTGCTCATTTTCGGGAGATTCTTGCTCCGTATATGGTTCTGCCTTATGCTTGCGGCCGTCGAACCACCAGAGCAAAAAACCTATGGCTATCGTGACTGCGACTATCAAGAGGAGTCCTATCATAATTTTTCAACGAATTTATAAATTTTATACATTTGAAAAGTTCCGAAACTCCCTGTAAAATCGTGGAAACGATTTTTCGACTGATTCGGGGTTGCTAACTTTTTTTTCGGGCATTTTTTCGCCGTCCGACATCAAAATAACGGAAAAAGTCATAGCTATGCGGTGATCAGCCGGAATTTTTAACACAAAATCACCCGATTTTTCCGTAATATACTCTAAATCAGAGGAGAAAGAATTCAGATTTTTCAACATACGCGGCGCGGCTTTGTATATTATTTGGTCCTCGGTGAACTCGAGCTTAAAGCCGAGAGCCGCGGCACCTTCGGTAAGGGCCTTTATCCTGTCGCTCTCCTTGCCGCGCAGTGTCTCCACGCCGCTGAGACGGAACGGCCGCCCCTGACTCAGACAAGCCCCCACTATCGGCGGCACAAGGTCGGGCGTCGCGCTCATATCCTCCTCCAAACAGCCTTGGGTTGAGTGATATTCTAAATGCATTAGAGTCACTGAGTTCTCCTCGAAGCGGCTCTCCACTCCCAAGCGGTGGAATAGATCGGCTGCCGCCGAGTCGCCTTGAAGGGAAGCCCCGGGCCTGACGAGTCCGGGAAGCCTCAGCTCGCTGACTACTCCCGAGGCTACGGCCTGATAGAAGAAGGCGGCGGCTGACCAGTCTGCCTCGCGCAGAGCTGCCGAGTCGGGGTCGCGGTCGAAGATCTCGATCACCCGACGCGTCATCTCGATGTACGGCTGAGAAGGTACCTTGCCCGTTGCCTCAACCTCTATAGGCTCGCCGCAGGCCGAGGATATCAGCATCAGAGCGGAGATGAACTGCGAGCTTGCCGCGTTGTCTATCCTCACCAGTCCGCCGGAAAGTCTCCTCCCCGTGGGCCTGAAAATGATCCTCTTCAGCCCATCTTGGTGCTCCTCGGAGATCTTCGCGCCCATGGAGGCGAGAGCCTCAAGAAGCTGATCGAGAGGCCGCTCGGCAAGTCGTCCGCCGCAGGTCACACTCAGCTCTCTGTCTGTAGCCCGAGCGGCGGCATAGGCGCAGAGAAACCTCAACGCAGTGCCTGATTCCCTCACAAAGACCTCGCTCTCACCGCGCAGAAAACGATCGAGTGAGTCGTGCAGCTCGCGCAAGTCGCCGCACTCGCCGGAGCCGACTGGCTGAAGCCTCCCCCTCCTGAGCGCTTCGAGCAGAAGCACTCTGTTGAGGATACTTTTAGACTTGGGAAGCTTCACCTCAGGGATCATTCCTCCTGCCGTGTTAGGGATCATCTTACTTGCCTGGTCAGGGATCATTTTTCCTGCCAGATATATAGCTTGTCGGAATTACGTATCTTGTCGGGGACAGGCATCGAGAACCTCACGCCCTTCTCAACCTGTTCCACCGGCTTGAGGTCGACACGGAGCTCCTTTACTTTGAAGATCATGGCGCCGGTAGTCGGGCCGGTCACCACAACCTCGTCGCCGACCTTGATGGAATGAGCCTCGAGCTTGAACTCGCCCACTCCGAGCCGCGAGAAATAACGCAGCGCGCGGGCAGCATATACCTTGACTCGCGTAGCCGATGATCCGTAGCTCGAGCTCCACTCACCCAGACGCTGTCCGAGGTAATAGCCGTTCCAAAAGCCTCGGTTGAAGACCTTGGCCAGACGCGCATCCCACTCTCTGACGGCCTCCTCGGTGAAATGTTTCTCGGCATCTTGGCCGTTGCGGTCGGCCACGATGGCACGAAGAGCCTCATCATAAGCGGAGACCACCTCTTTCACGTACTCGGCGCCACGCGCACGGCCCTCTATCTTGAATACCCTCACTCCGGCATCGACCATCTTATTAAGGAAATGTATGGTCTTCAAGTCCTTAGGCGACATGATATACTGGTTCTCTATGTCGAGCTCCTCGCCAGTCTCGCGGTCACGAACCGTATATGCTCGCCGGCATATCTGATTGCAGGCACCACGGTTGGCCGAGGAATTCATCTCGTGGAGCGAGAGATAGCATTTGCCGCTCACAGCCATGCAGAGGGCTCCATGGCAGAACATCTCGAGTCTTACACGCTGTCCGGAGGGGCCCTTGATATCCTCCTCCTCGATGCGACGGCTTATTTCGGCGACCTGCTCCATATTGAGCTCGCGGGCAAGCACCATCACATCGGCAAACTGCGAATAGAACTTAACCGCCTCAGTATTAGCCACATTCACCTGTGTGGAAATGTGCACCTCCTGGCCGATGCTCACGGCATAGAGTATGGCGGCCATATCGGCGGAAATTATGGCGGAAATGCCGGCCGCTTTGGCAGCGTCGATTATCTCATGGAGGCGATCCATGTCGGAGTCGTAGATCACGGTGTTGACCGTGAGATAGCTTTTCACTCCTTTCGAGGCGCAGAGCGACGCTATCCTCCGCAGATCGTCTAAGGTGAAATTGGCAGACGAGCGGGACCGCATGTTCAGGCCCTCAATGCCGAAATATACAGCATCGGCGCCCGATTGCAGCGCGGCAGCGAGCGACTCCTCACTCCCCACGGGAGCCATTATCTCGAAATCTTCCCTGCGCATAGTTCTCACGACATCTCAAGCATTCTGTTGATAGGCTTCAGCGCCTCGCGGGCCAAATCAGGGTCGACTGTTATCTCCGGAGCTTCGTCGCGCAGAGTCTCGTAGAGCTTCTGCAGGGTGTTCAGCTTCATGTATTCGCAGTGGTTGCACTGGCACTCGGCATCGTCGGCCGGAGCAGCCAGGAATACCTTCTCAGGGCATTTTCGCCGCATCTCGAAAAGGATGCCGCTCTCAGTGACTACTATATACTCCTTGGCGTCGTCCTCGGAAACGAAGGCGAGCAGAGCGGCCGTGGAGCCAACCTTGTCGGCAATCAGCTGCAGCGGCTTGCGGCATTCCGGATGCACAAGTATCTTCGCGCCGGGATGCTCCTTCTTCATAGCCAGTATCTTATCGAGAGAGAAGCGGTCGTGGACATGGCAGGCGCCGTCCCAGAGAAGCATGTCGCGGCCCGTCACCGAGTTGATATATCCGCCCAGGTTGCGGTCCGGACCGAAGATGATCTTGGCGTCCTGAGGAAGTTGTTCCACAATCTTGCGGGCATTGCCCGAGGTGACAACAATGTCCGTGTGAGCCTTCACAGCCGCCGAAGTGTTCACATAGCTGATCACCGTATAGCCCGGATGAGCCTCCACGAAGCGGGCAAACTCATCGGCATCGCAGCTGTCGGCAAGCGAGCAGCCGGCTTCCGGGTCAGGTATGAGCACCTTCCTGTCGGGACAGAGAATCTTGGCCGTCTCGCCCATGAAATGTACGCCGCACATCACAATGATATCGGCATCAGTAGTGGCAGCCTTGCGTGCCAGAGCCAGCGAGTCGCCTATATAATCAGCCACCTCCTGTATCTCGTCGCGCTGATAATAATGGGCCATGATCACAGCGTTCTTCTCCTTCTTGAGGGCGGCGATGCGCCGCTTCAGCTCCGCAGCCTCGAGATGCCCTTCATCTCTGAGAAGCTCTTCATCTCCTCTTCTTACTTTAGGCTCCATATCTCATTAGTCGGTTTTCAATCCTCACAGCTCACAGCCGGAATAGTCTTCATATTATCTTTTTATTTCAAACTATATTTCAATATAAAAAAAACAGATGATGATGATTATCCCTGCAGATAGTGAAGATATTTTGTTTCAAGAAAATTTGCTTAATTGAGTTATTGTTGAATTGAAAAGGCTTATCAGCCGGTTGTAGACAGCTTCAAATGTTGAAATTTAAAGTATTAGAGATTTTATCAACAGGGTGTTTACAACTTGCAAAGTTAATAATTTTATCGTTTAGAGCGGGCGATAAATGGGCCTAAAACTGCAAACAAGGGTGGAAATAAGTGCCTGCGGGGTGTAAATAACGCCGGGAGGGCGGAAGGGGGCGAAAAGTAATCTTCAGAAAAAGAAGCGATATATGAGGCTTTTACACCGCTTATAGACAGCTTATTTGTGGGGTTATGAACATGAGGTATTAGGTCAGAGTGAGGGTGAATTGAGGATTAATGGAAGGCGGATGGGATGATTCGGATTAAGCAGGATTGAGCGGGATTAAACGAGAATTAGCAGTAATAGACAAGGGGGAGGAAGCCCGATAA
>SFOK01000134.1 GCA_004552395.1 Bacteroidales bacterium | reverse complement strand
GCCGGTGGTGTAAAGAGTGATACCTTTCTCCTCGGGAACAGAGAATACGCCCTCCATAACTACGCTCGGGCACTCCTTGAATTCACCCTTGAAGATGAGCTCGCCGTCGGGGCCCAGAAGACTCCATTTTTCCTCGCCTACCTCTTTCACCGGGATATAGTCGAACTTGTCAAACTCTGTTTTTCCACCCTTGGAGCAGGATGAAAGGGCAAGAGCGGCTAACAGACCTATGCCCAGAAAATGTGAGAATTTCATGCTATATTGGGATTTAGTTAGTATAAATCGGAAATATTTTGCGCTCCGCCGTTCCAGCGCCTGATTTGCAGATTCCTGCGTATTTGCGGCGGCGGGAAGCTCTCTCAATATTTTACAAAGGTAATGAATAATTCTAAATTTTTACACAGCGTTTGCAATTTTTTTCGCAGTGAGTGATCTTTGCACACTTTTTTGCCGCAGGTAGGCGCCGCGGGTCAGCGTTTCCAGAATGAGGGAAGGAGCAGCACGAGGCAGGCAAACAGTTCCAGACGGCCTATCAGCATCTCGAAGGAGCATACCCATTTGAGGCTGTCGGGCAGCGCCCCGAAGCCGCTCCCGGTGGCACCCCACCCCAGGCCGTTGCATCCTATGCAGCTGGCCGACAGAAAGAAAGCGTCTGTGAGCGGGTAGCCCAGGATCGTAGCGTATGCCGTCACGAGAACTGCGATGAGAAGATAGATGGTGACGAAGGCCCCCACGCGGCCGCTCAGATCGCCGGTGAGCTGACTGCCGTTAAGACGGACCACGTAGGTGCGCTTCTGAAACACGGTGCGGTGCAGCTCGTTGAAGAAATGACGGAACACCACCATGATGCGGTCCACCTTGATGCCGCCGGCCGTAGACCCGGCGCAGGAGCCTAAGAGCATGAGCATCAGTGTGACGAGCAGACAGAACGGGCCCCACGAGCCTGTGCCCTCCAAACCGAAACCTGTGGAAGTGATGGCCGAAATAACATAGAACATGGGATAGAGAACCAATCTGTGCCAGGTGCGTTCGGCGCCTGAGAAGAAGCCGTAAGCCATCATGCAGAGGTAAGCGCCCGCTATTATGAGGGTATAGACGCGAAGCACCCTGTTGCGGAACACGACCTGCGGACCGGTGCGGAAGCCGGTGTAGAGCAGCATCACGCTGACGCCGCCCAGGTACATCATGACGGTGGTCACCACGAGCAGATAGTCGGAATGCCAGGCCAACATGCCGGCGTTGCGGGTGGAGAAACCGCCTGTGGCCACGGTGGTAAACGTTTGGCAGACTGCGTCGAAAAGGTTCATGGGCGAGGCCCACATCAGCAGCACGGAGATCAGTGTGAGCGAGCAGTATACCCCCCAGACGGATACGGCCGTGGAGCGTATGCGCGGATGCAGCTTGTCGTGGGTGATACCGGTGGCTTCGGCGTTGAACATGGATATACCGACAGCCTTGTTGAGTTCCGGTAGCACAGCCAGCATCAGGAAGATGATACCCAGACCGCCGATCCACTGTATGAATGCGCGCCAGAAAAGGAGACCGTGGCTGAGCGCCTCTACATCGGGGATCACCGAGGCGCCTGTGGTGGTGAAGCCGGATATAACCTCGAACGCCGCGTCTGTCAGTGAGAGCGGATGGTCCGAGAGCATGAAGGGCAACATGCCGAACAGAGAGAAGATTATCCATACCAGCGAGGTGATGATGAAGCCTTCGCGGGCGTGGATCGTGGTGCGCGACGAGCCGACCGCCAGCTCTGCCAGACCGCCACAGGCGGCCGCAAGCATCGATGCGACGAGGAAATGCCACCAGTCTGCCTCGCCGTAGATCAGCGCCACAAACAAAGGCACCAGCAGCAGCAGCGACTCTATGAGCACGAGCCGGCCGAGTATGCCGGTGACTGCGCGGAATTTAATGGATGATTTGGCAAACACTTTACTGAAGTGAAATATCGGTTTGGAATCGGCTCCGGGAGCCGGGGTCGGTTCAGAAAAATTTGAGCACGCGCTGCAGGCTGCCGGCCAGTGAGAAGAGCGCCACATAATCGCCGGGACGTATCTGTGTGCTGCCCTCGGCCAGATGCCCTTTGCCGTCGCGTATATAGCCCGCCACTGTGATCTCGCGCGGCAGGGAGAGCTCGGCTATCGGCCGGGAGGTGATCTTCGAGGTGGGGAGCGCGAGCAGCTCAGAGACCTCGGCTGTGCCCAGTGAGATGGCCGATGCCGATGTGGATACGTTGCACCCCACGAGCGAGTTGAAGATCTTGCCGGTGTTGAGCAGTTTCTTGCTTATGATCTTGTTGATATTGAGGTTCTCGGCCTCAGGACGGTACTGCAGCTCCTCGATGCGGGCCACTGTGCTGCGCACACCGTTTTCGCGGGCAACCATGCAGGCCACTATGTTGGTCTCGGATGATCCGGTGAGAGCCAGGAATGTGTCGCACGTCGACAAACCTTCGTCGCGCAGGGTATTGAGGTCGTTGACCGCAGCGTTGGCCACCACCGTCTTGGGGAACTTGCCGGCGAGCAGAGAGCAGCGCTCGGGATCAGGGTCGAACACTGTGATGTCGTAGCCGCATCCCTGCGTGAGCTCGAGCAGATTCTCGGTGATACGTCCGCCGCCGGCTATCATGATGCGACGGGTGTCGGTGAGCTGTTTGCCGCAGTAGCCGGGCAGGAGATGCAGGTTGGCGGGGTCGGTGCTGAAGAATACCGTGTCACCGGCGAGCAAACGGTCGTCGCCATGCGGCAGTATTATCTCGGAATCGCGCTTTATGGCCACCACGTGGAAAAGGCGCGGATTGTTGGGCACATGGCGCAGCTCGGTGCCGCAGAGCATGCCGGAAGGCTCCATGCGAACGCCGGTGACGTAGAGCTCGCCCTTTCCTATGGGGAGCCACTCCGACACCCAGTTGTGGCTCAGGAAGTTCTTGAGCTCCTGCGCGGCGAGGCGCTCGGGATACATCACATCGTCCACACCCATGCGGCGGAACAGGGTACGCTCGGCCTGCGAGTCGAATTCGGGTGTGTCGATACGCGCCACACAGCGGCGCGCGCCCATCTCCTTGGCTATGGAGCAGGCCACGAGGTTCTCGGTCTCGGACAACAGCACTGAGATGAAAAGGTCGGCTTCGTTTATGCCGCACTGCTCCAAATGGCGTCGAAGCAGCGGCGATCCCTCGAAAGTGATATAGTTGCACTGCATGGAGAGCGCCTGCAGATGAGCGGCGTTTTGACCCATGAGCACCACATCCTGGTTCTCGACCGAAAGGATGTCGGCCAGATATGTGCCGGTGACTCCGTCGCCGGCTATGACTATCTTCATTACGTCTTACTGAATTTCGCTGCAAATGTAACAATTTGTAGGGAGAAAAAGCCTACCCCGGGCTTAAAAAAGTATTCGGCGCTGGAGTCATATGTTAAAAAAAATCGGCAAGTAATGTTAAAATTGACATCATACAATGTTAAAAAAACGATATTTTTAACCGCCTGCTGAACTATCTGAGACACTTAGCGTTTTATTTTAAAAATAACAACAAAATTAAAGAGAGACCATGAGTGCTAAAGAAACTTTTAAACAGCGCGTCTTAGGACTGCAGAGTAATCTGCTTAGCTTCGCGTACCAACTCACTACCGACAGGGAGAAAGCACACGATCTCTTGCAAGATACTACTCTCAAAGCCTTAGTCAACGAAAAGAAATATGTGGAGAATGTCAACTTCAAGGGTTGGATCTTCACTATCATGAGAAACATCTTCATCAACAATTACCGCCAGAATGTGCGCAAAGCCACTGTGGTGGACCACACTGAAGACCTCTATCACCTCAACATACC
>SFOK01000028.1 GCA_004552395.1 Bacteroidales bacterium | reverse complement strand
TTGCGGCTCTCCTCGCGGGTCATTGTCTCCTTTGCGATCTCAGTCTCGTGGCGGATTACAGTCTTCATGATACGCTCGGCATCCTTCTTGGAGTAGCCGGCGTTTCGCATCTGATTCACGATCAGCTTCTTGTAAGCATCGAGTACCTCTTTGGAGCGTTTGTCGGTCTTCAGATAGTAGTCGCGGTCGCCGAGGCCGAGGCCTTCGCCGCTCACATACATGGAGTATACATTCGAGTTGGCCAGGTCAGCGTCGGGACCAACGCCAACGAACGGAGCGCCGTGTTCAGTCTGCATCCAGATGAAGAGGTCCTCCATATCGCCAGGCTTAGCGTTATCGATCTTCTGCAGCAGCGGTTTGATGGGGGCATAGCCTTCGCGGTTGCGGCGAACAGAGTCCATGGCGAGCTCATAGAGGCTCGACACCTTGTAAGCCACAGTGCCCTTCTGAGGATTGGTGGCCTTAAGACCGAGCACGAGATCTTTGATACGATGGTTGCTCGAGTCGTTGAGCACGTCGAACTGGCCGTAGCGGGAGTGCTCGGCATCAAGGGGATGATCCTCCATCCAGCCCTTGTTTACATGTTTGTAGAAGTTGACGGAAGCGGGAGTGGTTTTATCCACCGACTTGAGGTCGAGACTTTTGAGGTGTTCCTGAGCACCTGCGGGCATAGCCAGTGCAAACAGCAGAGCCGCCGAGGATAGCGCTTTCAGATAAATGTTCATAGGGTTATAATTTGAATTGAATTTGTGTTTTCGGCTTAGAATCTGGGTGTTGTACTCAGCAGACTTCAGCGAGAGAAGCCACCGCAACGCTTTATGCGACAAAGGTACAATATAAATTCCGACTGTGCAAAAACCTATTGCGGAAAAAGTTACCGAAAAATGCCCGAAAGAGGGCTGAAAGCGGGGTCTTCCGAACCAGGTAGCCACGCGGAGGGGATATTAAGAAGCGCTTGACCCTTAGCGGGGCTCCTGCCTTGTCAGCGCAGCAAGTTGAGCAGCGAAAGCGACTTGCGGCAGGTCTCTGTCCATTCGTCAGCAGGATCTGAAGAGGCCGTGATGCCGCCGCCCACATAGAGAGTAATCTCCTTTCGCTCCGGAGTATACGACAGGCAGCGCAACGTAACGAAGAAAGAGCCGGTCCTACCGTTGGTCACCGGACCTGAGTAACCGCCATAGAGGTCCCTTTCATATCCTTCAAGCTCCTGCAGATCCCTGAGAGCCGAATCCTTGGGCGAGCCGAGCAGGGCAGGGGTAGGCGAGAGGCTTCGGGCGAGCCGACGGAAATCCACAGCCTCGTCAGGCTGCGCCGTGATGTCCGTGCAGAGATGTTCCACCGGCCCGGCATTGCGTACGTGAGGGCCGTCGACCTGAGGCGTGAGACCCGCCTCACTGAAGCACCGGCATATCTCGCGTGTCACAATACGCTGTTCCTCAATGTTTTTCGCATCCCAGGGCTCCGGGTTTCCGGCTGCGTGTGTTCCCGCCAGTGCCATGCTGCGGATCTGTCGCGGCGAAGCATCCAGCAGCAGTTCCGGCGAAGAGCCTATCCAGATACGGCCATCTTCCATGCGCCAGGCGAAAGTATAGAATTCGGGATAATGCGAACAGAGAGACTGGAATAGTGAGCCAACGTCAAGTGAGGCTTTGAGCGCGATCGTGCGGCTGTAGACAGTCTTGGCAGGGGCCGTGCGACTGCGCTCCCGCAAGCGGTCCACCAACTCACTGACGGCGGCAAGGTAATGAGGGTCAGGCTTTTCGGAGAAGGGATCAAACGCGGTACAGTGCAGCGGGTCGCGGAAGCCCGAGACATGCAACGAATACTCCACCGCCGGTTCCACAGCCACAGGTTCCCGTTCCGGATCGAAAGGCGCTATCACGAAGCAGCGTCCCGGCTGAGCGAAAGGTCTGAGCGGGCCCTTGCCGAGGTGTATCTCGCGCTCTGCCGGAAGACGGTAAGCGAAAGCGGCGCGTCCCCGGCCGAGGGTAGCGAAATGGTCGGTTATGGCTTGCGAAGGGCTCTCCGGGTGGCGGCTATGCGAGACTGCCGGTGAGGTCGTATTCATAAGCTTCAGTGATAGTTGCCTTGAAGAAGTCTCCCGGGTTGAAAGGCTGACGGCCGCTGAACGGCACACGGACCTCATTGTCGACTTCGGGGCTGTCCCACTGAGTGCGGCAGACGAGCTCCGACTCCTCGACACGATCGCAGAGCACCTCGACAGTGCGGCCCACAAGCTCTTCGTTATGCTCCTGAGAGATGCGGCGCTGCAGACGGAGGATCTCGTCGCGGCGGGCCTCCTTCACCTCCTGAGGTATGGAGTCGTCGAGGTTGCGGGCTCCCCAGGTACCCTCCTCCTCGCAGTAAGCAAACGCGCCCATGCGCTCGAAACGGGCCGAGCGCACAAACTCCTTCAGCTCCTCGAACTCAGCTTCGCCTTCGCCCGGGAAGCCAGTCATGAGAGTGGTGCGCAGACAGATGCCCGGCACCTCGCGGCGTATACGGTCTATGAGGGCGAGGGTCTGTTCCTTGTCGATATGGCGCCTCATATTCTTGAGCACCGGGTCGGCGATATGCTGGAGAGCTATGTCGAGATAATTGCATACATTGTCGCGGCGGCGCATAACTTCGAGCACATCGAAAGGGAAATCCACCGGATAGGCATAGTGCAGACGTATCCACTTCACGCCCGGCACGTCGGCCATGCGGTCGATAAGCTCAGCCAAAGCGCTGCGGCCGTAAAGGTCAGTGCCATAGGCCGACAGATCCTGAGCTATGACATTGAATTCCTTCACGCCGCGGGCCACAAGATCGCGTGTCTCCTCGAGAATCTCCTCCACAGGACGCGACTTGTGCCGCCCTGTGATGAGCGGTATGGCGCAGTACGCGCAGAAACGGTTGCACCCTTCGGATATCTTCATGTAAGCGCTGAAGGTCGACCCGGTGAGTGTCCGTTCCCAGTCGCGCAGCGGCCGGCTCTGACGCAGGTCGGGAAGCAGGTCCACGATGCCGTCCCAGTCGAACTTGCCGAACCAGCGGTCCACCTCCGGGACAGACTCCTTGAGCTCCTCCATGTAGCGTTCAGAGAGACAGCCCATCACGAAGAGGCGACCGATCCGGCCGTCCTCCTTGGCCTGAGCCAGCGACAGGATCATGTTGACCGATTCTTCCTTGGCGTCGCCAATGAAGCCGCAAGTGTTGACAACCACGAGCTCGCCGCAGACATCCGCCGAGTCGTGCTCGACGCGGTAGCCCCTTTCGCTCAGACGCCTGATGAGCCGCTGAGAATCCACGAGATTCTTGGAGCAGCCCATTGTAATAATGTCGATGCGTCGTTTCTCCATCGCTAAGATTCAGCAGTCGTTCAGTCTTTTTTGTCGAACAGTGATTTCACGAACTCTGCGCGGTCGAAGACCTGGAGGTCCTCAATCTTCTCGCCGATGCCAATATACTTGACCGGAATCTTGAACTGATCCGAGATGCCTATGACTACACCGCCCTTGGCAGTGCCGTCGAGCTTGGTAATGGCGAGCGCGTTCACCTCAGTGGCAGCCACAAACTGGCGGGCCTGTTCGAAAGCGTTCTGCCCCGTAGAGCCGTCGAGCACCAGAAGCACCTCATTAGGAGCGTCGGGCACTACTTTGCGCATCACATTCTTGATCTTGGTGAGCTCATTCATCAGATTCACCTTGTTATGGAGACGTCCGGCGGTGTCTATGATAACTACATCGGCGCCCTGGGCTTTTGCCGACTGCAGTGTGTCGAAAGCCACAGAAGCGGGATCGGCGCCCATCTGCTGTTTCACGATCGGGACATCGACACGTTCAGCCCACACTTCGAGCTGCTCAATGGCCGCGGCCCGGAAAGTGTCGGCGGCTCCAAGTACAACCTTGGCGCCCGCATTCTTGTATTGCCAGGCCAGTTTGCCAATCGTAGTAGTCTTACCGGCGCCATTCACTCCCACAACCATGATCACATAAGGGTTGCCGTTAGCATCCTTGCGCTCCGGGAAATCTTCTGTCGCAGAGGCGGCAGGGAGAGTGTTTTCGGCCAACATGTCGGTGATCTCCTCGCAGAGAAGCCGGTTCAGATCAGCCGAAGTCACATACTTGTCGCGAGCCACACGGGCCTGAATACGATCTATGATGCGGAGAGTGGTATCCACTCCTATATCACTGGTAATGAATACCTCTTCGAGGTCATCGAGCACCGCGTCGTCGATCTTGCTGCGGCCGGCCACAGCTCGGGTGATTTTGCTCCAGACTCCCTGTTTGGTCTTTTCAAGACCCGAGTCGAGCTTCTCTTTCTTCTCTTCGCGCGAGAATATTTTTTTGAAGAATCCCATAGTTGCTGATTTTTCAGTGAGAGGCGCGGCTCAGAGTGTCCGCCTCCGTTTCAAGCTGCAAAGTTAAGAATAATTTCGTAAACAGCATCAAAACAGCCCAAGACTCTTCAAGCCTCAAGCAAGTAACCTAAGTAACCAAAGGAAAGCACAGACCGAACCGAAACTACATCTCGGCCAAACCTTCGTGAAGCCTTGAGGGGCAGTTTCAGATACCGGGACCGAACAGGGGAGCGAGAGTGCGGCTGAGAATGCAGCTGAGAGTGCGGCTGAGAGTGCGCAAATATTTCCGCAAATATTTCTATGCGCATACTTGGAAAATAGCCCGATTTTTGTTAATTTTGCATGATAAAAACGCTAAACACACCCGCAATAAATATGGCACAGAAACCGTCTATCCCGAAAGGAACGCGCGACTTCACACCGCTGGAGATGGCGCGCCGCAACTATATCTTCGACACAATACGCGAACAGTTCCGTCTGTTCGGCTACAAGCAGATAGAGACGCCCGCCATGGAGAATCTCTCCACCCTGATGGGCAAATATGGCGAGGAGGGCGACAAGCTGCTCTTCAAGATACTCAACTCAGGCGACTTCCTGAAGAACGTCAGCGACGAGGAGCTCGCCGAGCGCAACACCGTGCGCCTCACCAACAAAATATGCGAGAAAGGCCTGCGTTACGACCTCACGGTGCCATTCGCCCGTTTTGTGGTGCAGCACCGCAACGACCTGCAGATGCCGTTCAAACGTTTCCAGATACAGCCCGTATGGCGTGCCGACCGTCCGCAGAAGGGCCGTTACCGCGAGTTCTATCAGTGCGACGCCGATATAGTCGGCTCCGACTCGCTGCTCAACGAGGTAGATCTCATCTCGCTTATTGACGCCGTGTTCTCGCGTCTGGGCATACGCATAGCCATCAAGATCAACAACCGCAAGGTACTTTCCGGTATAGCCGAGGTGCTCGACTGCGGCGACAAGATCGTGGATATCACCGTGGCTATCGACAAGATCGACAAGATCGGTCTGGAGGGCGTCAACGCCGAGCTGAGCGAGAAAGGTATAACCGATGAGGCAATAGAGCGTCTGCGTCCGATCCTGGAGCTGAGCGGCACCAACGAGGAGAAGATAGCCACCTTAGCAGCCTTCCTCAAGGATTCAGAGACCGGCATGAAGGGTATCGAGGAGATGCGCACCGTGCTTCGTCTCTCCGACGCCATAGGTCACAACGCGCAGATCGACGCCGACTTCTCGCTTGCCCGCGGCCTCAATTACTACACTGGCACCATACTCGAAGTGAAGGCTCTCGACGTGGAGATAGGCAGTATCACAGGCGGCGGCCGCTACGACAACCTTACCGGAGTGTTCGGTATGCCCGGTCTCTCAGGCGTAGGCATCAGCTTCGGCGCCGACCGCATCTACGATGTGCTCAACCAGCTCAACCTCTATCCGGAGGAGATATCCTCGAGCGTGAAAGTGCTCTTCATCAACTTCGGCGAGAAGGAGGCTGAGGCAGCTTTGGGCTATGTGAAGGCTCTCCGCGGAGCCGGCATAAGCGCGCAGCTCTATCCCGACGCCGCCAAGATGAAGAAACAGATGTCGCTGGCCAACGATGAGAAGATACCCTACGTGGCTATCATCGGCGAGAGCGAGCTTGCCGACGGCACCGTGACACTGAAAAATATGGCAACCGGCGAACAGCAGTCCGTCAAGGGCGGCGAGCTCGCTGATCATATCAGATAATACCTCCTTCCGAATAAACCACTTGTAAAAACCAACTTCAAGATGCAGCGAGTCCGTAACTCATCTTTCATCGCAGCCATGCTCCTGCTCGCAGCGGGTCTGGTCCTCGGCGCATGCGGGAAACGCGGTGCCGAAGCGAATTCTGTCCCCGCTCAGAGCGGCACGGAGTATGCCACGAAGCTGAAGATCTGGGAAGAGCGGGGGATACCGATGGCGGCTGTGTATGAAGCTTCCGACACGGTGCATCCGCTCGGCACTTATATCTTCGCTTCCAAGGAGAAGGCCGAAGTGCTCCTGAAGAGGTATCCCGACGCACTGGCTGTGAAACCGGGCGGCGGCAACCTGCTGCTCTACACGACCGTACACGCTTCCGTGCTCTCGGAACTCGGCGCGGTAGATCAGATAGGCTCAGTGGTCGACGCTGACTATTTCACCGATCCGGAGATACGTCGCCGCATAGCCTCCGGACTCATAACCGACATGGGGATATCCTCATCGCCTCTCAAGGAGAAGCTGATAGCCCGCAAACCGTCGCTGGCTGTGGTATCCTCCTATTCCGGCATGGATGTCTCCGCTCTGAGACAGCTCGGCATACCGATACTCTATCTCACAGAGAATCAGGAGACTGACCCGCTCGGACGCGCCGAGTGGAT
Organism: Bacteroidales bacterium; assembly: GCA_004552395.1. GTDB lineage: Bacteria > Bacteroidota > Bacteroidia > Bacteroidales > Muribaculaceae > Lepagella. The sequence continues at coordinate 10,128 of SFOK01000028.1, read as the reverse complement.
AAAGCTGCTCGGGCTTCTCACCGGGAAACGGGCGCAGGCCGACTCCATCTTTAACTCCGTGAAGACCGACTACCTGCAGCTGCGCGAGGTAGCTTCTAAGGTCAAGGAGAGGCCCAAGGTGATGACCGAGAATATGTACCAGGGTATCTGGTATGTGGCCGGAGGCGGATCGGATGTGGCCAGCATGATCTCCGATGCAGGCGGCGACTACGCCTGGAGCGACGACAAGAGCGAGGGGTCGCTGTCGCTGTCGTTCGAGGCCGTTCTGTCGAAAGCCGGCGACTCCGACATCTGGCTTATGAAAATCTTCGGCGAGGAACTCACTGCTCCGTCGCTGCTGGCCAAAGACTCGCGTTACTCGCTGTTCAAGCCCTTCAAGAGCGGGGGAGTGTGGTACTCCAACACAGCCAAAAGCCGTCTGTTCGAGGAGATACCGTTTCATCCCGACCGACTCCTCAAAGAGTACATCAAGATATTTCACCCCGAGTTGCTCCCCGACTATAAACTCGTCTATTACACCCCTATGGGCAAGTGATTCCCGGTCTCACAGAACCGGGGCAGCAACAGAGCCTAAACTACTTTAATACCTAAGAGACACTACATGAGAAACGGATCCGATAGAAGCACTGCTCCGCTGCTCGCCGCACTCTGCGTGGCAGTGGCGACGCTTTTCCTGACCGCTCTCTACTGCGGATCAGTGTCGCTTCCCGGCGCGGAGGTGACGCATGCTCTGCTTCACGGCGACGACGGTTCCCTCACCTCGGTGATTGTGCTCCAGTCGCGTCTGCCTATGGCGCTGACAGCTCTGCTTGCCGGAGGCGCTCTGGCGCTCTCGGGCCTCATCCTGCAGACCGTATTCAACAATCCGCTCGCCGGGCCGTCGATACTCGGTGTATCGTCGGGAGCGAGTCTCGGCATAGCGCTCATAGTGCTCGGCGGCACACTGACTGGCCTGGCTCCGGGCGACGCCACATCGTCGGTCAACATGCTCACCGGCGCTCTGCTCGGAGCCGGCGCAGTGATACTGATGCTCGTGGGATTCTCGTCGGTGATCCACAGCGGCGTGATGCTCCTCATTGTGGGCGTCATGATCAGCTACTTCGCCTCGTCGCTCATCTCGGTTCTCAGCTATCTGGCTCCGGCACAACAAATCAAAGATTTCACAATCTGGGGCATGGGCTCCTTCTCCGGCATCACGACCGGACAGTTACCGCTCTACGCCACGATCCTCGTGCTCCTGAGCCTGCTCACCCTGGGCAGCGGCAAACCGCTCGACGCCCTGCTGCTGGGCGAACGCTACGCGCTATCGCTCGGATACCGGGTCAAAATCACACGCACATGGCTTCTGGCGCTCTCCGGAGCACTTGCGGCCGTGGTCACAGCATATTGTGGCCCGATCGGGTTCGTGGGTATCATAGTGCCTCACCTTGCCCGCATGTTCTTCCGCACCTCGCGCCACTCGCTGCTGCTTCCGGCCTCATTCCTGACCGGCGGAGCTGTGGCACTGCTCTGCGCTGTTGTCTCCAACACATTAATAGCCGACACTCAGCTCCCTGTCAATGTGGTGACACCCGTCATGGGTGTGCCAGTGATACTGCTCATCATCCTGCAGGGACGGCGCAGTAAACTCATGTAACCCCGATTCCTATGAACCGAAAAGAATCCACAGAACTGCTCGCGCTCAGAGACCTCAGCATAGGTTACCGAAAACCGCTCATGAGAGGTATCACGGCCTCCATACGGCGCGGCGCGTGTGTGGTCCTGCTCGGCGGCAACGGCATAGGTAAGAGCACCCTGCTGCGCACCATCATGGGCGAGACGCCTCCTCTTGGCGGTTCCATAGAGATTCTGTCGCGCCCCTTGCAGAGCTATTCACGCTCGCGCATGGCCCGCACCGTAGCGCTCGTGACGGCCGGCAATCCGCTGACAGGACGGCTCAGGCTCCGCGAGCTCGTGGCCCTCGGTCGACAGCCCCACACAGGCTTTCTCGGGCGTCTCTCGGCCGATGACCGCCGTGTGGTCGACGAGTGCATAGAGTGTGTGGGGCTCTCGGAATTCGCCTCTCGCGAAGTGCAGCAGCTCTCCGACGGCGAGCGGCAGAAAGCGCTCATAGCACGCGCTCTGGCGCAGGAGACGCCGCTTCTTATCCTCGACGAGCCGTTCTCCTTCCTCGACCCGGCCGCTCGTATCGACATATTCACGCTGCTTCGGCAGAGGGCGGCGGAGAAGGGCACAGGCGTGTTGCTCACCTCCCACGATGTGGCTCAGGCGCTGAGGCTCTCAGACCGTGTCTGGCTCATGTCACCGTCGGGGTTCACGGACACAACACCCGCCGAGGCGCTGCGCAGCGATGTGATGCGCACTCTCTTCGCCTCGCGCCGCGCCGAGTTCTCGCCGGAGTTAGGCGACTTCATTGTCAAAAACTGAAACACGATATGGACAAGATAAACATGAAGCAATTCCGCTTCACACAGCCCGACGGCGGTGTGGAGAAGTCCACCGACAAGAAATATCTGGATCTCGCCAACCGCCTGCTCGAAGTGTGGGACGAGAGCGGACTGCTCTCCGAGGTGCAGGACGACCTGCGCAAGGTCGTGGCACTCGGCCTCACGGGCTATTTCCAGGATGTGATGTGCGACACGGGCCTGTGGCGCTCGTTTACCGACGAGTGCTTGCGTCGCTACGGACGCCGCGTCCCTTTCCACGCCGACTCTGAAGACTATATACTCTACGAGCTCAACCGCGACGACATAGAGTTTCTCCTCTGGTACCTGCTGGCTTTCAACTCCATGCAGTTCCGTTTCCTCTATCCGCTCGACAGCCGCATAATCTCCCTGGCCGGCAAACTCTTCGAGGTTATGGAGAGCGCTTACGACACCATGGAGGCGCCCGAAGGATACGCCGAGCTCTTCGATGTGGAGAACCATAACCCGGAAGATGCCGAGAAGCTATACGAGCTCAGCCGCTGGCTCTACTGGAAGAGTTGGCTTCTGCTGCCGCCCATGCAGCTCACGTTCGCTCAGATTTACCCGCAGATGATGGAGATCCAGGAATCGGCGCCTTCACCTCAGGCAGCCGCGGAACAGATCGAGAAACTGCAGCAGCAGGTCATGTCGTCGATACCGACAGGCCCGCTTGCTCTCTATCTCCGCGAATGGCTCTCGCTAATTCTCGACGGCAAACTGCCGCGCGAGAAAGCGAAACGGTATGTGGCCCCGGGCATGGACCTGCGCGACCCTGACAACCCGAAAGAGCATCCGTGGTATACGGCTTTCATGGCGGCCAACGCGGGCCGTCCGATCGCCTATTTCGCCACTTACGCCGAGATGAACCGTTTCCTCATCGAGGGGCTCGGTTGGGCGGAAGGCGAGGAGCACCTCGACATGATGAAGGAACATTCCGATTTCGTGCTCATGGTCACTCCCCACGCCGGTCTTATGGTGGCCAAGAACATAGCCCGCTGCATTGCCGACCCCGATAATCCGCTCTATGACAGGAACCACGCCCGCAACTTCGCCTTCAACCTCATTTCGCAACGGGCCGTCTGTCCCGGCGATATGCTGCGCTACATAAGCGCCAACGACTGGCTCCCCGATGTGGCTTTCCCGGAATATCCGCTCCCGGCAGGCTCGGAGGAGACTCCCGGCTTCGAAGACCGCAACCGCGCGGCTCTGGATAATCTCGACTTCCTCGCACGCGCTTATCTGCAGGAATATTACCGCGGCGACTGACGTGCAGACCTACATATAACCACCTTGTAATCTTCGCTTTATGAAAGAGATAATCTTCAACGCCATAATCTTCAACCGCGGACGCCGTTTCCGCGGATACCTCCTCACCCGCGACGGTAATATCACCGCGGTCCGCGCCGGCGACCCCTCAGCCGTGGAGCTTGCGGACTTCGACAAGAGCGAACGCACCGACCTGGGCGGCCATTGGCTCCTCCCGGGTGTGATCGACTCGCACGTGCATTTCCGCGACCCGGGTCTCACGCACAAGGCCGACATAGCTTCGGAATCGCGCGCTGCTGTGGCGGGTGGAGTCACCTCTTTCTTCGATATGCCCAACACGAAGCCTCCCACGGTGACACGCCGCGCGCTTGAAGATAAATATGCCCATGCGGAGCGATGCTCCAAAGCCAACTACGCCTTCTTCATCGGCGCCGCAGCCGACAATATCGAGGAACTCAGAAGCGTGGATTATAGCCGTGTGCCGGGCATAAAACTCTTCCTGGGCTCATCCACCGGCAATATGTGCGTCAGCGATCCTGAAGCTCTCGACGAGATATTCCGTCTGCCGGCACTCATTGCGGTGCACTGTGAGGACGAGCAGACTATCCTCGCCAACGCGGCGAAAGTGAAGCAGCTCTATCCGCAGGGTGAGGTCCCGGTGGCCTGGCACCCGGTGATCCGTTCGGAACTCGCCTGCTATCTCTCGACACGCTCGGCGGTAGAGAGGGCGCGCCGTCTCGGAACGCGTCTTCATGTCTGCCACCTCACCACGGCGCAGGAGCTCGAGCTTTTCCGCGGACAGGGCGCCGACAGGAGGATTACGTGCGAGGCTTGTGTGGCCCATCTCCGGTTCACCGACAGCGACTACCCGCGTCTCGGTTCATACATCAAATGCAACCCGGCCGTCAAAAGCGACGCCTCTCGCGACGCTCTCCGCCGCGCTTTGCTTACGGGCGATATCGACACGGTCTCCACGGATCATGCGCCTCATACCCTCGAGGAGAAGGAGGGCGACGCCTTCACGGCTCCTTCGGGCATGCCTATGGTGCAGTTCTCGCTGCGCGCCATGCTCCAGCTCACCCTCGAGCTGCCGGGACTGACTCCGGAGAGGGTGGTGCAACTCATGTGTCACAATCAGGCTGACCTATTCGGCGTTTCCGGTCGCGGCTATCTGGAGCCCGGCATGTGGGCTGATATGGTTGAGGTGAACCCAGACGGAACGAAGACGCCGGTCAGCAACCGCGATGTGGTGAGCAAATGCGGTTGGACGCCGATGCAGGGCGCCGTGCTCCAGCATGAGATACGCCGCACCTGGGTGAACGGTGTGCTCTCTTTCGATGCCGCCAACCCGGATCTGCTCCGCTCGCAAGAGAGCGCAGCCATGCCGCTGCGGTTCGTCCGCGGCAACACTGAGGCTTAATTAAAACGAAATATTACTCGTGGTGGTAGGGCTCGCCGCGCAGTATGGTGAAACAACGGTACAGCTGTTCGGTGAAGAAGAGGCGCACGAGTTCGTGAGGAAAGGTGAGCTGCGAGAGCGAGAGTTTGCCGTCGGCGCGGGCGTAGACCTCAGGCGAGAAACCGTAGGGACCGCCCACCACGAAGATCAGACGTTTGTGTCCGGCCGCCATACGTTTTTCGAGCCACGCAGCCAGCTTCATCGAAGTGAATTCCGAGCCGTGTTCATCGAGAAGCACCACATAGTCGCCCGGTTTGAGAACAGAGAGTATCTGTTCACCTTCGGCCGTTTTCTGCTGAGCCTCGGAGAGTTTGCGTGTGTTGCGCAGATCGGGCACTGTCGCTATATTGAAAGGGGAGTAGTGCGCGATGCGCCGCGAATACTCCTCGATACCTTTGCGTATGAAATCGGTGCCTGTTTTCCCTATCGTCAGCAGAATTATTTCCATAATTTTTACTAATTTTGCAATGCCTCACGGGAGGCTTCATTCACTGACTGCAAAAATAATAAAAAAGAATCATATATGAAGACCAAAGAACAACTGATCGACGACCTGCTCGATCTGGCTTTCGCCGAGGATGTAGGCGACGGTGACCATACCACTCTTTCCACAATACCTGCCGACGAAAAAGGCCGCTCGCGCCTTATCGTGAAGGAACCGGGCATCCTGGCCGGTGTTGAGATTGCCAAGAAGGTGCTCCATAAAGTCGACCCGTCAATCAATGTCGAAGTCTTTATCCACGACGGTGCCGAGGTGAAACCGGGCGATATCGCCTTCATTGCGGAAGGGCCCGTGCGCTCGCTGCTCGTGGCCGAACGCACCATGCTCAACATCATGCAGCGCATGAGCGGCGTCGCCACCATGACCCGCAAGTATCAGGACCGCCTCAAGGGTCTGCACACCAAGGTGCTCGACACCCGCAAGACCACTCCCGGTATGCGTCTGCTCGAGAAACAGGCCGTCAAGATAGGCGGCGGCGAGAACCACCGCATCGGCCTCTTCGACATGATTCTCATCAAGGATAACCACATCGACTTCGCAGGCGGCATCGAGAAGGCTATCAAAGCCGCTCAGGATTACTGCAAGGCCAACGGCAAAGACCTCAAGATCGAGGTGGAGGTCCGTTCACTCGACGATATACGCCGTGTCATGGCTGTCGGAGGCGTGGACCGCATCATGTTCGACAACTTCACACCGGAGCTTACACGCGAAGCCGTGAAGCTCGTAGGCGGTAAATATGAGACTGAATCGTCGGGCGGAATCACCATCGACACTCTCCGCGACTACGGCGAGACGGGCGTTGACTTCATCTCTGTGGGCGCTCTCACTCACTCGGTCAAGGGCCTCGACCTCTCCTTCAAAGCCTGCTGAACCGCCCTCTCATGCGGCATCTTCGACAAGTTCATATAGCTTTGCCATAAGCCAATTGCCGCATCATATAGATACGTAAAAAAATTGCCCCCACTCAGCGCGGGGCAATTTTCTTATATATAGGTCTTATTACTCTTCGTCATTGGCTTCTGCCGGAGTCTCCTCGGCCGATTCCGGTGCGTCGGTCTCTGCCTCTGCCTCGGTGTGCTTGGATAGGTCAGTCACTTTGGCGATCTCACCGTCGGGGAGGGTGAATGTCTCCTCCGCAGGCTTATCTTCTTCTGAGGTATAAGTGACTGTAAGCTTGTCGTCGTCCTCCTTATAGTCGGCGGTGACGGTAGCGGCTTTCAGACCCTTGGCATTGAGCTGAAGCATAACCTCTGCCATATCGTCCTCGAGATATTTCTGGATGGCGCGGCGCAGCGGACGTGCGCCGAACTGCTTGTCGTAGCCCTTCTCGGCCAGGAAGCCCTTGGCGGCATCGGTGAGACGCACCTCGCAGCCAAGCTTCTTCAGACGCTGAAGGAGGCCTTCGAGCTCCAGGTCTATGATCTTGAAGATAGCCTCTTTGTCGAGCTGATCAAACATGATTATATCGTCCACACGGTTCAGGAACTCGGGCGAGAACACTTTGTTGAGCGCCTTGGAGATCACGCCGTTGCTCTGCTCTTTGCTGACCATGGAGGTGTTGAAACCCACACCGCCGCCGAATTCCTTGAGCTGACGGGAGCCAACGTTGGATGTCATGATTATGATCGTGTTCTTGAAATCGATCTTGCGGCCCAGTGAGTCGGTGAGTCGGCCTTCGTCCATAACCTGCAGCAGCAGGTTGAACACATCGGGATGCGCTTTCTCTATCTCGTCGAGAAGTACGACGGAGTAGGGACGGCGGCGGACTTTCTCGGTAAGCTGTCCGCCCTCTTCATAGCCCACGTATCCCGGAGGCGCGCCCACAAGGCGGCTCACGGTGAATTTCTCCATATACTCGCTCATGTCCATGCGGATCAGCGAGTCGTCGGAATCGAACAGGTACTTGGAGAGCTTCTTGGCAAGATATGTCTTACCAACACCTGTGGGACCCAGAAACATAAACACACCAATAGGACGGTTCGGATCCTTGAGACCCATGCGATTGCGCTGGATCGCTTTCACGACCTTGCGGATAGCGTCGTCCTGACCGATCACGGAGCCTTGAAGCGACTTGCCCATCTCGAGCAGACGCGAGCCCTCGGCCTGTGCGATACGCTGTGTAGGCACTCCGGTCATCATGGCCACTACTTCGGCAACCTTGGCCTCGTCGACGGTCTGACGGTCGGCGTCGAGGTTCTTCTCCCACTGCTGCTTGGCCTTCTCGAGCTCCTCCTTCTTGTTGTTGTAGGTGTCGCGCAGATTGGCGGCAAGCTCGTAGTTCTGAGCCTTCACGGCGTTGATCTTATCCTGCGACAGCCGGTCGAGCTCCTGCTCCATCTTCTCTATGGTCTCGGGCACCACTATGTTGGTGATGTGCACACGCGAACCGGCCTCGTCGAGGGCGTCGAGCGCCTTGTCGGGGAAGGTGCGGTCGCTGATGTAGCGCTCGGTAAGCGACACACAGGCCTTCAGAGCCTCGTCGGTGTAGCGCACATTGTGGTGGTCCTCATATTTCTCTTTCACACGGCGGAGTATCTCGAGCGTCTCCTCGGGCGATGTGGGCTCCACGATCACTTTCTGGAAACGGCGTTCGAGGGCACCGTCTTTCTCTATGTTCTGACGGTACTCGTCAAGCGTGGTGGCGCCGATGCACTGTATCTCGCCGCGTGCCAGCGAAGGCTTGAGCATGTTGGCGGCATCCATGGAGCCGGGAGCTCCGCCCGCGCCCACGATGGTGTGTATCTCGTCTATGAAGAGTATCACCTCGGGGTGCTGGCTTATCTCCTCGAGCACGGCCTTGATGCGCTCCTCAAACTGGCCGCGGTATTTGGTGCCGGCCACCATGCCGGCCATGTCGAGCGATATCACCCGTTTGTCGAAAAGCAGACGCGAGACTTTGCGCTGATTGATACGCAGCGCCAGGCCTTCCACGATAGCCGACTTGCCCACACCGGGCTCGCCTATGAGCACGGGATTGTTCTTCTTGCGGCGGGAGAGGATCTGCGCCAGACGTTCGATCTCGTTCTCGCGGCCGACGACGGGGTCGAGCTTCCCTTCAGCGGCGGCTTTCGTCATGTCGAAGCCGAACTTGTCGAGAGCCGGTGTGCCGTTCTCGCTCTTGCCCGACTTCTTGTCCGCATGCCTCTTGCCGAAACCGAACGGATTGTTCATCTGCGGCTTTCCCTGCGGCGGAGTATCTTCGTCGTCGACATCTTCCTCCTCGGTGTCGTCATAGTCGTTGCCGGCGGCGGAGGGCGTGTTGCCGGCGCCTTCGCCTGTCATTGAGTTAAAGTCGACACTGGAGATTGAGATATCGAAATTGAAATGTTCTGCCTTGAGTGTTTTCAGAAATTCGCTTTTCATGGCCTCGCGGTCGTGGACGAACGCAAGGAGCACATGCTCGGGATTGACGGTCTCCGAGCCGGTCTTGCGTGCCTCTTCGGCTGCGAGCTGCACATGGCGCAGTCCCGACTCCGAGAGCGATACGCTGAAACCGCTCCCCAGACTGGCAGCCGGTTCCTCGCGGGCGCTTTCGCGAAGATGTTCCTCAATGGAGCTTATAATGTCGTCGACAGGTATCTCCATGTGACGCAGTATCTTCACCACACAGTTGTTATAGTCGGAAAGCTCGGCCAACAGGAAATGCTCGGCCTGTATCACATCCGAACCCATCCTGCGTGCCTCTTGCTGTCCGCGATGCAGCATATTCTGGAAATTGATATTGAATTTTCTCATACATTTACTGCCATACAAATATCGTGCCAACAGATGTAAAGCCGATATTCCGGAACCCCGGATACCTTGATGTTATTTGCTTTTTTAGCCTTCTTTAAGAGCTTTTAAAACAATCATGTATCCCGGGTTCCCTTTTCCGAATCAGGCGGCAGAATCAGAAATCCGTGCCGGAAGGCGACTTTCAGTTATCGCCGTTATAAGTCACATGAGCCGAAATGGGGGTCATGGAAATTTTGGAAAGACACTGCATAAGGCTGCTGCCTGCCACAGTCAGGGTCTGCCGGTTGTTATCTTCGACTTCGCCTATTTTGTTACCTTTGGAATTGTAGCGCTCCATATCCACTTCGACATCCCACGACACGGTATAATTCTGACTGTCAGTGTATGCAGGGAAATCCTTCTTGGGACTTGCCACAAGCGTGACTGTATATGTGCGTCGTGCCTGCGAACGATCCACGGTGAATTCGAACTGCGTGTCGTCTTTTGTGATTTCAGCTATTACGATCTCGCCCTTACCATCGGTGTATGAGGCTGTTACGTCGCAATATTTGCGCAGGTCGCTGCTTGTCTCCACATCGTATTTCACCTTGATTGTATCTGTGACAAGGTCATCGGGTTTGGGCTCGTCGTCATCGTCGCCGCATGATGTCATACCGCCGCAGAGGCTCAGCATTGCTATGCCTGCCAAAAGGGATTTTGTG
>SFOK01000133.1 GCA_004552395.1 Bacteroidales bacterium | reverse complement strand
CCAGCTTACACCCCAAATTATCCACACTACTGAAAGCCACACGATGCTCACCCAGCGTTTCCACCGCAGCAGCAGATCATATATGAGCAATGCTATCCATGCCTCCAGTAAGCAAAACAGAAAATTGCAGATCAGGATACCTGTCACAAAAGTCGCTCCATAGGATGTATAAGGCATCGCAGAGGGACCCCACAGATAACAATAGTCATAGATTGTCACTGCGGAGATAACCATAAAGGCAAACAGGCCGGGCGTGCGCAGTAAGGGCGCCGACACGGCACCACAAACTTTATCGATCCATTTTGCTTTATGGAAAGCGACTCTCATCGTTTAAGCGGCGTAACTTCGAATTTTACTGACATGAGATCTGAAATGAGATAGATTAGATTCGAGAGGTAATATTCCTGTGATTTGCATACACCTTCTATGCGCGCCACGTGCCAGGGATGCAGCTGCCGGAAACGGGGCGTGAGGTAGAAATACATGGGCACATGCATGCAGAGGTCCTTGCTCCGGTCGCTGCTCATGATGGCATGGCCGGTATATTCCGGATCGGTGACGTAGACATCCTCGCCGTGGTCGGAGAAATAGATCACCACAGCATCGTCGCCGGCATAGCGGCGCATTATCTCGGAGACCACGTAGTCGGTGTAGAGCACCGAATTGTCGTAAGAGGCGCGTTCTGCCCGCTGAGAAGCCGGGAACTCCCTGTAATCGCTCTCCTTGAAATGTTTCCACTCAGCGGGCGTGCGGTCGTTGTAGCGGTAATGGCTTCCCATCAGATGGACCACAGTGAGCTCGGGCACCGAGTCGTGCCAGGCGTCGACATAGGGGAGCAGGTCGCCGTCGAAGCATACGTACCAGGAACCGTGAGAGCCGTCGGTGGTGAATTTCATGCGGTCGGCCATCTTGGCTATGCGGGTGAGATGATTGTTAAGAGCGCCACGGGGCGACTGATTCGAGATCCAGCTCGTACGGTAACCGGCTTTGCGGGCCACCTCCAGGAAGGTCACATTCTCATACCATTGCTCGGTCGGATCGCTGTCGGCGCAGAGGAAAGTGCCTATGAAACGGTGAAACGACTCCTGAGTGTGCACGGCCATGGAGTTTGCGTTGGGAACAGTAAGGAGCAACGAGTCGGCCTTGAGGCGCGACAGACGCGGCTCTGTGGCGCGGTTGTAGCCGTAGAGCTGCGAGTGATTGCGGGCGTGGCTTTCGCCGACTATGATCACGATTTTGAGGGGCCGATCCTCGCGGAAAGGGGTCACTTTGGGGTTGCGGTGCACGAGATCGTGGCCTGTGTCCTGAGAGAGGAGTGTCTGGATCTTGCCCACCGGAGTGGTGATATAAGCGCTTTTGGAGAGCGGGGCGAGTGAGAGGACGAAGCCGGCTATCGAGGCGACCGGGAAGATGCACTTCACCGCGATTTTGAGCCACGGTTTGAGGCGGCGGCATTTGTGCGCCACGAAGCGGGCGAGTTGTTTGCCGAGGTCGTAAGCCATCGGGAGGGCGGCTATAGTGAGTATGACGTAGCCGAATACGTTGGGCTTCAGGTAACTCGACACGAACTCGATGCTCTCGCCGGCGTTAGTGGCAAGCAGCACACAGCAGAGCTCGCTGCAGAAAGGTGCCTTGTAGACTTGCAGTATACCCAAGTCCCACAGCCAGTTAAGGAGGAGCACGAAGCACCAGAGGCCGAGCCAGAAGGCCGCCACGCGGCGCCATTTGGGGCGTAAAAGAATATATATCAAGAGCGCTGCCCAAGTCCAGAAGAGGTCTGCCAGGAGAGTGGCGGCAGTGTAGAAATTGCCACCGGCATCTTCGCCCGGATAGACGCAAAGCGCGAAAGTGTAAGTGAACAGCAGCGAGGCAGCCACATAGAGCAGGGCGAAGAGGCCCGGCGTGCGGGTATAGGGCGAAGCGAGCACATCGACGAGACGCGCCCAAAAGCTCTTTTTATTGCATTTGCTGTCTGTATTATTCACTGTGGTAAGTAAGTCTCAGAAACACGCTCTAAGTTGTAGGTAACTGAATTATGAAGAGTTATAGCTTGCAAAGTTATAAAAATAACTTGAATTACCAAAGCTGACGTCGGTTTCCGATTTTATGTTTCCGGTTTTAGATTCTGTTTCTTAAGGGGTTAAAAAGAAAAAAGATTAATTGTCTCGCGACAACTAATCCTCTAACCTTAAATCTAATACCATGAAAAACACGGTGCAAAATTACTATTATTTCTCAACCGTGCCAAATTTTTCAGAAATATTTAACTTTTCTTAACTTTTACACAAAGAACCACAAACTATTTTTGCCTATATTAACATTTTTCGGGTGCAATTTCGGGAGTCAGAGCCATGCCACCTCCTTGAAAGCGAAACGAAGCTTTTCCTCTGATTCAGCAGGCTTAAGAATGAGGTGTCCGGAGGTTTCGACATCGAGGACCCGGGCGAGGAAATCGCGGCCTTGCGGAGCTTGCGCCGGGTCGGCAAAATATGTCTGAGCCGACGGATTTGCGCGCAAGTCGCGGAAACGATATAGCTTCCCGTCACCGCGCCAGAGCCGGTTCCTGTATTCGCGGTGCAGCGAGGCGAGAGCGTCGGCATCGGCCGAAGAAAGGGCGGCGACGCGAGCCGCTATTCGTGCGGCCATATCCTCGAGCAGTTCGTCGAGCGGGTATTCGCGGCCCGTTATCTGGCGGACACTCACCGGGTTGGGTGCGCCGCTGAAGAAACGGTCCTGGTTGACGTTGACGCCCGCGCCGGCCACGGTATGGTTGATGCGGCTGCCGCTGAGCGAATGGCTTATCAGTATGCCGCAGATCTTACGGTCGCCCGCATAAATGTCGTTGGGCCACTTCACCCGGCACTCCACGCCGCACATCTCTCCGAGCGACTCGCAAATGCTCAGAGCCACTGCCTCGCTGATGTAAAACTGTTGCGCTGGGAGCAGATCGGGGCGGAGAAGCATGGAGAACGTAAGGTTCTTGCCCGGCTCCGACTCCCAGCTGTTGCCGCGCTGTCCGCGCCCGGCCGTCTGCCTTTCGCACGACACGAGGGTAGGGGAGGGGAGTTCGTGTGCGTTGCGCTCCAGATAAGAGTTTGTGGAATCTATCTCGGTGAGTTTGATGCAATTCATAGTGAGCGGGGAGAAGAGGGCGTATTATTTGAGGAATGAGAGCGAGCGGACGCCGGTGAGGGGATCTTCCTGCAGATAGACGTCGAGCGTCTTCTCGGGCGGCAGGAGCGAGTCGACAAGGTCGGGCCACTCCACAAGACAGGGATGACCGGACCAGAAATAGTCTTCGGCTCCCAGATCGAGGGCCTCCTGAAGATTGTCGAGGCGGTAGAAATCAAAGTGATACACCGGCTCGCCGTCGGCCTTGCGGTATTCGTTGACGATAGCGAACGAAGGAGAGGCCACTGCCTCCCGAACGCCCCACAGCCGGCATAAAGCGCTGATAAAGGTGGTTTTGCCGGCGCCCATGGCGCCGTGGAAAGCGACAACCGGGCGGTCGAGATGCTTCAGAAACTCGGCCGCGGCACTCTCCAGAGAGTCCATATCGGGGATTGTGATTATGACTTTTTCCGGTTTCATGGTTCAAAATTACTAGATATATTTGAAATCCCGCAAATGATTTAGAAATATCAGAATTCTTTACTATATTTGCAGCCTGATACCGACACTTCCATGAGAGACGAAGCTGAACACTTGCGACATCCCTGATGTTCAGAATAAAAGAAGATATATAACCCGGAGGCGCCGGATGCAGAGACCAAAAGTCCCCGCACCCGCTGTCTCGACAGCCTATCTCTACGGATCTTATTAATTTATAACTCTATATCTTTATGAAGAAATTTTTACTTTCACT
>SFOK01000132.1 GCA_004552395.1 Bacteroidales bacterium | reverse complement strand
ATAATATGGTTACTTTGTTTTGAAAAAGGTCGTCGCGCACCGGAGGCCTGCTCCGACACGGTCGGCGCTTTCGTCAAAAAGCTCCGCAAAGATACACTTTTTTTCGTTCTTACGCAAACAAATCGGTCAATTTCCTCGCGCCAAAGCTCCTAACGTCTGATATTCAGACCGTTGCAAGCGCAATTACTGGTTAGGACCGTCCCAGATTCCGATAAAGATAATCCAATAAAGAAGCAGCGCCACACATACTGTCACACCGATCCAAAGCCATACGCGGCCGGTGCGGTACCAGGCCCTCTGTTCCTGCTGTTTCAACTCCTTAAGCTCATCGCGTTCTTCCTCGCGGCGTTCATGACGGTTCATTGCTGTGTTCTCTTCCATAGTATCTGTGAATAATTTGCAAATGGATAAATAAGCGCGTCCTGCTCCGCTTCGTGCGGCGGACACAACAGAACAACACCGGCCGGAGGGATTTGGTTCACAGGCTCGGCACCTCTCGGAAGGCGTCCGGGGATACGGAGCGGAGGGACGGTCAGAACGGCAGCGGACTGCTGCCGGGCGACGGCATTATGTCGGGGTTGGTGCCGTCGGCGCCGGGTCCGAAGGGCGAGACGCCGCCGTCAGGGAAGCCGGTGAAGGGCGAATCGGCGGGAGCGCCCTCCTGCGGTGCGCCGAAAGGCTCGGCCCCCTTGTCGCGGTTCATGCGGCTGCGCACGGTAATCTCCTGCACGGTGGCCCGGGCATCGTCCCAGTTCTCAAACCTCACGAACTCGGAAGTGAAGCGCAGCTGCACGGTGCCTACCTGGCCGTTGCGGTGCTTGGCTATGATGAACTCGGCCAGACCCCGGATATCGTTGCCGGCCTTGTCTTCTCCCGAACGGCTGTAGTATTCCGGGCGGTGGATGAAAGCCACGAAGTCGGCGTCCTGTTCTATGGCGCCCGACTCGCGGAGATCGCTGAGCACGGGGCGCTTGTCGTCGCGCGACTCGGTGCTTCGGTTCAGCTGCGATAGCGCTATGACGGGTATGTTGAGCTCCTTGGCCAGTGCCTTGAGCGAACGTGAGATCATGCTCACCTCCTGCTCGCGGCTGCCGAACTTCATGCCGGTGGCGTTCATGAGTTGCAGATAGTCGATTATGATCACCTTCACGCCGTGCTCGCGCACTAAGCGGCGCGCTTTCGTACGCAGCTCCATGATCGAGAGACCGGGCGTCTCGTCCAGATAGAGCGGCGCGCCGTAGAAATTCTTCACCCTGGAATTGAGGCGGTCCCACTCCGAGTCGGATAGCTGGCCGCTGCGGATAGTCTCGCCTTTCACTTCACAGACGTTGGACAGGATACGGTTCACAAGCTGCACGTTCGACATCTCAAGCGAAAAGACCCCCACAGGTATGTTGAGGTCCATCGCCATCTGTTTGGCCATGGAAAGCACAAAAGCAGTCTTGCCCATGGCCGGACGCGCCGCTATGATTATAAGGTCTGAGGGCTGCCATCCGGAGGTCATCTTGTCGAGCTCGCGGTACCCTGTGGCCAGGCCGGATATACCCCCCTTCTGCTGCGAGGCTATCTCGATCTGACGCATGGCCTGCGCTATGACGGAATCCACCTGCACTACCTCGCGCTTGAGCTGCTGCTGCGATATCTCGAACAGCTTCCCTTCGGCCTGCTCCAGAAGCTCGGCTATATCGTTGGCCTCGTCAAAAGCGTCGGTCTGTACCTTGGAGGCGAAAGTGATCAGGCGCCGCGCAAGATATTTCTGCGCTATTATGCGGGCGTGATACTCCACATTGGCCGCCGAGAGCACGTTGCTCGTAAGCTCGGAGACGGCTATGGCGCCCCCCACCTCCTCCAGTGTGCCGTTGGCGCGGAGCTGCTCTGTGACCGTGAGCATGTCGATTGGACGCTGATTGGTACCGAGCTGGAATATGGCCTCGTAGATCTTGCGGTGCTTGGGATCGTAGAAACTTTCGGGCACAAGAAGGTCGCTCACCTCTGAGTAAGCGTCTTTCTCGAGCATGAGCGCGCCGAGAACAGTGGCTTCGATGTCGGTGGCCTGAGGCGGCAGCTTCGCCGTAGCGTCGTCGCGAAGACGGCTCTCATCCTGGTTGCTCTTCCTGTAGCGGCGGTACTGCCCGCGCCCGTTATCGTCGTTTTCTGCCATATTACTGCTTTTTCCGACCACAAAATTAACAATTTTTCCCGGAATTTCTCAATGTCGGATTTTTTTTGTAATTTGGCAGAATAAATGACCGGAACCATGATATTTTCCCAGTATGCTTCCTGGATCTATACGGTCCTAATCATACTCTATGCCGTCACTATACTCAGCTGCATTGTGGTAGTGATGTCGGAGCGCCGCAACCCCATAAAATCCTTGGCTTGGGTGATGGCGCTGATCTTCCTGCCAGTACTCGGTCTGATCATTTATCTCTTTTTCGGTCGCTCACTGAAGAATGTGCACATGATCTCGCGCCATTCCCGCAAACGGCTCCTGGGCAAAGAGGGACGCCGGATTGGACTTGTCGACCCAAACTGCCTCATACCCGACAACCGCAACATGGCGCTTTTGGCCGAGTCGGTGTCGGGCTTTCAGCTCCGTTACGCCACAAACATCGAGATTTTCAGCTACGGCAGCGATAAATTCAGTCAGCTCAAAGAAGACCTGCGCGCCGCCCGACATTCGATAAACCTTCAATACTACATCTTCGCCGACGACGAACTGGGCAACGAGATCGCCGACATACTCAGAGAGAAAGCCCGCGCCGGCCTGACGGTCCGCGTTCTCTACGACCATGTGGGCTCTTTCTCCACACGCAAACGCTTCTTCGAATCCATGCGCGAGGCCGGTGTCCACGCGCACCCATTCTTCCGCGTCAGTTTCCCGCAGTTCGCCAACAGAGTCAACTGGCGCAACCACCGCAAGATCGTGATCATAGACAACACGGTGGGCTATATCGGAGGCATGAATATCGCCGACCGCTACATCACGGGCCTCAGCAAAGGTGGCAAAGAGGTGTGGCGCGACACTCACGTCAGAGTCGAAGGCCCCGTGGTGCTCGACATGCTTTATCAGTTCTCCATCGACTGGAATTTCCTCAAAGCCAAGAAAGATGTGGCACCCATCACCATCCCGGAGATGGACCTGCAGCTCATGCCGTTCCGCATACCGGCGCAGCTGATAAGTTCCGGCCCCACGGACCGCTGGGAAAACATAGCCATGCTCTTCATGCGCGCCATCCTCTCCGCCAAGAAATCCATTTATCTGCAGACACCCTATTTCCTCCCCACAGACTTCCTGCTCAAAGCCTTGCAAAACGCCGCTTTGGCTGGAGTGGACGTCCGGATCATAATCCCCCGTAAAGGCGACTCACGCCTCCTGTCGTTCGCGTCGTTCTCCTACATCAGCCAGTGTCTCGTTGCCGGCATCAAGGTCTATCTCTACAAACCCGGAATGCTCCACGCCAAGAATCTCATGGTCGACGACGATTTTTGCACCACAGGCTCTGCCAATTTCGACTTCCGCAGCTTCGAGCACAATTTTGAATGTAACCTCCTGCTCTACGACAGCGAAGTCACCTCGCGCATGAAACGTCAGTTCCTGCTCGACGCCGAGCAATCGGAACTGCTAACGCTCACCAAATGGTCCGGCCGTCCGCGGCTGCTCAGAGCCGCCGAATCCGTAGTCCGACTCCTCGCACCCATCCTCTGACCAATATTCTCAGGCTCATTGCATACCCTAAAACGATTACGCCGTTCGGATAATCTAAAAGCTTGTTTACCCAAAAAATATCAAACAAACGCTAAGCGGGAGACAATCTGCTGCCCGCATGATTGCCTCCCGCCTGCTATTATAAAGAAATTGGGCGC
>SFOK01000131.1 GCA_004552395.1 Bacteroidales bacterium | reverse complement strand
TGATGTCGTAGTCAGCGTTGATAGTACCGGTGAGACGTTTGTAGACATCATTGTCGCCGCGTACAGGACCGTTGTTGGTCACGTAACCTACGCTACCATAGAAAGAACCACGCTCGTTGGCGCCCTCGAAAGTCACATTGTGCTTGAACATGTCGCCGTGAGCGAAAGCCACGTCAAACCAGTCTGTGTCGGTAGTGCCGTTCCAGCCAAGGTTTGTGATGTCGGCTGCTGTGTAGAATCCGGCCTCCTGCATATAGGTGCTGTACTCTGAAGCGTTGAGCATCTTGGGTGTGTGGCCGAAGAACTGGTTGGTGTACTGGAAGTCGTAGCGGATTGTACCGTAACCCTTCTCGGCACGTTTGGCGCTCTTGGTGGTGATGAGGACAACACCGTTACCGGCCTGGGCACCGTAGATAGCGGCGGAAGCGGCATCCTTAAGAACCTCCATCGACTCGATGTCGGCGGGGTCGATACCGGAGATGTCGCTCAGACGGATACCGTCCACAACATACAGAGGCGAAAGGTCGGAGTTGGATGAGTAACCGCGCACACGGATAGAAGGAGCGGAACCCGGAGCACCCGAGGGAGTCACAACCTGCACACCCGAAGTCTTACCTGTGAGGGCAGCCTGGGGGTTGGTGATTGTACGATTCTCGATGTCGGCGGTATTCACCGATGCGATAGCGCCGGTGACGTCGCTCTTGCGCTGCACGCCGTAGCCGATCACTACGAGGTCGTCGAGTGTCTGGGTGTCAGTGTGCATTGTCACAGTCACATTGCCGTTGACGGCATTGATGGTCTGTGCCAGACAACCTACATACGAAACTACGAGTTTGGCATTAGGCTTAACACGGAGGGTAAACTGGCCGTCGATGTTGGTCGAGGCGCCGTTGGTTGTACCTTCCTCCATGACGGAAGCGCCGATGATCGGTTCGCCGGACTCATCGACAACAGTACCCGTCGTGGTCCATCCCTGCGCGAGGGCAGAAACGGAGAAGAAACAGAATGCGGCCAGCAGCATCATGAAACGACTGCTGACGCGTTTTGCTTTTGTCAGGTTCTTCATTTTGTTGTATTTAGGTTAAACTTTAGTTTGGTTTCAGGTTTTTGGTAGGTGATCAGCGCCTTGTGGCGCACTGCTTGCCTTTACGTGCGGCAGATTTCTGCACCGACACGCACACACTTCGGCTCACGGGAAAAGAGTTCTCCGAAAAGGATTCGCCCTCAGTGTATATCTAAATCATCAGGACGGAAGCGGCAAGGGAGCTTCCGGGGGTCAGCGGTGGCGGTGATGCGGCTGCGTTTATGCCGGACATCACGCGAATTAAGTGCAGCTTTTGTGGCTCTGCCTGGTGGCCACGGGAATATATATTGTCCAATTTCGAATCTTCTCTTGTGCGCCGCGCTGCGGGAATCCGGGCTTTCGGGTTAAGCTGCGGAACGCCGCTGCACCGACGACATACGATTGACTGAGAACAGCATAATCAGGTGCAAAGTTAATAAATCCTAAAAACTATGCAAGCCCCCCGGACGTCCGAAGTAAACCTCAAAAAATAATGGTACCTGATTTTCTGATGTTTATCTCAAAAATAAGGTAAAAATTAGGCTAAAATTTCCTTAAAATTTTTTTAAGGAGAGGCCGAAAAACACCTAAAAAAGCAAAAAAAGGCAAGCGGATTTTCGGTTTTTACCGTATCCGCAGGGCCGGTTCAGACCCGGGAGGGAGGACCCGCAGCGGCGAACCGAGGGCGCCGGGATAGGTGCGGGTATTAAAAAACCGGGGCCTCGGGGGCCTCCGGCTTCGGAATATGGAATATTTTGGGATTTCGCGGGATTCCCCGGAGATTTCGCGGGGATTCCCGGAATTGCGGAATCCGGATCAGAGGATCTGGACTTTCTTTACTTTGCCGTTCTGGCGGACCAGATAGATACCTGCGGCCAGATTCTCGGGAGCTACTTTCAGGCCGGAGAGTGTGTAGACCTCTACGCCTGCGCCTGCTATGGTGTTGCCCTCCACGGTGAAGTCCTGAGCGTTGTCGCCGTTGATCGACTCTACACCGGCATCGCCTGTGCGGGTGAACTTAAGCTGCGAGAGCTGCATGGAGCGGCTGGGAACCACACGCAGGACACCTTTGCCGGCTACGGGGATGTTGACACCGGAAATCTTGCGGGAGGCATACTTGCCGACGCCCCCTGTGCCTTCGAGGGGCTGAAGGTCGAGAGCTTTCTGGCCGTTCCAGTAGAGCTCGATGGAGGTGTTGGAGCGTATGCCGGCCACGATGTCGAGATCGTAGGTACCGGCCTGAGCGAATTCGACCTGATACTCCACATATTCGTTCTTGGCGCCGTTGCCAAGGTCATCGACAGCGATCTTATATTCGTCGGCAAGAGGCATTTCGGCCGGAATAGCCGCTACCTGAATGCCGTTCATGGACGAAAAATCTACGGCACGGAAGGCCTCGAGGGGATTGTGGTAGAAATCCACGGGGAAGTCCCACATATAAGTAAAGGCGTAGCCGAGCTGAGTGAGGTTACCCTGGTTGGGGAAGCGCTGCAGAAGGTTGATGGCATCCCAACTGGTGTTGCCGGTGCGGGCCATGAACCAAGCGTAACGGAACACGTCGGGATCCTGCTCAAGTGCCTTGAGGGTATGGAGCATATATGTCATCTGAGTTGTGGCGGAGTTGGAGATTGAACCGGAAGCGGCGCAATATTCTGTGACCCAGATAGGTTTGCCGAATTTTTTGAGACGCTCCACATTGCCCATGAGCGACTCTGCGGTAGGCACATAGAAGTGACAGGCCACATAGTCGATGTTGGCGCCTTTGTCGGGAAGGAGGTCGAAGAACTCCTCAAGCCAGGTGACGGGATCGTTATACTGCTGCCAGGCGCTCCAGTTGACGGCGGGACTCACGATCTTGAGACCTTTGCTGAGCGCCCAGTTCTGGAAGCGGGGCCAGTCGGCCGCTGCCTGCTGGGGTGTGAGGTGGGCCTGGTCGGTGAAGTTGGGCTCATTGTAGCCGAGCACATATTTCACGTGGCTGCCGTATTTGGCGTACATGGCGTCGAGAGTCTCGACACTGTAGTTGGTGTTCCAGACCATGGGGCAGAACTCGAGGTCAAAATTCATGAAAGTGGGGCCCTCGTCGCTGGGAGGATTGGCACCCCAGTCGTAGAACCAGCGGGCACCGGGTTCAAGAGCCGCGTAATCGACCTCCATCATGGAGTTGACACTGTAGCCGCGTTTTTCGCTGCGTGCGAAACCGGCGGCGGAGACGCCGATAAGTGCGGCGGAAAGGAGCAAAAGTGATTTTTTCATAAATTAAAATCGGGGTATTGGGTAAGAGAGATTATTCAATCAGAAACTAAGTAAAAAAAGGGGTCAGGGAGGTAATCCCCTGCCCCTTTATAGGTGTTTGTTCAGAGTTGGCTACGATTATTTAGCAACTTTGAGAGTCTTGACAGCGCCGTTCTCGAAAGTTTTCTTTACGAGATAGAGACCCTGCTGGGGAGCCTCAGCGAGCTTCTTGCCGTCGAATGAATAGTAATCCTCTGCTACAACATTTCCCTCAGCCTCGATGCCGTTGACTGAATTAGTGTAGTTATCTGTGTAGTAGTACATGTCAGCGAGTGCGTAGCTACCGCCGTCAACTACACCGTCAACTGCAAGTGCACCCCAGAGGTTCACGTCTGTCCAGTTGCGGAAGAACATGATTTCAACTGTCTCCTCGTCTGTGTTTACATACTGGTCGAGAATGTCGGTTACAGGCATATCGACTGTCTGCCATGTGCCATCGTGGCTGTCTGAGAACTTGAACTCAGGCTGTACGTTACCGATGTTGGGACCTACCTGAAGCGAGAAGTTGGCAGCCTGATTGTTCTTGTA
>SFOK01000130.1 GCA_004552395.1 Bacteroidales bacterium | reverse complement strand
TATCCCTCCAGTGGTTTCCTCAGGAATATCGTGCTCTGGTTTTTGTGGAACTCGTGCCTTACGTGATGCACGAACAATGTCCCGGTCCATCCCTTAGGCACTGAGGATCCGCCCAGGGTGCATGTAACTCCGGCCGGTATTTCCGGGGAGAGTGTGGTTGTCATTTTCAGGCCGGTGAGGCCCTTGTTTTTATGCCTGAGAAGCCCGGACGCATAAATCATACACTCGGCGTTGCTGGATGCCTGGAGGTTCCCGGGTTTTTCCGTGAGCTTTCTGGCAGCCCCATTGTTTGCTGTGTACGCGCCTTTGAATTGGCCGACGCTTATCAATGCCGATCCGTATGCTTTGGCCGAATTATCAAAAAACTCGACAAAAGCGCCGTTTGTGTCTAGTTCCGCAACCGGATCCGCTGCCTCCAGTTCCTTTTCTTTGGCCATTATGATCCGGCCGTCGAATACGACCAGGGCAGCGCCCTCAAGTATTGCAAGTTTGGCCAGGAAGGCCGCGTCGCTTTCTACTTCTTGCTTGATATACTCGAAGTAGTTGTCGTCTACGCCTATTAGCTCGAAGCTCAGGCCGTTCCTTGCTGCAATTTCCCCACCGATCTGGCTCAGGTGAGCACACTCCCAGGCTTTTGTCCTTGGGATCTCGCGCATGTCCGTCGGTGTGGTTGTTGCATATAGTACGTGGCCACCGCTTGTCAATTCCTGGTCGAATATAAACAAGCGGCCAGTGTTCAGGCCGTCGCGTTGATAGGTGATAACATCGTCGATCTGTGGCCTCCATGTCGTCCAGGCTTCGTCCTCAGGAAAGTGAAGCTCCAGGACATCGGAGCGCTCTGATCCGGCGTATAGGTCGGCCGCTGCCGCGATCACTGTCACGTCTGCGGTGATGTCCTTACCGTTGTATGTTAATTTCTCGGCCACCGGATCACCTCCTCCATGGTGGCGTTGTTTCTATGCCGTCAACATCCTCCACGATAGGTATGATCAATTCGACGTCAGCGTCGAAAATAATCACGTCAGAGTAGTCCGGATTGGCTTCGATGATGGTCGTCGCCATCTTTTCCTCGTCGTAGAAGTTGAGGGCGATCATGTCAAACGTGTCGCCCTCTTTGGTTGTGTATTTGTAATACTTAGTAGCCATAAGCGGTCTGCTCCTTTCTTCTGATCCAGGTCTCGAGCCAGTCAAAGAACTCCTGGCCAGCCTCTCGGAGCTGCGCCATGATGTCCGGTCCGTCTCCGGTTGTGTTGACGGTCGGGTTGTAGCTCATACCTGAGAAGTCGTAGACGACGGTGTTGTTCTCGCTTGCAAGTTCGGAGAGCGAGAAGTCGTCCAGCGCTAGGAGTTGGCCAGCCAGCGAGCTCGTTGTCGTGTTCTGGTTTTGTCCCAGGACTCCGAGCATCTTGCCGGCTTCCATCCAGTAGCCGATATTGGCCGATCTGTATGCCTGGTCGAAGCTGATCACGGCCTCGGTGCCAGCCTCGCCGGCGATTGATACGCCGTCCGTGAAGCCTCCAGTTGCCAGCATTGGTATCGTCGGTATGCTAAACCCGAAGTGCTTGCCTCCTAGACCTGGCACCCAGTCCGGGACGTCGATGCTGATCGAATTGATCGCGCCGATCGCTTTATTCACCAGGCCGATGATCGCATTGATTGGCGTCTTTACGATGCCGACCAGTCCGGAGAAGGCGGCCTCGAATACAGAGGCGATAGTGCCGACCACGGAGATCACGCCCTCGATCACCGGCATGAGCCCCTGGATTGCAACTGTCAGAACGGTCGATATGATAGAGGCAACGGTGGTAATTATAGGCATTAGCGTCTGGATCAGTGAGATCACCGGTGGCAAGAGCGTCGAGATCAGTTGTCCGGCTGCCGCGAGCACGGGGCTCAGGGCTGTGAAAAGCTGCGTCACGATAGGAGCCAGGGCGGTCAATAATTGCTGGATCACGGGCAGCAGAGCGGTCACGATTTGAACGACCGGCGGGATGATCTGCTGGATAATATCCACCAGGATCGGGAGTACGGTCTCGATCAATACCTGAATTATTGGCATGAGCGCGCTCACGATGGAGATCGCTGCCGGGATCAGGCTGGTCACAATTTCCACGATCGGCGGGATCACGCTGCTGGCGAGTACGCCGGCCATGCTTACGATCGGCGGGATCAGTTGCGTGAGAAGTGGAGCGATCTGAGGTACCAGATCTTGCACGATCGGGATGATTGCCTGGGCTAGTTGCCCCAGGATTGGCATGAGCTGAGTCATGGAGTCCGCTGCGATTGGCATGAGCTCATTGAGTGAGTCGAACAAAGTTCTCGCAAGTGGCTCAAACGCGACTTGAGCTTGCTGCTTGAATAGCTGCAATTTTTCCGCGAAGTCATACGTGTCGCCGGCGCATCCGTTTATTGTTTCGCTTGAGCCTTCCAGCTCTGCAGTCAGATCTGCGACCGATAGGGTTCCGTCTCGTATAGCTGCCGCCATTGATGACGCTGCTTTCGATCCGAAGATCTCCGACGCGATTGTGGTCGCCTCTGTCATGCTTCCGGCGTTCTTGATCTGTTCGGAATATTTGGCCAGGCCTTCGCTTGCGCTTAGTCCTTCTTTTGCCAGAACTCCGACCGACTTTTTCAGCGCGCTCATAACTTCGTCAGCATTTACACCGGCTTTGTCGAGCTGGCCCAGGAGGGCGGTGGTCTCCTCGAATGAGTAGCCTATTTCTTGCATCTGTGGCGCGAACTTCTGGACGTCTGCCATCAAGTCAGTGAAGCCTACGCCGGTGGACTGGGAAGCCTTGAAAACGTAGTCCATTTTGTTCCCCATTTCGTCCGCGTCGATGTTCCACGCCTGGAAGGCCTGGGACGACTCCTCGATAACGCTGCCGAGATCCTCGCCGAGCATGTCAGCGACCTGGATCGCCTGTGTTGATATTCCTTGTAGAGCCGGGCCAGTCAGTCCGAGCCTTGTGTTATAGTCTGCGATCGCCTGGCTCGCGTCCTCCATGGTGGTCGGTACTGCAGAGTACACGGCCTGGAAGTCGTCCTCGAGGGCTTCGAGCGCCTCGCCCGTTGCTCCGGTTCCGATCCTGATCGAGTCGTATGCCTTGTCAAACTCGCCGCCGAGCTCTGTGAGAGCTTTGCCGGCCTCAAATACCGCCTTCGTAGTTGCGATTGCGATGCCTCCAGCGGCCGCACCGACGGCCAGGGCTTTGACATTGATGCCGTCGAGTTTATCAACGACGCCACCGATACTTTTTTCGAGCGTAGGGCTCAGAGTTCCGGCAATTTCTACGATTGCCTGGAGTGTGTTGCTCTTTGCCACAGTGCCACCTCCTTCCGGTTAAAAATATTTACTATGGCGGCCCTTTCCTTTGCCGCGCATTTGGTTTCGTTTTTGCTGTATTCTCTTGTTTTCAGCAGCCAGATCCTCGGCCGCCTCTGCGTATTGGATCAGGAAGTCAGTTAGGCGTTTCTGACTGATCTCTGTTACGCTTGTGTGGTAGACTCTGGCGAAGTCTCTGATTGCTCGTCGGAGGTCTCGCCCTCTGATCCTTCCGACTTCATAATAAAATTTCGCCCGATCACACTTATCTCGATGATGTCACGGCCTTTTACTCGCTCAACATCCTCGAATGTGTAGCCTTCATTGACTGCCAGGATGGCAGCGAAGCCGAGGTATAAGTGGAACGGGTAGTCGAGCTCAATCGCTCCGGATCTGTTGCCGTTTGCATGTCCGGCTTTTGCCTTTCTGGTCTCCGCCTCAGCATAAAGCTCCGGCGTGATCTCGTTGGTGTCGTACTTGAGTTGCTTGACGTTCTTGCCGTCGATCTTGATCGGGTTTACAAGTGCTAATTTTCCTTGCATGTGGGTTCCTCCTTAATAAATCAGGCCCAGGAGATCCCGGGCCCGTGTTTGCTTGGTTGTGTTG
>SFOK01000129.1 GCA_004552395.1 Bacteroidales bacterium | reverse complement strand
AATTCTTTGCGACATTAGATTAACGGGTTAGTTGCTTGGCGATCAGGCGCGTCATGCACAGGATGATCCAATAAAATATAACAATTCCGAGGGTTTGATAGTTCTCCGCCCGTGATCTTGCAGCCAATGGATGCGCAACATTTCCGATACATCACCCGTCTGCGCACCCATTAACGTGTTGTAACGCTGAATTTATTCTTGCGGGGATTT
Organism: Bacteroidales bacterium; assembly: GCA_004552395.1. Lineage (GTDB taxonomy): Bacteria > Bacteroidota > Bacteroidia > Bacteroidales > Muribaculaceae > Lepagella. The sequence continues at coordinate 3,727 of SFOK01000129.1, read as the reverse complement.
GCCGCTTTAAGCATCTTTTACTATTTTTGCATAAGTTTTAACCTTTCGCTATGGACTCCAAGAATCTCAACAGCCCGACCGCCACACCGCAAGAGAATAAAACGCACTTCCCCGACGAGGGTTCCGAACGCATGCTTCCTGTCGCAACAGAGAGGGAACAGGCGGCGTATCCCTGCGGAGAACCCGCACATGTCGAAGAAATGCGTATCGAAGAGCGTGCCGAGGAGGTGTTCGCGGCCATGGAGTCACGCACGTCTGCCGCCGACATGGAGCGCCTGCGGTTCGCTTTCCGGTTCGCCCGCGAAGCCCACAAGGACCAAAAACGGCGTACAGGCGAGCCCTATATCATACATCCGGTGGCTGTGGCGCGCATAGCTGCCATCGAGCTGCGCCTGAATGTAAATATAGTCATAGCGGCATTCCTGCACGATGTGGTGGAGGATACACCGGTGGAGCTCAGCGAGATACGCGAGAAATTCGGCGAAGATGTAGAGTCGCTTGTCAGGGCCGTGACCAAGCCTGACAAGAAAAAATACGAGATGTCGAAACAGCTCGACAATTTCAAACAGATGCTCTCTGCCATGGAAGGCGACATTCGTGGCATACTGATAAAACTCGCTGACCGTCTCCACAATATGCGCACACTCTCGTCGATGCGCCCTGACAAACAGATGAAGATAGCCGGCGAGACCGATTATTTCTATGCGCCGCTCGCCACTCGCCTTGGCCTTTACAAGGTGAAGACGGAACTCGAGAACCTGTCTTTCCGCTACAGATGTCCCGATGAGTTCGACGAGTTCATGGAGCGCGTGGAGGAAGACAAACGGCGCAAGAGTGTGGCGCTGGAGCAATTCACCCGGAAGATACAGAACCATCTCGACAACTGCGGACTCGCTTCACGCATCGAGGTTGAGTATCGCCAGCCGTATTCTCTCTACCGCAAAATGAAGAAATACGGCGACGATTATTATCACCTGAAATACCGGCATCTGGTCAACATCATATTCATTCCCATGGAGGGCGAATCGGAAAAGTCCATGGCTCTCCGCATTTATGCCGCGCTTACCGATATTTTCAAGGAAAAACCGGGCGGCATTTCAAACTATATCGACTCGCCGAAGGAGAACGGCTACCGCAGTTTTCATGTGAAACTTCTTTCCGACGCCGGCACCTGGGAAGAGGTGCATATCCTTTCGGAAAACATGATGGAAGAGTCGCAATACGGTGCCATGGCGGGAAAAGACGGCAACTCCATAAAGCAATGGCTCGGCAAGTTCCGCGGAATTCTCCGTGACATAAGCCAGCACCCCTCGGACAGCAAGTTCATAGAGAATGTGGTCACTTCGTTCTATAATGACGACATAATGACTTTCACGCCCAAAGGCAAACCGGTGATATTGCCTCAGAAAGCCACTGCGACAGATTTCGCTTTCGAGGTGGGCGAAGAGCTTGCAATGAAAGCCAAATATGCCCGAATCTCGGGTAGGCTCGCATCCATGCGCACGGAGCTGCACCGAGGCGATGTGGTGGAGATATTCACATCCGGCGACTCCCGTCCGCTTCCGGAATGGCTCGACTCGGCCATGACCTACAAGGCACGCACGGCTTTGCGCACATACTTCGACACGCTGCCCAAGGTCCCTTATACCCTTTGCGGCAAGTGTCATCCCATACCTGGCGAGGAAGTGGTCGGCTTCAGAAACCCTGACGGAAGCGTCACGCTCCATAAGCGCAACTGCCGCGAGGCAATCAGCCGCGCCTCGCAGCGGGGCGACGACATTGTGGAAGTGGACTTCAAGGAGAACCCGAGTATTCTCTACCCCGCCACGATACTGATCAAGGGTGTAGACCGCTATCATCTTCTGCGCGACATCATAGATGCCATCACGAACCGCTACAAGCTGCTAATTCGCTCCATCAATACCCGCACGGAGGATAATCTCTTCGAGCTTCGCCTCGATTTCGACGTCCATTCCAGTCGGGAACTGAACGACATAATTCTCCATATTTCCGAAATAGATTCCGTGGACGAGGTGACCCGTATCGCCGTTTAGAGACGTTTAGAGACGTTTAGCGCGTTCGTATGGGCAAGTACGCAAAGCGAAGAGTGGCAATGTCGCGATTATTTGCTATCTTTGCAGTCGGTTTCCCGGAAGCGGAGACCGGCCATACTCTTTTTTCAACATGAAATTCAAGATTGAAGCAACAGCTCCCGATACCGACGCCCGCGCCGGACGGTTTACTACCGACCACGGCGAGGTGCTCACTCCCATATTCATGCCGGTGGGTACGGTGGCCTCTGTCAAGGCTGTACATCAGCGGGAACTTCGCGACGACATAAAGGCGCAGATCATCCTGGGCAACACGTATCACCTCTATCTCCGTCCCGGCCTCGACATACTCGAGAAGGCCGGAGGTCTCCATAAATTCAACGGCTGGGAGCGCCCTATCCTCACCGACAGCGGCGGCTTCCAGGTCTTCTCGCTCTCCGACATAAGGAAACTCACTGACGAAGGCGTGAAGTTCCGCAGCCATATCGACGGCAGCCGCCATCTGTTCACTCCTGAGAATGTGGTGGATATTCAGCGCGTCATAGGTTCGGACATCATGATGGCGCTCGACGAGTGCACACCGGGCGACGCCGACTATGCCTATGCCCGCAAATCGCTCGACCTGACGCAGCGCTGGCTCCTCCGCGGCTGGAAACGCTACAAAGAGACCGAAGGACACTATGGCTACTATCAGAGCTGGTTCCCTATAGTGCAGGGCTGCGTCTATCCCGACCTGCGCAGAGAGGCAGCGTCGCGCATCGCGGAGCTCGAGGCCGACGGCAACGCCATAGGCGGTCTCGCCGTGGGTGAGCCCGTGGAAAAAATGTACGAGATGATCGAGATAGTCAACGAGATACTGCCCAAGGATTGCCCCCGCTATCTCATGGGTGTCGGGACTCCGGCAAATATCCTTGAGGGTATCGACCGCGGCGTAGATATGTTCGACTGTGTGATGCCTACGCGCAACGGCCGCAACGGCATGCTCTTCACCCGCAACGGCATCATGAACATGCGCAACCGCAAATGGGCCGACGACTTCTCGCCTCTCGACGAAGGAGGCGCCGCATGGGTCGACGAGGTTTACTCCAAGGCTTACGTAAGACATCTCTTCGCGGCCAACGAAATTCTGGCCATGCAGATAGCTTCGGTGCATAACCTTGCGTTCTACCTCTGGCTCGTGGGAGAAGCCCGCAAACATATCGTGGAGGGCGATTTCAAGGTCTGGAAGCGGCATATGCTCGAGAATGTGACACGCCGGCTCTAACTGATTCATCTACCGAAACGACAATGGTTGAAAGCATCATCATAGAAACCGAATCGAAGGCCGAGAAGAAGCGCAGGAGCATCTGTCTGCATCCGAAAAAGGACGGCAAGAGAAGGACCACGAAGCCGCGGAAGGACGGCGCACGGAAGACGCGCCTCAGCAGAGGCCGACATCCGTTCCCGTCGACCCTCGACCGCTATGTCATCAAGAAATTCCTGGGCACTTACTTCTTCTCTATCCTCCTGATCATGGCCATTGTGGTGATGTTCGACATTAACGAGAAGATGGACGCTTTTCTCAGAGCGCCTTTCAAGGAAACTATCTTCGACTATTTTATCAGCTTCATCCCCTACTTTGCCAACCAGTTCTCGCCTCTGTTCGTCTTCATCGCTGTGATCTTCTTCACATCGAA
>SFOK01000128.1 GCA_004552395.1 Bacteroidales bacterium | reverse complement strand
CAAAATTTCACAAAATTTAAGAACCTGTGCAAACTCCGCAGTCACCGTGCTTTCAGTTTGACAACCTTTGCCTCCGTCATAACCGGGAACAATCACTTACAGACCGCTGCAGCCATCAAAGCAACTTACGACCTCCCAACCGGATGCAAAAGCCGCCGGAACTAAAGAGTCCCTGCCGCCAAAAGAGAGTCCTCAAATAGCCCCAAAAGGGAAGCCTGCTGCAAAAAGAGAGCCCCGGAAAATTGCTGAAAAGGGAAGCCCATTGCCAAAAGAACGCCCTCAGATAGCTGAAAAGGAAAGCCCTCTGCGAAAAGGAAGCCCCGGGATCCATTGAAGATTCCGAGGCGTTCTGCCAAATCTGATTTTGTATGTACCGGAATATCAACGAGGTAGGGGCGCTGCACCCAGCGCCCACGCCTCACTTGCGACCCTCATCGGCTCAGATCACTCCGGACCCTCTGATTGCTCAGACGGTTCCGATTAATCTGAGAACTCCGATTATTCAGATTGCTCAGATAGTGGAAAAGGCGCGCTTGATTGACCCCTTCGGGCACGCGGGACTGACCCCTTTGGGCAAAATAAAATTGACCCCTTCGGGCGAAATAAAAATGAGAGGCTGTGTCAAAATAGGCGCAGCCTCATGGCGGGGCAGTCCGTTTATGGGCCAGGGAGTTAGTTCTGGCTGGACTGGAGCTGGTAGATGTATGAGCCGAGGCAGCTGCCTTTGTAGACACTGGCTACGCTGTAGCGGATGTTGGCCTGTGTCAGATCAGCTGTGGCTGTGGTCACCTCGAAGGAGTCGAATTTGTAGCGGTCGTTGGGTACCCAGCTGTTGCCTTCGGCTACCTCGGGCACTATATTCTCTCCATAGACGCGGTATCCGGAGGTGGTGGGCTCGAGTTTGAGGTTGCTCAGGCGCAGTTTGCTGATGAGGGGCGCTTTGTCGTTGAACTTGGCGTTGAGCATGAAGACTGTTGCCGTGCGGTTCACAACATCGAATACGACGTTATACAGGATACCGTCGTTGGTATAGTTGTCGCCTGTTGCTGAGACGGTGGTGACTGTCTTGCCGGCAAAGAAGGTGTTCTTCTGGAAGGTCTTGATCACGTAGCTGTCGCCTACGGCGAAGGAGGCGATCATGCGCGAGCCGGTCTGAGCTGTGAGTTTGGGGTCTTTGATCACCTCGCCGGTGGAGTTGTTGTAGTAATAATACTGCGTTGTGAACACGGCGTTGGCTGTGATTTTGCGGCCGTCCTGTGAGTCGAAAGGCAGCGGATTCACTACCAGAGAGTAGGCGTTGCCAGTGGTCTTTGTCTCAGGCGATGTGAAGTTGAGGTTCTCGCCGTTAACTGTTATAGTGCTCTGGTTGTGGAGCTTGGCCCATCCCTCATAGATATTCTGTGAGACACGGATCTGGAAGTTGGCGAGGAACCGGGGCTGTACAGCGGAATTCTGCAGGGGGAGCACCACGGCCTCGGATGAGACGTCGAGATTGTAGGTGTTCTCCTCGAAATCGTTGTCATCGTTGCAGGCGGTTGTCAGCATGAGGAGCGATGCTGCGGCTGCATAAAGGATTTTTTTCATTATCAAGATCGGTTTAAAATTATTAGTTGTCTTTCAATATGTCGGTTTATTTCTGCCGTACGGGCGGCAAAATTAGCTAATTATTTCCGCAATTCCAATATAGATTCCGCTAAAGGTTCATGCGCAGTGTCACGCCCATGGTCCGCGGTTTGCCGCGCTGCAGGAACTCGTTGCCCATGCTCACGAAATAGAACGTATCGTATCGGGTATCGAAAATATTCTTGACCCAAAGCGCCAGAGAGAAGTGCTCGAAGGCGAGCGAAAGGTTGGCTCCGGCCAGAGCGTAGAAGTTCTGACTCTGAGTGTTGGATTCGTTCCAGCAGATGGAACCTGTTCCGGTCATGTCGGCCGTCAGCTCCAGGCTCCGCGCTTTCAGGAAGGGTTTGAGCCAGAGGTAGGAGACGCCCACGAAGAGAGTATTCGACGGAGCGTAGGGTACCCTCTTGCCGCTGAAATCGTTCATGCCGTTGAAGAAGCGGCGGAATGTGGCGTTGGTGTAGCCGTAGGAGGCCTGGAGGGTCAGCGGCGTCCAGGGGGAGGCCGTGATCAAGATCTCGGCGCCGAAGCTGCGTGTCTTACCGGCGTTGGTCATGATGCGTCCGGTGGTTGTGCCGTCGGGGAACATGGTGAGCTGCTGGTCGCGGCAGTCGATATAGAAAGCCGACAGTTCGGCGATCCAGCGGCCGTCGAACGACTCGTAGTGGGCGCCCACTTCATAGTTCCACGATTTCTCTGGCTTGTAGCTCAGGATCTTCTCCACATCGTAGCTTGCGCCTATGCCCATGACACCCATGAGGCGCTGCTGAAGCACATCGCTGAACATCTGAGTGTTGAAGCCTCCGGCCTTGTAGCCCTTTGATACCGAGGCATAGATATTGCTGCGACCGATCGACTCGGGCAGCCGGTAAAGCACTGCGAGTTTGGGAAGCAGTTCCAGGAAATGACTGTGGAGATGCCCTGTCTGGTCAATCTCGACAGGGATATGGCGGAAAGGCTTGGGCTCACCGTTGGCTTCGGTGCCGTGGAAAATCGTGTAGCCCGAATTGCAAAGGCTGCGGTAACGGAGTCCGTTGCGTTCGAAATCGAGACGGAGACCGGCCGTGAGCTGCCACTTCTCGCCCATTTCGAGCTTCGATTGGTGATAGAGGGCCACTCCGAATCCGGGGTTGGAGAAATGGCTGTCGAGCAGAAGGTTACGCGAATCCCAGGCTATGGGATAGTTGGGATTTGCATTGTTGCGGTGCTGCTCAATGAGCTGCCGTATGCCAGAATCGAGGAAATTCACCGGCGCCTGCATATGCATATTGCGGTAGAAACCGAACAAGCCGGTAAGCCAGGAGTATGCGCCCGCCGAGCGGCTCTTGGCCACAAAATCCTGCGTCCACACGAGCTCACGGCGCTTTTGGGTGAGAGTGAAGTATGGCTCGGGGAGGAAATCCTGGTCGAGCGTCATATGGTCGTCGAGATACTGGAGCGAGGTCATGGAGACGAGAGTGAGCCGCTCGTGAGTATAGCGCACCGTGAGGCCGTCATTAAGGGAATTTCTGCGGTAAAAGCAGGTGTCGTTATAGCTGATCTGGCCCGTAGGAATATACTGATAAGGATAGCCGCCCTGCCGCAGTCGGCCCGCAGCGAATGTATTGAGAATATAGAACGAATCCGACGGTTCCCATTCGGCTTTTATCCTGAAAGAGAGCTGATTCTCTTTATCGGTTCGCTTGCCGTTATATTGATTCAGAAAAAAGCCTGCACTGCGCGTATAGAACACCGAAGCCGAGAGGCCGAAGCCGGCGGCCGGTTTCGTGTAGACGCTGCCCGATAGGCGCCATGTGTCGCCGCTGCCGTACTCAGCCAGAGCTCTGACACCCTGATACCTGAGTGGCGAGAGAGTAGTGATGTTGATAAGTCCGGCCATGGTGTTGCGGCCGTAGAGAGTCGACTGCGGTCCGCGCAGCATCTCTACGTCAGCTATATCCACGAGGTCGAAATCGTAAGCGTCCTTGTTGAAGAACGGCACATTGTCCACATTGAGTCCCACGGCCGCCTGGTCGATACGGGCGCCTATTCCCCTCACATAAATTGAGGATGTCTTTCGGCTGCCGTAGTCAGGCACGAAGAAGTTGGGCACCACATCGCTGATCCCCTTCATGGAGAAAGCGTCGAGCCTCTCCACCTCCGGCGCGCCGATGCGAGAGGAAGCCGATGGCGACTCGAACAGCGAGCCCTGTTTGAGCGCAGTTACAGTGAGTTCCCCGAGCGTGACAGTGTCGGCGGGGGTCTCTAAGTTCCCGGGATTTGACTCCGCGCCCGCAGACGTTGACGACGTTGCAGCAGCCATAAGGAAAAGTAATATAAA